>NZ_CP094241.1:1867978-2179308 GCF_022749495.1 Neisseria macacae ATCC 33926 | reverse complement strand
AGGCATCAGATAGCGGTTTGCTTTTTCAATGCCGTCAGAGATTCCGCCTTTGACCACCCAAATGGTAATCAGCATGAACAGCCCCTGATAAAGAATCGAACTTGTCGGGTTGGAAATTGTTTTTTCGAATAGGGCGCCAAAATCAACGTTCGGGGCAATTTCGCCGGTGAAGCTGTGTACGACATAATTCAAAACCCAGCCGCCGACTACGCTGTAAAACGACAATAAAATGAAGCACGCCGCCACACCGATCCTGCCGACCCAAGGCCAAAGTGAACCGGGACGCAGGGTTTTGAACGAATCGATGGCGTTTTTACCGCCTGTGCGTCCGATATAAAACTCGGCAAGCTGTACCGGCAACGCCACGATAATCGTGAAGATGACAAACAGAAGGACAAAGATTGCCCCGCCGTTCGTACCGGCGGTATAAGGGAATTTCCAAATCGCGCCCAAACCGATGGCAGAGCCTGCCGCGGCAAGGACGAAACCGATTTTGGAAGACCAAGAGGATGAATGACTCATAGCGGGATATGTTGAGAAATAAAATTGGCTGAATTGTAACAAAGCGTAGTCGGGGATAATACTGGATGGCGGACGCGGTGGAAAATAACGCATGGATGGTGCGTAGAACGATAAGCTTTTGGCGTGAATTTTTTAAATGGCTATGATTTGAGAAATGATTTAAATTAAAATGTGTAAAAAAAGATATTTTGTGCCAAAAATTGAGAGGGGTCGTCTGAAAGCCGGTTCAGACGACCTCTTGTTTATACGGATAGCGTGAACATTTCAGCCTGACTTCGGCATACAGTTACATCAGCCTGATATCCTGCGGGGGTGTGGAATTCAGGATCAAACCACACGCCTCCTAAATTTCCATCAGGCCGCTATAAAATTGTCGGTTGCGTTACGGCATCGTAGTGCTGCACGTTTGCCGTATCGGAACTGTAACTAAAGCTGCCGACTCCGCTGTTGACCGTTTCAAACCCGCCGGTTTGACCGCTTGCCGACAGTTTGTCCAGCAGGGTTTCTACGGTAAATGTCCCTTCGTCAAATCGGAATTCTCCGACAGCAGCGGTGTTGCTGCCTTTGAGATATTGGTTGTCGATGGTGATTTTGCCGCCTGAGTTGGCAATGGTGATTTTCCAATCGATTGAACCGTTTGCGTCGGTGCTTGCATGGATATGCAAATCCTTGACGGCGATGCCTTGTCCGAATTGGAGGGCGTTGTTGCCGTGATTGTCGGAAATGGTGTCGTGTCCCTCTCCGAAGCAGAAGACATAGGTATCATTCCCTGCGCCGCCATACAGGATATCGTCGTTTAAACCGCCAAACAGTAAGTCGTCGCCTGAGCCGCCATACAGCACGTCTTTGCCCGACTCGCCATAAAAGACATCGTTGTTTTCGCCGCCGAACAACGTATCATTGCCCGCCCCACCATTGAGATGGTCGTCTCCACCGTTGCCGAAAATCACATCGTTTCCCGAATCTCCATTGACGGTATCTCTGCCGTCGCCGCCTCTGACGATATCGTCGCCATCGCCGCCACTGATGAAGTTGGTTCCACCGCTGACGAATACGGTATCGTTGCCGCCACCGGCATAAATGTTGTCGTCGCCGCTTTTGCCGTCAATATGGTCTATGCCGTCTGTGCCTTTGATGCTGTCGCTGCCTGCCGTGCCTGTAATATAGGTAACGCTGACGGATTTGAAGCCGGTGGTTTCGTTGGCGTAATAATAATTTTGATCGGGAATATTGCTGAGTTCCTGACGGGTAATGGAGGTAACTTTTTCCGGATGATCAACGGCGGACGGGGCAGAAACCGCCGCATTTCCGATGATGTTGTTGCCGGATAGGGCGATGCCTTTGCCGTTTGAAATCGGCAATGTTTTAGTGATGGCTGTGTCGGACAGGTTGTCGGCGATGATGTTGTTTTCGACTTTGACGTTTTTGATTGCGCCATGCTCTTCTTCAAAGTCGATAGAGCCTTTTTCGCGTCCGTATGTGTCGGCGCGGGTACCGTTGCCGATTAACAGATTGTCCCGAACCGAAATATAGTCAATTAAAAACAAAATGGTACAATACTCAATTTTTAAGGTCTAACCATGGCATACTCTGCGGACTTAAGAAACAAAGCTTTAAACTATTACGAACAATGCAAAAACATCAGCCAAACCGCAGCAACGTTTAACTTGTCAAGAAACACGCTTTACCTGTGGATTCGCCTTAAAAAACAAACAGGCAGCCTAAAACATCAAGTTACCGGTCTAAATGCCGTCAAATTGGATAGGCAAAAACTGGCTCAATATGTTGGGCAACATCCGGATGCCTATCTGCATGAAATCGCCAAACATTTTGATTGTACGCCAGCCGCCGTTTGCTATGCACTCAAACAGATGGGGATGACGCGCAAAAAAAGACCACCACTTACAAAGAACAAGACCCGGTCAAAGTGACGCATTATTTGACACAACTGGCCGAATTTCCCGACTACCAACGTGTTTATTTGGATGAAACAGGATTTGACCGCTACCTGTTCCGTCCCTATGCCCGCAGCCCGAAAGGGCAAATAGTGAAAGCGCAGATAAGTGGAAAAAGATACCGACGCTTATCTCTGGTGTCCGCACAAGTCGGCAACCGGCTGATTGCTCCGATGGTTTATCAAAATACGATGACCGGAGTCTTTTTTGAAGCGTGGTTTCAGCAATGCCTACTGCCCGCATTGACTCAAAAATCGGTGATTATTTTAGATAATGCGCGATTTCACCGTATGGGTGTCTTACGGGAAATGGCGGAAAAATGGGGACATAAGGTATTGCCTCTTGCACCTTATTCACCTGAGCTCAACCCGATTGAGAAGGTGTGGGCGAATATTAAGCGGTATCTGCGAACCGTATTGTCTGATTACGCCCGATTTGACAATGCGTTACTGTCCTATTTTGATTTTAATTGACTATACCTTTTTTGTTCAGGTCAAAATTGTGTCCTTGGAAAACGGTGTTGAGGCGTATGCCCGACCATGCGGCATTGTCGCGAATCAGGTTGCCGGCTACTTCATGTCCGGCGCCACCGAAGATGCCGATGCCTGCTGCGCGCCAGCCGAGTTCGACGGTATTGTTCAGAAAACGGTTGTTTTCGGCTACTTTGGATTCTGTTTGGTCTGCAATGCTCGACCATGTCGCCAGACCGTCGTCACCGTTGCCTCGGATGTTGGAATTGATGACGGTCGAATGGCTGGTTCCCTGTGCAAAATTAATGCCGTCTGCGAGATTGTTCCTGATGAGGGCGTTGGAGGCGGTCAGTCCGTCTGTGTAGTGCAGTGGGTGTTCATTGTCCACTTTGGCGTAATCGCCGGTCCAGATGCCTACTTCAAAATGCTCAATGGCGATGTCGTGGATGGACGAGCCTTTGCCCAAAGTGCCGGAAATGCCTTTGTAGTTGGCTTGTTGGTGGAAACGGGATGTCAAATTTGAATCCATCGACAGATTGCCGAAATCAATATTATTGCTGCCGTGTTCAAACACGATGCCGCCGCCTTTTTTCACTGTGCCGTTTTCAAAAACGGGCGGTTCCTCGCTCGTGAAATGCAGTTTGGTATGCCACCTGCCGGCGCCGCCGATGCTGATTCCTTTAGGGGCATAGATGTGGAGCTGGTGGTCGAAATCAAACTGCCCTTCGGGAATGTAAATGGATTTTCCGGAGGTTTTTGCCGATTCGATTGCCTCCGTCAGGGCTTTTGAATCATCGATTCCGTCGTTTGCTTTTGCGCCGAAATCGGTAATGCTGACACTGTTTGCGGGCTGTTTGATTGCGGCAGGGGCTTTTTCCAATTCAACGAAGTCGATACCGACCGGGGTGTTGCCTGATTTGTTGACGATGGTAACGGTATCGCCGCTTTGGATGGATGTATTTTTCAACAGCGTACCTACTTCGTCGAACTGGAAGCGGGCGACACGGTCGGCAGCAGGCGTATCGTGGATTTTGATGTCTTCGCCTTTGTGGTGCTCATAATTTTCCAAATACTGCCAGTTGTGTTTTGATGATAAATCAAGGTTGGCTACGGGTTTGCCGTTTACTTGGATTTCAACTTTGCCGGTTGCCCCGTCGGGAACGGTATAGCGGAGGGTGGAGGCATCCGCATCCGCCTTTGCTGTAAACGAAACGGCGGCATTGACCGGCAGGTCAACGTAAGACTGTTTGCTGGCTTCGTGGGCAGTGGAGTGTGTGGAAGAGGCTTTTTTGACTGTTGCACCTGCTGAGAGTGTACCCTGGTCGGCTTCATAAGTCGTGTATGCGGCTTTGGCACCGTAGCGGGAGGGATCGTAGGTAACAGTTTCTGACATTAATATGTTCCTTTTGAAATGATCTGTCATTTTGAACGGTAAAACATAATAGGCAATGCAACCGCTGAAAAGTTCTATTTCGATTTAAAAGGAAACGTCGTCTGAAAGTGGGGATCGCTCAGAAGGGTTGTAGATGATGTGTCCTGTTTTTATTCGGGAAACCGTTGCACCTCAAATACGAAGGTGCGGGGTTTTCATGACGGCTCGTCTGAATCAAACAAGCCTCGGCACGCATACAGCAGCCCGCCCGCCAATACGGCCAGGCCCACCGCCGCCCAGTACGCATCGGCATAGCCGACCGCCTTTGCCAGTCGCAGGGCGGCGAAACCGGCCGCGTAACTGCCGAGCAGAACCACGGAAAATTGCAGGCTGCTGTCGAGTGCGGCGGTGGCGCGGTCGGATTTGTCCATCACCAACGCCAGTATCACCGGCAGCAGCAGCGTGTAGCTCAGGCTCAGGGCGATGATTTGTGCGGGCGGCAGCCAAGGGTGGACGCGGGCGAGCGCGTCGATGGCGGTCATGGACGCCAACAGCGGCAGTTGCAGCGCGTAGAGCAGGAACACGAGTTTGCGGCGCGGATAATTGCGCGAAAACCAGCCCGACAGCGGCGTAACAATCAGGCAGGCAACAGGAATGCCCACCGCCAGAATCCCGCCCGTCTGCTTCGGAGTGAAGCCCAAATCCGCCAGCTTGGGCACAAAAGTCGCTGCCGAAAATGCATACGGAGCGGCAACGGCAAACAGCAAAAACAGCCACCGCCAGCCCGTTTCAGACTGCCGCCAAAAGGAGACCAGCCGAGCCGCCAACGCCGTCAAACCGCCTTGCGCCGTCGGGCTTTCCGGCTCGCGGTAGCACAAGAGTTGCAGCAGCATAAGCAGGCTGAACGCCAGCATAAAGCCCGCTGCCGCAGTCTGTCCATATTCCTGATACAGCCACAACACCAGCGCACCGCCGATCATCTTGCCGCCGCGCGCCGCCATCGTCTGAATCACGCCGCCGAAACCGCGTTCGCGGTGCGGCAGGACGATGCACGACAAGCCCAGCATCGCGCAGCCGTACACCGCCGACATCGCCGAGAGCAGTACGCAGCAGATCAAAAGCAGCGGGAAGTTCTGCGTGATGTCGGTGCAGGCCATAAGCCCGAACACCGCCGAAAGCCCCAGCGTCGCCGCCAGCAGCCAGCCGCGAAACCGCCCGAACCGCCCCGCCGGCCGCCGCTCCATCAGCGCGGCAAACAACACCTTCGCCGCTTCGATACCACCGATTAAATGTATCCAGCTCAGTTGGTTTAGGCTGTAACCGTGGTTTTTCAAAATGGCGACCAGCGCGACCAGATAAAAACCGGTCAGCGTGAATTTGTAGGTGCTGCCGCCGATAAGCAGCAGCCAGTCGCGCGGGGCGGGGGATGTCGGGGTTTGTTGGGACATGGATGGCTCCCTATTGCGAGTGTACGGGAATGATGTGGGTGCGGTAGGTCGTCTGAAAAACGTTTCAGACGACCTACGGCTTTTCTGTTTTACATTTTCAAGCAGTTTTTCAGACGACTTTCGGGGGCTGTCTGAAATGGAAAAAAGCAGCCCCTTTTTATCCTTTCATCACCCGAAACGTCAGATTAATCCGCGGCTCTTGGATGCGGGTGCTTTTTAGGATGGTGTGCAGCCAGTGTTTCTGCGTTTCGCCATGCATCACAATGAGCTGGCCGTGTTCCAGCCACATTTCGCGTTTTTCCTTGCTTTCTTTGTGTTTGAAGGCAAATTTGCGCGTTGCGCCGAGGCTGAGGGAGGCGATGGCACTGTCTTTGGCTAGACCTTGTCCTTCATCGCTGTGCCACGCCATGCCTTCGTTGCCGTTGTTGTAGCGGTTGAGCAGGCAGGAGTTGAAGCGGGTGGGGCAGATGTCGGTGATGGCGGCTTCCACGCGGTTTTTGAGCTCGGGCAAGACGCCGCTCCACGGCAGGGCGATGCGGTTTGCGCCGGAATAACCGTAGTTGTAGGACGTGTCGCCGTACCACGCGACTTCGCGGGCGGTGATGATGTGTTTGCCGTATATCACGGCTTCGTCGTGCCGCCAGGGAATATCGCGCTGCAAAATTTCAAAATAACGGTCGGCTTCGGCGATGGTGAAAATCCGTCCGAAATTGCTGACGATGCCGTCGTAGGGCAGCAGGTTGGCGTGCGGGTTGGCGGTTTCTGGGAAGAGGTCAAGCGTCATCAGCGTCTCCCAATTCGTGCGCCAATATCGCCATTTTGCGCCCGCGTTGCCAGCGGTAGCCGCCGATGATGCCGCTTTCGCGGATGACGCGATGGCAGGGGATGAGTAATGCAACGGGATTCTGCCCGATGGCCGTCCCAACGGCTCGCGCGGCGTTGGGCGAACCGACGGCCTGCGCCACTGTGCCGTAGCTTTGCAGGCTGCCTGCGGGAATATCGAGCAAGGCCTGCCATACTTTGAGCTGGAAGGGTGTGCCTTTGATGTGCAGGGTAATGCGGCCGTGCCGGGTGCGGAAGATGTCAGCGACCTGGCGGTGGAATGCGGTTTCCCGTTCGGTTAGGCGGGCGTTCGGATATTCGGCGCGCAATTCGTCCAGTGCGGCGGAGGGGTCGTCTGAAAAACGCATGAAGCAGATGCCTTTGTCTGTTGCCGCTGCCAACAGGTCGCCGAAGGGGCCGGGAATCAGGCTGTAATGGATTTGCAGGCCTGCTCCGCCGTTTTTGTATTCACCCGGAGTCATTTTTTCGATGCCGACAAATAAGTCGTGCAGCCGCCCCGTGCCGCTCAGTCCGCCGCTGTGCGCCGCTTCCGCCACGCTTTCGCTGTTTTTCAGGGCTTCTTTGGCACGGCTGATACTGATGTGTTGCAGCATTTTTTTCGGGCTGATGCCCGCCCATGCGGAAAATTCGCGCTGCAAATGTTCGGGACTGATGTGCACTGCCGCCGCCACTTGCGCCAAATCGGGCTGTTCGGCGGCATGGTCGTAAAGGTATTCGATGGCGCGGGCAATGCGGAGGAATTGGCGGGTTTGATTTAAGTTCATAAATTATCCTGTCGTTGTATGGGATAGGATAGCCTGAAAGCCGACAAGAAACGACCCGATTGTTGATGGAAAAATTGTTTGTCTGTCTGAAATTCATCAATAATCGGGTCGTCTTTATATCGCGACTTCCTTAAACTTGCATCGTCTTTAACCGCATATGTAAGGAACGTTATGTCAAGCTTATTAAATTTGAACAATAAAACCGCCGCCGTTATCGGCGCGTCGTCGGGTATCGGTCGCGCGGTTGCACTGCTGTTGGCGGAGCACGGCGCAAACGTTGTCTTATGCGCCCGCCGTGCCGACAAGCTGGAGGAAACCGCAGCCCTGATACGCGCACGCGGCGGACGAGCTGTTGCTGTTGCAGGCGACGCGGCGCTGCCTGAAACGCACGAAGCCGTCGTCCGCGCGGCAGAACGAGAGTTCGGTGGCCTAGATATTGCCGTCAACAATGCAGGCATTATCGGTGCATACAAACCTTTGGCCGACATCTCGCCCGACGAATGGCGTGATACGCTGGACGGCAACCTAACCGCTGCCTTTCTTGGCGCGCGCAGCCAAATTCCCCTTATGCTCGCACGCGGTGGTGGCGCGATTGTGTTCACGTCTAGCTTTGTCGGCACCAGTTGTGCCCTGCCGAACAAAACCGCCTACGGCTGCGCCAAAGCCGCACTTGCTGCTCTGGCAAAAGGCATCACCGCCGATTATGCCGCCCAAGGTATCCGCGCCAATGCCCTGCTTCCCGGCGGTACGGATACGGAAATGATGACTACCGACCCGCAGCAGCGGGCATGGGCGGAAGGGTTGCATGCGGTCAAACGCATCGCCCGCCCCGAAGAAATTGCCGCCGCGATTTTGTTCCTTATTAGCCCGATGGGCAGCTTTGTAACGGGTACGGCGTTGTTTGCGGACGGCGGAAATTCGGCGGTGAAGTAAGAGACCGCCTGAAGATTACACGCTTCGGCTCAAATCTGCCAAAAACGCCTGCCGCTGTTCGTCGGTGGATTTGTCCATATTGCCGAAGTTGAGCCAACGGCGTTTGGCGATACCGATGCCTTTGAGCGTGTGTCCCACCATCGCTTTGCCGATGCCGTTGCCGCCAAACCATTTCAGATACCATGTGGGGGCGGTGGACGTGCTGATGACCAGTGCTTCTTTGATATGGGATAGGTTGCCTTTCAAGCCTGTGGCAGTCGGGACGTAGGCGAATGTTTTTAGGAAAACTTTGTCTTCAAATCCTTTGACGATGGCGGGCATGTCCGCCCACCAGATCGGGAAGATGAAAATCAGTCGGTTGGTGGTTTTCAAGAGTTCTTGATAATGTAAAACCAGCGGGTCAAGGGCTTTGCCTTGGTTGAACAGGGCAAGCTCTTCTTTGGTGTAGGCGGGGTTGAAGCCGTCTGCGTATAAGTCGATCAGCCGGTATTTTTCGCCTTTTTCGTCCAACAGTTGCTGTACGCGCCGCAAAATGCCGTGATTGAAGCTTTGATCGTACGGGTGGGCATAAATGATTGTGGTAAATGACATTTTTGTACTCCTGAAAGTCAGTTGCCGAGTGTTCCCATGCTATCAAACGAATGTCGGGTTGCTCAAATCTGTATCGGGCAGGCAAGGCTGAATGATATAGTGGATTAACTTTAAACCAGTACGGCGTTGCCTCGCCTTAGCTCAAAGAGAACGATTCTCTAAGGTGCTGAAGTACCAAGTGAATCGGTTCCATACTATCTGCACTGTCTGCGACTTCGTCGCCTTGTCCTGATTTAAAGTTAATCCACTATAAAGCCGCTGCCGGAGCATGGATTCTGTTTTCAGACGATCTTCAACGCTTCTTCCGCCCGCAGCATGGCGGTTTGCTCGTCGGCTTCGACGATGTAGTTCACGCCCAGCGCGGGGGCGAGTTTGGACGATTGTTCGCGGAAGAACGCCAGTTGCGCCGCGTCGGGTTCGATGAGGAGCATGGCGGCGCAGCGTTCGGCGAGTTGCGGCCGGTGTGCCTTTATCCATTCGATGTAGGTTTTGCGGTCGGCAATGCGCTGTTCGTCGCTTACCTGCCGCCGCATGGGGGTGCAGACGGTGGCGAGGCGGGGGTTTTGGTCTAACAGGGTTTCGAATTCGGTCAGCCAGTCGGCGAAGTCGGCGACGTGGGTCAGGTCGGTCAGATAGATGGTGCCTTCGGGCAGGGTTTTGGCGGGGGTGAAGTAGTGCATGGGGTTCCTTTGGGTGTTTTGGGGGTAGCGAAGCGGACTTGCGTAAGCTAATGACGGCAGTCGGTTTTTACGATAGTTTCAGACGACCTCCATCATTTCAGCACCGTCTAAAACTTCCATTCCGCGCTCACGCCTACGCTTCTGGGGCGTTGGTAGAGCGCGTCTTGGCGGTCGGCGCTGGAAATGAATATGGGGCGGCGGCGGTTGAACACGTTGTCGGCGTAGAGCGAGACGCGGCCTTGTTTGAAGTTGTAGGCGGTGTAGAGGTTGACTTGGTTGTATGCGCCGATTTTGCCTGATTCGGCATTGTCGGCGGCGGAGTAGTAGCCGCCGTAGAAGCGCACGTCGCCGCCGGCTTCCCAGCCTTTGTCGTTCAGGTATTTCACGCCGATGTTGGCGGTGTATTTGGGCGCGCGGCCGAGTTTGTTGCCTTCGATGCCGCTGTCGGGATAGCTTTTGATTTTGGTGTTGAGCAGCCCCAGTCCGGTGGTGAGTTTCAGGCTGTCGGTCGCCTGCCAGTCGGCGGCGAGTTCTGCGCCGTAGGTGTGGACTTTTTTGGCGTTGCGGATGACGACGGAGTTGGTGCCGAGATAGAAGGGGAGCTGCATGTCGCGGTAGTGGTTCAGGAACAGGTTGCCGGAGAGTTGCAGGCGGCGGTCTGCGCTGCGCCAGCGGGTGTACCACTCGTAGTTGTTCACATATTCGGGTTCATAAGTGTAGGTTACGACGGGGCGGCCGAAGGTGATGCCCGCGCCGCCGGGGTTGTAGCCGCGCGCGGCTTTGATGCCGCTGACCCATTGGTCGGTGGGTTTGAAGGCGATGTCGATTTTGGGCAGGAACACGGTCTGGCCTTTGTCTAAATCGAGGTGCAGCGCGCCGCTGCCGCCGCTTCGTTTGTGCGTTTCTTTTTCAATGCGGGCGGCGGCCGTGATGTCCCATTTTTCGCTGGGGCTGTATGTGGTTTCGGCAAACAGGGCGCGCACGCTGTTGCGATCGTCAAAGGTGTTGCGGCCGCCGACGCTGCGGATATCTACCCATTCGTCTTGTTTGCTGCGGAAGTAGTGCAGTCCGGCAAGGCCTTTCAGACGGCCTTTGTTGGAAAAATGCAATACCGGCTCCCATTGCAGTTCACGGCCTTTGAGTTCTGCGGGCACGCCTTGCGGGCTGATGGTCATCGGCAGGTGCAGCCGCTCGTTGTGGTAGCGGCCGTAAACCAGTTTGTTTTCCAGTTTCAGATAGTCGTTAAGCTGCCACGATACGTCCCAGATGCCCGATGTCGAGCCGGTTACGAACACGGGCTTTTCTTTTAAAAAACGGCGGCTGGCGGTGTTGCCCATGATTTCGTTTTGCGGCGCGCGCGAACGGATGTGGTTCAGCGTCAGGCGGCTGTAAAAATCGGGATGGTTTTCGGGCGTGAGCAGGAGTTTGAAGCGCACGTTGGTGTTTTCCACGCGGCGCGGGTTGCCGGTCGGCTCGTAGGATACGAACGGCTCGTAACTTTCGCGTTGCTGCCGCTCCGCGCTCAATCTGAAGGCAAGGTTGTTTTTCACAATCGGGCCGGACACTACGCCGGCGACATTACGCGTTTTCTGGTTGCCCAAACCCAAGCGCAGCGCGCCTTCCCATTCGTCGGTCGGATCTTTAGAACGCATCACCACCGCGCCAGCCACCGCGTTCTGCCCGCGTACATGGCTTTGCGGCCCGCGCAATACTTCCACCTGCTGCATGTCCCACAGCGACTGCGTGCCGAAGGCGAATTCATTGTAAGTGGCGGAGCGGCCGTCTATGGACAGGTTCAGGCGCGGCCGCGTGCCCGCGAAAAACGCCACTGCGCCGACAGCGGGGCCGGAGCCGTCCACGCCGCGCACGGTCGGCAAATCGTTGCCGCTGCCCAAGTCCACCGTGTTCACGGTCTGTTTGAGCAGGTCGGTCGCGGAAAGGTTGTGGCCGCTGCGGTCGATGTTGGGCGTGGTGAAAACGCGGTTGGACGTGGCAGTTTCAAAGCCGCTGCGGTTGGTGCGTTCGCCGGTTACGACGACTTCTTCCAACTGCACCTGTTCCGCATCTTGCGCCGCATCGGCGGCATAAATCCATTCGGAGGCAAAGGCGGCGGCAAGCAGCAGCGGCAGGCGGCGGAGGGCGGGTTTCTGCATTTCCTTATCCTTTCAGACGGCATACGTCGGGGCGGATTGAACATCAGACAATCCAACCGCTCCGTCGATATGCAAATATTTGTTGTTTACACATTTACATAAAACAAACTATTAATGTAAAGTATAAGAAACAAAAAACAGGAATGCAAGTGTTTATCATTCACTTTACTTCCCCCTTTTTATAGTGAACCATCTAAAAACAATTCCCTCTCCCGTTCGGCGGGAGAAGGTTGGGGGAGGGCGATTCTGCGACCTTTATGAATTTGGCTTGCCAAGTATCCGACAGCCCTCATCCGTAGGGCAGAGAGGAGGGACAGGGAAAGAGGTCGTCTGAAACGCCGCCGTATTGCCATTGCCGCCGTGGGGAAATATGATGGGTATCCGACTTGCGGATAACTTTAATGAAAACCCTTTATGAACAAAATCAAGACCTTTCTACCGTCATGACCGCCAGCAAACAACAAACCATCGCCGACACCGCCCGCCGCCTGTTCCACGAACACGGCTTTTCCGCCGTATCCGTAGGCGGAATCTGCGCCGAGGCCGCCGTCAGCCGCGTTACCTTTTACAAATATTACAGCGGTAAAAACGCGCTCTTGCAGGAAATCGTTACCAAACAGAAAAACCGCGTCCGTGCCGAATTCGAAAACCTGCTCGCACGGCAATGCAGCCTGCGTGAAGCCGCTGAAGCCGTGTTCGCCCTGCAACGGCAGTCGTTCGACGAGCTTTATTCCGCCGCCTTTCTGCGCGATATTGAAGAAAATACCGATTTGGAGCTGGAGCGGTTTTTCCATGAGTTGAACGAAGAAAAATACGCCTTTATGCGCGGTTTCTTCCATACCCTGCAACAACGCCGCCTGATCCAGCCCGATTTGCCGGTGGAACTCATCGACCTGTTCATCCGTCAGGCGGATATATTGATGCGCCATCCGCAACTGGCCGCGCTTTATGCCGCTGCGCCGCAAAAGCTGCCTCAAGACGTATTGGGATTGCTGCTGCACGGCTTGGCGGGAGAAGAAGGAAGGAACGAGGGAGGGGATTGAGTTTTTTGGCGAAGGTGAAAGAGATTCGCTGCATTTCTCATAAAACGTCGTCTGAAAACGAATTGTCGATTTTCAGACGACGTTTTGATTAGATTGCACTAGATTGGCACTAGGAGCTGCATGGGTTTGCCCTGAGGCAGGCAAATCAGGCAGGGAATGATTTAGCGAATTTGTCGGCGGAATATCTTCAAGCCCATGCTGCGGTATTGGACGGAATCGGGCGATTTCAGACACAAATTGGACACAATTGCGACATGAAAAAATACCTTGCTTACGCAAGGCATTGATTTGATTGGTGGGTCCGGTGGGGTTCGAACCCACGACCAAGGGATTATGAGTCCCCTGCTCTAACCCCTGAGCTACAGACCCGTTCAAGAGTAGGGGCGTATTGTATCATAAATTATTCCGCTTACAAGGTCGTCTGAAAAAGATATAGTGGCTTAACTTTAAACCAGTACGGTGTTGCCTCGCCTTGCCGTACTATCTGTACTGTCTGCGGCTTCGTCGCCTTGTCCTGATTTAAATTTAATCCACTATAATGTGTCTGCTATTGCCGACCGGCTTTATATTGATCATTTGGGTTGTACTGCCGCGGTAGACTTGTTTTGACTGTGGTTTGCTGCTTTGGGTGGAAAGCGGATTTCGGTGACCGATAATTTCCTGTCCAATGGACTAAATGTAAATGTTTGGAAAAATAAATCTAAAGTTATATTTTGATAGTTTACATTGTTTTGACCTAGCATTTTATTTTCAAAAGGATTTTGAAAATCTGATTCGGCAGACATGGTGGAATAGGGGATTGAATATTGAGAAACAAGGTAGGGCGGTCGGTTATTTTGACTGGTTTGGGGCGGGGTTTTCACTTACAATCAAACAAGGTTTTTACATATGGCAACACTCCGCTGCTTGATGCCAAGGTTGGTTGCAGACGTTTTTGTTTGATTTCACGGCATTGTGCGGATGTTTTTGTCTAGGCTTTTCGTCCATAAGAAAAATTAAAAAAAACAAGGAAAAACAATGCGCCGCTTACCAATTCTATCCCTCATCCTGCTTCCCGCTGTGTCTCACGCCGCTGATTTTGACGGCGCGACGCTCAGTCTGTTTTGGGGTGCGCCGTTCGCGTTGATTCTTTTGTCTATCGCGTTGGGTCCGCTCTTTTTCGCGCATACCTGGCATCACCATTTCGGCAAGATTACGGCGTTTTGGACGCTGCTGTTTTTGGTTCCGTTCGCCGTTGTGTTCGGTTTCGGAGCGGGTGTGCATACGGTTGCTCATGCGTTGGTTGAGGAATATATCCCCTTTATCCTGCTGCTTTTGGCTTTGTACACGATTTCGGGCGGGATTTTGGTTTGGGGTAAGCTCAATGGTACGCCTGCGTTGAATACCGGGTTGCTGGCGGCGGGGACGGTGATGGCGTCTTTTATGGGGACGACCGGTGCGGCAATGCTGATGATTCGTCCGCTGCTGAAAGCAAATCATTACCGCAAGAATAAGGTGCATGTTGTTATATTCTTTATCTTTTTGGTGGCAAACATCGGCGGCGGCCTGACGCCGTTGGGCGATCCTCCGCTGTTTTTGGGCTTCTTGAAGGGCGTGGATTTCATGTGGACGGTAAAACACATGTTGATGCCCGTATTGATCAGTACGGTGGTGCTGTTGCTGGTGTTTTATATTATCGACAGCCGTTATCACGCGCGTGAAGCCAATGTGGAACAGATTCGTCAGGAAGAGGAGGTCGATGAAGATTTGCGCATTGCCGGCAAATGGAATTTCCTGCTGC
This sequence comes from Neisseria macacae ATCC 33926, assembly GCF_022749495.1. Lineage (NCBI taxonomy): Bacteria > Pseudomonadati > Pseudomonadota > Betaproteobacteria > Neisseriales > Neisseriaceae > Neisseria > Neisseria macacae. The sequence goes on along the minus strand of NZ_CP094241.1, from coordinate 2,164,754 downwards.
TGGCGGGCGTGGTCGGTGCGGTTTTGCTGTCCGGCTTGTGGAAGCCCGATCATCCGGGTTTTGAGATTTTAGGCAGCCACTATGCGTTGCAAAACTTGGTGCGCGATGTGATTTTGCTGGTGCTGACCATGGTTTCGCTGCTGATTACGCCCAAACAGGTCAGGGCGGGCAATGAATTCAATTTCGACCCGATTGCCGAAGTGGGCAAACTGTTTTTGGGTATTTTCATTACGATTTCCCCTGTTTTGGCGATTTTGAAGGCAGGCGAGGCGGGTGCGCTGGGCGCAGTGGTGTCGTTGGTGCATGACGCTTCGGGCAATCCGATTAATACGATGTATTTCTGGATGAGCGGTTTGTTGTCCGCATTTTTGGATAATGCGCCGACTTATCTGGTGTTCTTCAATATGGCGGGCGGCGATGCTCAGGCGCTGATGACGGGGCATCTGTTCCATTCACTGTTGGCAGTATCTATGGGTTCGGTGTTTATGGGTGCGCTCACTTATATCGGCAATGCGCCGAACTTTATGGTTAAAGCGATTGCCGAGCAGCGCGGCGTGCCGATGCCGACTTTCTTCGGTTATATGATGTGGTCGGTGGGGGTATTGATTCCGCTGTTTATACTGCACACGCTGATCTTCTTCGTTTGGCAGTTGTTCTGATTCCTAAACTTCAAAAGGTCGTCTGAAAACCTGATTCTTATTGATTCGGTTTTCAGACGACCTTTTTGTATTCTGCCAGGGATTAATTTGGGGCATCAATATCTTGTAATTTTATTGGAGGGCTGCTTTGCGCGGGATTCGGGGCAGGAAGCTGGAAAAAATCTTCGTAAATCTGACATAAGGCGGACTGTTCCTGCTAAAATCAAACGTTTTACAGTTTTCATTTAATTGTTGTTTTCCGTAAGTAAGGCTTTACTTTCAGACGACCTTCCCCATGCTTTGCCATTTCAAACGTCGTCTGAAAAGTTGGAACATTTTATTCTGTTTAACTCATCACAAGTAATGCAAATCTATGATTAAAATCAAAAAAGGCCTAGACCTGCCCATCGCGGGCAGACCGGAGCAAGCCGTTTACGACGGTCCGGCCATTACCGAAGTCGCGTTGCTTGGCGAAGAATATGCCGGTATGCGCCCCTCGATGAAAGTCAAGGAAGGCGATGCCGTCAAAAAAGGCCAAGTGCTGTTTGAAGACAAGAAAAATCCGGGCGTGGTGTTTACTGCGCCGGCTTCCGGCAAAATCGCCGCGATTCACCGCGGTGAAAAGCGCGTGCTTCAGTCGGTCGTGATTGCCGTTGAGGGCGATGACGAAATCGAGTTCGAACGCTACGCGCCCGATGCGTTGGCAAACTTAAGCGGCGAAGAAGTGCGCCGCAATCTGATTCAATCCGGTTTGTGGACTGCGCTGCGTACCCGTCCGTTCAGCAAAATCCCTGCCGTTGATGCCGAGCCGTTCGCCATCTTCGTCAATGCGATGGACACCAATCCGCTGGCGGCAGACCCTGTGGTCGTGATCAAAGAAGCCGCCGAGGATTTCAGACGAGGTTTGCTGGTGTTGAGCCGTCTGACCGAACGCAAAATCCATGTTTGTAAAGCAGCCGGTGCGGACGTACCGTCTGAAAACGCCGCCAACATTGAAACACACGAATTCGGCGGCCCGCATCCTGCGGGTTTGAGCGGTACGCACATTCATTTCATCGAGCCTGTCGGCGCGAATAAAACCGTTTGGACCATCAATTATCAAGACGTGATGGCGATCGGGCGTTTGTTCGTCACAGGTCGTCTGAATACCGAGCGCGTGGTTGCTTTGGGCGGTCCGCAAGTCAATAAACCGCGCCTCTTGCGTACCGTTTTGGGTGCGAAGGTGTCGCAAATTACCGCCGGCGAATTGGTTGACGCGGACAACCGCGTGATTTCCGGTTCGGTATTGAACGGCGCGATTGCACAAGGCGCGCATGATTATTTGGGACGCTATCACAATCAGATTTCCGTTATCGAAGAAGGCCGCAGCAAAGAGCTGTTCGGCTGGGTTGCGCCGCAACCGGACAAATACTCGATTACGCGTACCACCCTCGGTCATTTCCTGAAAAACAAACTCTTCAAGTTCACGACAGCCGTCAACGGCGGCGACCGCGCCATGGTGCCGATTGGTACTTACGAGCGCGTAATGCCGCTGGACATCCTGCCTACCTTGCTTTTGCGCGATTTAATCGTCGGCGATACCGACAGCGCGCAGGCTTTGGGTTGCTTGGAATTGGACGAAGAAGACCTCGCTTTGTGCAGCTTCGTCTGCCCGGGCAAATACGAATACGGCCCGCTGTTGCGCAAGGTGCTGGAAACCATTGAGAAGGAAGGCTGATTATGGGCTTGAAACATTTTCTGGAAAAAATCGAACCGCACTTCCTGCCGGGCGGCAAGCATGAAAAATGGTATGCCCTCTATGAAGCTGCGGCGACGATTTTCTACACATCCGGCGCGGTAACGCGCAAAGCGGCACACGTCCGCGACGCGCTCGACTCCAAACGCATGATGATTTTGGTGTGGCTGGCTTTGTTCCCCGCCATGTTTTACGGCATGTACAACGTCGGCGCGCAGGCATTCGGTGCGCTGACACCCGATTTGCTGCAACAAAGCATCGCCAACGACTGGCATTACGCCCTTGCCAACGCTTTGGGCATTAATATGTCGTCTGAAGCGGGCGCGTTGGGCAAAATGCTGTTCGGCGCGATTTACTTCCTGCCGATTTACGCGACCGTATTTATCGTCGGCGGTTTCTGGGAAGTCTTGTTCGCCACCGTGCGCCAACACGAAATCAACGAGGGTTTCTTCGTAACTTCGATTCTGTTTGCCTTAATCGTTCCGCCTACGCTGCCGCTATGGCAGGCCGCCTTAGGCATTACCTTCGGCGTGGTGGTTGCGAAAGAGGTGTTCGGCGGTACGGGTAAAAACTTTATGAACCCTGCGCTGGCAGGCCGTGCTTTCTTGTTCTTCGCTTATCCCGCCAACATTACCGGTGACACCGTTTGGACGGCGGTTGACGGCTATTCCGGTGCAACTGCGTTGGCTCAGTGGGCGGCACACGGTTCGGAAGGTCTGAAAAATGCCGTTACCAATCAATCCATCACTTGGATGGATGCGTTTATCGGCAACTTGCCCGGTTCTATCGGCGAAGTATCCACTTTGGCGCTTTTAATCGGCGGTGCGTTTATCGTGTTTGCCCGCATCGCTTCTTGGCGCATTATTGCCGGTGTGATGATCGGTATGATTGCCATGTCTTCGCTGTTTAACGTCATCGGTTCGGACACCAATCCGATGTTCAGCATGCCTTGGTACTGGCATCTGGTCGTCGGCGGCTTCGCCATCGGTATGCTGTTTATGGCGACCGACCCTGTTTCCGCCTCCTTTACTAATGTCGGCAAATGGTGGTACGGCGCGCTAATCGGCGTGATGTGCGTGTTAATCCGTGTGGTCAATCCGGCTTACCCCGAAGGCATGATGTTGGCGATTCTGTTTGCCAACCTGTTTGCCCCGATTTTCGACTATTTCGTCGCACAAGCGAACATCAAACGCAGAAAGGCGCGTAGCAATGGCTAAGAAATTCGATAAAGACAGCTTCAGCGGCACGCTGATTGTGGTATTGGCGGTCAGCCTGATTTGCTCGGTCATCGTGGCGGGCGCGGTTGTCGGCTTGAAACCGGTGCAGGAAAAGCAAAAGGTTCAAGATAAACAAAGCTACATCCTGAGCGTTGCCGGTTTGCTCGATAAAAATACCGACATCAGCAAAACCTTTGCCGACCGCATCGAACAGCGCGTGGTCGATTTGGCGACCGGCGAATATGTGAAAGACGCGCCGAAAGATTTCAGCGCGCGCGTTGCCGGCAAAGACTCTGCCCAAAGCATCCAAATCAAACCAGAAGACGATTTGGCAGGCATCAAAAGCCGCGCCAAATACACCGAAGTTTATTTGGTAAAAGGCGATGACGGCAAAGTCAGCCAAATCATCCTGCCTATGCACGGTAACGGTCTGTGGTCGGTCATGTACGGCTTCGTCGCCATCCAACCTGACGGCAACACCATCAACGGCATCACTTACTACGACCAAGGCGAAACTCCGGGCTTGGGCGGCGAAATCGGCAATCCGTTGTGGCAACAAAAATTCGTCGGCAAAAAACTCTTTGACGAACAAGGCAAACTTGCCCTGCATGTTTCCAAAGGCGGAAGCTCGGACAAAGAACATGGCGTAGATGCCCTTTCCGGCGCATCGCTGACTTCCAAAGGCGTACAAGGTTCGTTTGCCTACTGGTTCGGCGAAAACGGCTATATCCCCTACCTGAATAAATTGAAATCAGCAGGAGCACAATAATGGCTGATATGAAACGCTTGAAACATTTAATGTTTTCACCCTTTATCGACAATAACCCGATTGCCTTGCAGGTTTTGGGTATTTGTTCGGCGCTGGCGGTTACCACCAAACTTCAGACGGCCATCGTGATGGGTATTTCCGTCAGTTTGGTAACCGGTTTTTCCAGCTTCTTCATCTCGCTGGTACGCAACTACATCCCCAACAGCATCCGTATTATCGTGCAGATGGCGATTGTCGCGTCGCTGGTTACGCTGGTTGACCAATTGTTGCAGGCCTACGCCTACGAATTGTCCAAACAGCTCTCCGTATTCGTCGGCCTGATTATTACCAATTGTATCGTGATGGGTCGTGCCGAAGCTTTCGCCATGAAAGAGCCGCCGCTGGAAAGCCTGGTGGACGGCATCGGTAACGGCGCAGGTTACGGCATGATGCTGATTATCATCGCAACCATCCGTGAGCTTGTCGGCTCAGGCAAACTCTTGGGCTACACCGTTTTCCAAACCGTACAGGATGGCGGCTGGTATCAAACCAACGGCCTCTTCCTGCTGGCACCGAGCGCGTTCTTCATCATCGGCTTTTTGATTTGGGGTTTGCGCACATGGAAACCCGAACAGGCGGAGGAATAAAAAATGGAACACTATTTAAGCCTTTTTGTGAAATCCGTCTTCATTGAAAACATGGCGCTGTCCTTCTTCTTGGGCATGTGTACTTTTTTGGCGGTATCGAAAAAAGTATCCACCGCATTCGGCTTGGGCGTTGCCGTTACCTTCGTACTCGGTCTGTCCGTCCCTGCCAACCAGCTCGTTTACTCGCTGCTCAAAGACGGCGCGATTGTCAAAGGCGTGGATTTGACTTTCCTGAAATTCATCACCTTCATCGGCGTGATTGCGGCTTTGGTGCAGATTCTGGAAATGTTCTTGGACAAATTCGTTCCCGCCCTCTATAACGCGCTGGGTATCTACCTGCCGCTGATTACCGTAAACTGCGCGATTTTCGGTGCCGTTTCGTTTATGGCGCAACGCGAATACAACTTCGGCGAATCCGTCGTGTACGGCTTCGGCGCGGGCTTGGGCTGGATGTTGGCGATTGTCGCTTTGGCGGGCATTACCGAGAAAATGAAATATTCGGACACTCCCAAAGGCCTTAAAGGACTGGGCATCACCTTCATCTCCGCCGGCCTGATGGCGATGGCGTTTATGTCGTTTTCAGGTATCCAGTTGTAAAAACGTTCAGGCCGTCTGAAAAATAGAACGGAAGGAAAAACATGTTTATCATTTCGCTGACCTACACCGCCGAACTTGCTCAAATAGAACAACACTTGGCTGCCCACCGCCAATTTTTAGACCGCTACTATCAGGCAGGCGTATTTCTGTTTTCAGGGCGGAAAGAACCGCGCACCGGCGGCATTATCATCGCCCAAGCCGCCGGCCGCGACGAAGTGGAACGTATCATTAGCGAAGACCCTTTCCGCCAAGCAGGTATTGCCGATTACGCGATAACCGAGTTTATCCCCAGCAAAACCGCACCTGATTTAAGCCACTATGCCGGGGCCTGAATTTTCAGACGACCTAAAACTCCATTTGGCGCAGCCAAAAATATTTTTGAATTAAAGGAACACCTATGGAAATCATCTTAGGTATCGTGATGTTCACCGTCATCGTCTTGGCTTTGGCACTGATGATTCTGTTTGCCAAATCCAAGCTGGTGAGCGAAGGCGACATCACCATCAAAGTCAATGATGAAAAAGAGCTGACTATGCCCGCCGGCGGCAAACTGCTGGGCGCGCTTGCCAGCCAAGGCATCTTCGTTCCCTCCGCCTGCGGTGGCGGCGGTTCGTGCGGACAATGCCGCGTTGTCGTGAAAAGCGGCGGCGGCGACATTCTGCCGACCGAGTTGTCCCACATCAGCAAACGCGAAGCACGCGAAGGCTGCCGACTGTCCTGTCAAGTTAACGTCAAAACCGACATGGACATCGAAGTGCCGGAAGAAGTGTTCGGCGTGAAAAAATGGGAATGCACAGTCATCTCTAACGACAACAAAGCCACGTTCATTAAAGAACTCAAGCTTGCCATTCCCGAAGGCGAGGAAGTTCCCTTCCGCGCCGGCGGCTACATTCAAATCGAAGCCCCGCCGCACACCGTTGCCTACAAAGACTTCGACATTCCTAAGGAATATCACGAAGACTGGGATAAATACAATCTGTGGCAATACGTTTCCAAAGTGGACGAGCCGATTTTGCGTGCCTACTCCATGGCTTCGTATCCAGAAGAAAAAGGCATCATCATGCTGAACGTGCGTATCGCCACGCCGCCTCCGCGCGTACCCGATGCGCCTCCGGGACAAATGTCGTCCTACATTTGGTCGCTTAAACCCGGCGATAAAGTAACCATCTCCGGTCCGTTCGGCGAATTCTTCGCCAAAGACACCGATGCCGAAATGGTATTCATCGGCGGCGGTGCAGGTATGGCGCCGATGCGTTCCCACATTTTCGACCAGTTGAAACGTTTGAAATCCAAACGCAAAATCACCTTCTGGTACGGCGCACGCTCCAAACGCGAAATGTTCTATGTTGAAGACTTCGACCAACTCGCAGCAGAGTTCCCGAACTTCACATGGCACGTCGCCTTGTCCGACCCGCTGCCGGAAGACAACTGGGACGGCTACACAGGCTTCATCCACAACGTGGTTTACGAAAACCACCTGAAAAACCACGAAGCACCGGAAGACTGCGAATTCTATATGTGCGGCCCGCCAATCATGAACCAGTCCGTCATCAAAATGCTCAAAGACTTGGGCGTGGAAGATGAAAACATCCTCTTGGATGATTTCGGCGGTTAAATATTCGGCTTCAAATACAAAAGGAAGAAACCTCGGTTTCTTCCTTTTTTGTTGATGTGAATTGAAATAGAAGTAGGGTATTTGCCTGCCGTTATCCCTATTTGTCGAAATAACCGGAATAAGTTGCCTCCTCATCTTATCCGCGATATCACTCAAATTTCTGCTTCATTTTTGAAGGCATAAGTTATAGTGGATTAACTTTAAACCGGTACGGCGTTGCCTCGCCTTAGCTCAAAGAGAATGATTCTCTAAGGTGCTGAAGCACCAAGTGAATCGGTTCCGTACTATCTGTCCTGTCTGCGACTTCGTCGCCTTGTCCTGATTTAAAGTTAATCCACTATAACGAATCCGACTTTTCATCAAAGCATAAAAAGGTCGTCTGAAAACGGACTTAGCAGGTTTTGCTAACGTTTTCAGACGACCTTTGTTCAAACGCTCTAGCGTTTATTCAATCCTTTTAGTCGGAAACGGCCATCAGGCTGGCGTTGCCGCCGGCGGCTGTGGTGTTGACGCTGCAAGAGATTTCTTCAAACACTTGCAGGATGTCCAAGCCTTGTTCGGACGGGAGGATGCGGATAAGTGCGCCGTCGCGGTTTGCCAGCTCTTGCTTGCGGCTGCTGTCCAGCGGGCTTAGGGCGGCGACGTGGTGCACGCCTGTGCTTTCAGGTTTGCTGTTGACTTGCAGCAGGCCTTCGAGGTCGGCGGTGTAGGAGGCAAGCGGGCTGTCGGGTTCGACGACGGTTACGATGCCTGCGGCGGCAAGTTCGGTCAGGGCGCAGAAGGCTTGCAGGAGGCTGCCGCCGTGTACCCAGACGCGTTTGGGCGCACGCCAGCTCATGGCGTTGCGTTCGCCGGTCGGGCCGACCAAGACAGATTCTGCTTGGCGCAGGGTGCGGATGCGGGCGTGTCCCAATGCCGATGCCGCTGATTTTTTCTCTTCAGCATTAAACGGCAGCTTGTGAATCAGGGCTTCGAGGCGTTTGAGTGCGGCTTCGTCCGCTTGTCCGATGCGGCTCAGCGGCGGTGCAACCCATTCGGGCATGCGGGTCAGTTTTTGCAGATAGAACGAACCGCCCGCTTTCGGGCCTGTACCTGACATACCGTGTCCGCCGAACGGTTGTACGCCGACGACGGCGCCGACGATGTTGCGGTTGACGTAAACGTTACCCGCTTCGATACGTTCGCGGATGCGTTTGACCGTGCCTTCGATGCGGCTGTGTACGCCGCTGGTGAGCGCGTAGCCTTTGCTGTTGATTTGGTCGATGATTTGGTCAAGTTCGTCGGCGCGGTAGCGGACAACGTGCAGGACGGGACCGAAGACTTCGCGGGTGAGTTCGTTCAAATTGTTGAGTTCGAACAAAATCGGCAGCACGAAAGTGGATTTCGCAGGATCAACATCGGAAGCGGCTTTGACTTCGTGGTAAGACTTGGCAACGCCTTTCATTTTATTGATGTGCGATTGCAGGTTTTGCTGCGCTTCGGCATCGATAACGGGGCCTACGTCGGTGGTGAGCTGAACGGGTTTGCCGACGACCAATTCGTCCATTGCGCCTTTGATGATGGCGAGCATCTTGTCGGCGACATCTTCTTGAACGCAAAGGATACGCAGGGCGGAGCAGCGTTGTCCCGCGCTGTCAAAGGCGGAGTTGAGCACGTCCAAACAAACTTGCTCGGGCAGCGCGGTAGAATCGACAATCATGGCGTTTTGACCGCCGGTTTCGGCAATCAAGACGGGGCTGTCGTCGCGTTTGGCAAGGGCTTTGTTAATCAGTTGCGCCACTTCGGTCGAGCCGGTGAAAATCACGCCGCCGATACGCGGATCGCCTGTCAGCGCTGCGCCGACATCGCCTGCGCCGAGCACAAGTTGCAAGGCGGAAGTCGGGATGCCTGCTTCGTGCATCAGGGAAACAGCGTAGCTGGCAATCAGGCTGGTTTGTTCGGCAGGTTTGGCGATAACGGTGTTGCCGGCTGCCAATGCGGAAACGACTTCGCCGGTAAAGATGGCGAGCGGGAAGTTCCACGGGCTGATGGCGACGATGGCGCCGACGGCTTTGGCATCTTTGGGCAGGGTGTTTTCGGCTTCGCCTGCGTAGTAGCGGCAAAAATCGACGGCTTCGCGCACTTCGGCGACGGCGTTGTTCAGCGTTTTACCCGCTTCGCGCACGGCAAGCATCATCAGCGCGGGGGTGTGCTGCTCCAGCAAATCGGCGAAGCGACGCAGGCATTCGGCGCGCTCGGCGGCTGGCGTCGCGCTCCATTCAGGAAACGCGGCAACGGCTGCACCGACGGCTTCTTGGGCAAGCGCGGCATCGGCAAAGCTGACTGTGCCGACGATGTCGTCGTGGTCGGCGGGGTTTTTAATCGGTTGCGCTTCGCCGACATCGCGGGCTTTACCGTTGATAATGGATGCGGCGTGGAAGTCTTGCGCGGCAGCGCGGTTGAGTTTTTCTTGAAGCTGTTGCAACACGGTTTCGTTGCTGAAATCGACGCCTTGGGAATTCAGACGACCCCTGCCGTACAAATCGCGCGGCAGCGGCAAGGCGTTGTGCAGGTGGATGCCTTGTTCGGCGATGGTGTCGAACGGGCTGCGGATCAGCGTGTCGATGCTGATGTTTTCATCGACGATTTGGTTGACAAACGACGAGTTCGCGCCGTTTTCCAACAGACGGCGCACCAAGTAGGCGAGCAGGGTTTCGTGCGTACCGACCGGGGCGTACACACGCACGCGGCGGCCTAAGTTTTGCGGGCCGACCACTTGGTCGTACAAGGTTTCGCCCATGCCGTGCAGGCATTGGTGTTCAAAGTCTTTGCCTTTGCCCATTTGGTAAATCGCGCCCAAGGTGTAGGCGTTGTGGGTGGCGAATTGCGGGAACACGGCGTCTTGCGCGTCCAGCAGTTTGCGCGCGCAGGCGAGGTAGGAGATGTCGGTATGGACTTTGCGGGTGTAAGTCGGATAGCCGTCCAGGCCGTCCACTTGCGCCCATTTGATTTCGCTGTCCCAGTACGCGCCTTTGACGAGGCGGATCATCAGTTTTTGGTTGTTGCGGCGGGCAAGGTCAATCAGATAGTCGATGACGAAGGGGCAGCGTTTTTGATATGCCTGAACGACAAAGCCGATGCCTTTGTAACCGGCTAAATCGGGGTCGGAAACGAGTGCTTCCATCAAATCCAAAGACAGCTCCAAACGGTTGGCTTCTTCGGCGTCGATGTTGATACCGATATCGTATTTTTTACCCAAAAGGAACAGCTCTTTCAGACGAGGTAGGAGTTCGCTCATCACGCGTTCGTGTTGGGCGCGGGAATAGCGCGGATGGATGGCGGAAAGTTTGACGGAAATGCCGTTGCCTTCGTAAACGCCTTGTCCGGCAGCATCTTTGCCGATGGCGTGAATGGCTTGAACGTAGTCGTTGTAATAGCGGTCGGCATCTTCTTGGGTGTAGGCGGCTTCGCCCAACATATCGAAGGAGAAGCGGTAGCCCATTTTTTCGCGCTCTTTGCCGTTTTGCAGCGCTTCTTCAATGGTTTGTCCAGTAACAAACTGCTTGCCCAACAGGCGCATGGCGTAGTTCACGCCTTGGCGGATCAGGGGCGCGCCGCCTTTGCTGACGAGGCGGTTCAGAGCCGAACCCATCTGCTTGTCGCTCGGCGCGGTCAGTTTGCCGGTAATCAGCAAGCCCCATGCGGCGGCGTTGACGAACAGGGACGGGCTGTTGTTCAAATGGCTTTTCCAGTTGCCTTCGGAAATTTTGTCGGCAATCAGGCGGTCGCGTGTCGCATTGTCGGGAATGCGCAGCAAAGCTTCCGCCAGACACATCAGCGCAATGCCTTCTTCGCTGGAGAGCGAAAACTCGTGCATCAGCGCATCCACCCCGCTGGCTTTGGTGCGGCTGGCACGAACCTGCGTAACCAAACGGCGCGCGAGTTCGGACGCCGCCCGACGCTCCTCATCGCTCATCTGGGCGCGTTGCAGCATATCCTGAACGGCTTCGATTTCGTCGCGGCGGTAAGCATCGGTAATCGCTTGGCGCAGTGGCGTTTGTGTCGGAAAAGCAAAGTCAAACATTTTAAGGTTCTCCAAAGTTTTTATGATGATTTTCAGACGACCCCATCCCTTTTCGAGGTCGTCTGAAAAGATTTAAAGCATATAGATAATATCTTAATAAATTTATAAGGGTCGGACAAGCAATTTATCTCAAAAACAGGATTTTTTGCTTTGATAAAAAGCAGATAAAGTCCAAAGAGTGCATTATCCGCATGAGCATCAATATAAAAATAAAACCTGCCTTCCCGTATAAAAATTCAGACGACCTACGGTCAACGGCAGGTCGTCTGAAAACACTTATTTCGCCTCGCGGTATTCTGTGTCCGCTTTTTCAAAACGTTCTTGGATTTCACGAGACGGCTCTTTGTCGGTCAGTGAAACCAGAACAGCGATAATCAAGCAGGCGATGAAGCCGGGGACGATTTCGTACATAGTCCAAATACCGGTTTCATGTGCAGCCAAAGCAGGTTTTTTGACCCACTCCACCCACGCCACCACAGTCAGCGCGCCGGCAATCATGCCCGACAAAGCGCCGTATGCCGTAATGCGTTTCCACAATACCGACAGAATCACAATCGGACCGAACGCCGCGCCGAAACCTGCCCACGCATAAGACACCAAGCCCAAAACTTTGCTCTTAGGGTCGGACGCAATCAGAATAGAGATAATGGCAATCGCCAATACCATCAGACGGCCCACCCATACCAATTCTGATTGCGGCGCATTTTTGCGCAAAAAGCCTTTGTAGAAGTCTTCGGTAATCGCGCTGGAGCAAACCAAAAGCTGGCAAGACAAAGTGGACATGACCGCCGCCAAAATCGCGCTCAAAATAATGCCTGCAATCCAAGGGTTGAACAATAAAGTAGAAAGCGCGATGAAGATACGTTCGTGGTTGCCGTGCATGGAAGCGGTTTGGTCGGGGTTTGCACCAAAATACGCAATACCGAAATAACCGACCGCTACTGCGCCTGCCAGACACAACACCATCCAAGTCATGCCGATGCGGCGTGCCGATACCAGTGATTTCGCGCTTTCAGCCGCCATAAAGCGCGCCAAAATGTGCGGCTGACCGAAATAGCCCAAGCCCCATGCGGCGGTGGAAATAATGCCGATGACGGTCGTACCAGCAAACAAGCTGTCGTATTCCTTGCCCGTACCTGCGGCAACGCTTTGAATCGCGGCAGACATTTGTTCTGCACCGCCCAGACCCAAATACACCATTACAGGCGTCAAAATCAGCGCAAAAATCATCAAAGAGGCTTGCAGCGTATCCGTCCAACTGACCGCCAAGAATCCGCCCAAGAAGGTATAGGCAATGGTTGCACCCGCACCCAGCCACATCGCCTGCTTGTAAGTCATGCCTTCAAACAGGCTTTGGAACAAAGTTGCACCCGCCACAATGCCCGAGGCGCAATAAATCGTGAAGAAAAACAGAATAATCAGCGCGGAAACCACTTTCATCAAATGTCCGCCCGCGCCGAAGCGGTGGAAGAAATAATCCGGCAGCGTCAGCGCATTATTGGCATATTCGGTATGTACGCGCAGACGGCCCGCCACCAAAAGCCAGTTGAAATACGCGCCGACCACCAGGCCGATGGCAATCCAAGCCTCGTTCAAGCCGCTCAGATAAATCGCCCCGGGCAGACCCATCAAAAGCCAGCCCGACATATCGGACGCACCCGCCGACATCGCCGTAACAAACGGACCCAAGCTGCGCCCGCCCAAAATATAATCATCGAAATTGCGCGTGGAGAAATACGCGGCCAGACCAATCAAGAGAACGGCAATCAGATAGATTGCAAAAGTGATATACATGGGATTCATGTACTATTCCTCATCTAAAACTTCAAAATCACGGGCTGATGAAATTGCAGGCAATCCACGCCCAAACATTTTTCTAATTAAAATACAGCGGAAATTTCTATTTTTTGTAGCTTGTTAGAAATAAATCATTTATTAATTCAATTAGATATGTAATTAAAACATATTAAGTTGTAAATAATCCGTTTGAGGATACCTGAAAACAGTAGGCTTGCAAAGCTCATGATGACCGTTGCTTGCCGGTTTTACTGAAATATTTTTCAAACCATATTAAAAACATTAGTTTACAAATTATCTTGAAAAATATTGCATTTAAATAGGCTTGAAACTATCTTTCTGAAGCATTTGGAAACGGATGCGGATTGAATGTAATCAGACAACAAGTTAATCCACTATAAATCGGATAGGGTTTAGGAAGTCGATGAGAAAAGGCAAGGGGTCGTCTGAAATTTTCAGACGACCCCTTACAGGTCTGTCGGGCGTGGATAAAGAGCGGAATCCGGTTTGTGCCGGTTGTCGGAAATATAGTGGATTAAATTTAAATCAGGACAAGGCGACGAAGCCGCAGACAGTACAGATAGTACGGAACCGATTCACTTGGTGCTTCAGCACCTTAGAGAATCGTTCTCTTTGAGCTAAGGCGAGGTAACGCCACCCTGGTTTAAAGTTAATCCACTATATTACATTATCTTTATTGGATTTCTCTATATTATTCCGCGTTGTTTCACTATACTTACGCTTTATTTTGATAACAAAGGCTTTTTATGAACCATTTGGGTTTCCCCATTGAAACCGTCGCCGTTTTCGTGATTTTGTCTGTGGGCGCGATTGCCATCGATTTATTCGCCCATAGGGACAACAAACCGATGTCGCTGAAAAGTGCTGTGATATGGTCGCTGTTTTGGGTATTGATATCGATTTTGTTCGGCGCATTTTTGTGGGTTCATCACGGCAGTGAAGCCGCCAGCCTGTTCTTTACCGGCTATGCTTTGGAAAAAGTATTGTCCGTAGATAATCTGTTTTTAATGATGGCGGTTTTTGCTTGGTTTAAAGTGCCTGAGGGCCTGCGCCACCGTGTTTTGTACTGGGGGATTATCGGCGCGATTATTTTCCGCATGATTTTTGTCGCCATCGGTGCCGGACTGTTGGCATTGGGGCCGATTGTGGAAGTGGTTTTTGCCGTCATTGTCGGCTATACCGCCGTTATGATGCTGCGTCGGGATGAAGAGGAGGGCGAAGAAGATGCCGATTATTCCGAACATTTGGCATATCGTGCGGTCCATCGTTTTTTCCCTGTGTTTCCCCGTCTTTACGGCAGCCATTTTTTCTTAAAAGGCGAGGAGTTGAAAAAAGCGCATGAGCAATATCCCGAGGTGCGGCTTGAGCCGGCGGGTGAAGACCTCAAGCATCCTGAAAATAACCATCCTCAGAAAATGCGTAAAGGGCAGTTGGTCGCGACGCCGCTGTTTTTATGTTTGGCAGTGATTGAGTTGTCGGACGTGATGTTCGCGTTTGACAGCGTACCTGCGGTGATTGCCGTATCTAAAGAACCGTTGATTGTTTACAGTGCCATGATGTTCGCCATTTTGGGCTTGCGTACGCTTTATTTCGTATTGGAAGCGTTGAAGGGCTATTTGGTTCATTTGGAAAAGGCAGTGGTTGTGTTGCTGTTCTTCATCGCTGCCAAACTGGGCTTGTCGGCGAGCAATCATATGTTCCATCACGGATGGGACATTTCGCCCAATACGTCTTTGCTGGTTGTATTGGTTGTGCTGACCTGCGGGATTGCCGCTTCCTTCATTTTCCCTGATAAGAAAAATAAAGGTAAAGCCGATTCGTGACCTGTTTCATGCAGTAAAACGGAACAGTAGGATTTGCGACCTCTGAAAAACACTTCAGGCAGCCGGAAAGTCATTTCTTCGGCTGCCTGAAGTGTTTTGATGCTTTTTAAGCTTCCATTCGTTCTGCGCACTTCATTTTCGCATCAATCCAAGCGTCACCGCCGGGCTGTACGATTTTTGAAACCAGTTTATCCAAATCATTCAGATAGTTGGTTGCATTCGGACTGTTAATCACCACCACCACGATCTTGGGTTTGTCTCCCAGCCAATATCCGGCGAGGGCGCGTACATCTTTGAGCGTACCCGTTTTCAGGCGCAGGGCAGGGCCTGCCTGTTTGAGGCGGTATTTCAGCGTGCCATCTTTACCAGCAATGGGTAAGGTATCGATGAAGTCTTGTTTGAACGGGCTGAAATAGGCTTTTTCCAGCATTTGCGCCAACATATTGGCGCTGACGCGTTCACGGCGGGATAGGCCCGAACCGTTTTCCAAGACCAAGTTTTCCGTATCCACGCCCGCGGTAGCCAATTCACGTTTTACGGCTGAAGAGGCTTGCTGCAAGGCGGAGTTGCCGGAATGCTCGCCTCCCAATTTCAGGAATACGGAGCGCGCAATCAGATTATTCGAATATTTGTTCATGTCCGTCAAAATGGCAGACATGGGTTTGGATTGGTGTACTGCCAGCGTTTTGGAATGAGGTGGTACGGATGCTGCCCTGATGCCGTCGGTAATTTCTCCGCCTGAATAACGCCATTGGTTGATAAAGCTCTTTTGTACAAATTCACGCATGTTCAACATGTTGACGTACATTTCATTGCCCAAACACGATTCCGGAACTTTGCCGGAAACATGCAATACGCCGCCTTTGTAGTTTGCGCGCATATGGTTTTGCAAGGCTTTGCAGGATGCGTTTGATGGCGTGACGTTGATTTTGTTGTCGATTTTAATATCGGGAAGGGGCGGGTTGGTCACAAGATCCACTCCGCCCATGTCATTGCGTTCCGGTTTGACCGATACGACTTTGTAAGCCAGCATATGCGGGTCG
This sequence comes from Neisseria macacae ATCC 33926, assembly GCF_022749495.1. Lineage (NCBI taxonomy): Bacteria > Pseudomonadati > Pseudomonadota > Betaproteobacteria > Neisseriales > Neisseriaceae > Neisseria > Neisseria macacae. The sequence goes on along the minus strand of NZ_CP094241.1, from coordinate 2,148,810 downwards.
GGCGGCGTCATAAATAGAGAGCCGACATCGGATTCGAAATCGCTCGGATTTTGAATATCTCCCCATAAATGGCGGTCGAGTACCAAGCCGCCGGTGATTTTGCGTATGCCTTTATCGCGCAATTGCTGCTGCATCCCGACCAAGCCTTCTTGGTCGAAAACAGGGTCTCCGCTGCCGACCCAGTAAATATCGCCTTGCAAGGTATCGCCTTGAATCGTGCCGTCACTTTTAAATTGGGTCGTCCAGCGGTAATCGCCGCCCAAAGCTTTAAATGCGGCAAACGCTGTAACCAGCTTCATGGTCGATGCGGGGTTGACCGGCACATTCGAACGGTGATCGACCAAGACGTTTCCACTGTCCAATTCTTGAACATACACGGAAATTTCGTCTTGAGGGATGCGGCCGAAATCGATGGCAAATGCCGGCAAAGAGAGGATGGACAGCCATAAAAGAGTGGCTGTTTGTCTTAACTTCATGATGGTTCTGAAAAACACATAAAGCATAATTATAAAGCAAGGTCGTCTGAAAAACGAGGATGGCTGCCTGACGGATGAAAAAGTTGTTTCTTATGGATAAAATGTGTCGCTATTTCGTTCCGTGCAGACAATCGGCGCTTAGGGCGAACTATGATAAAATCTGTTTTTAAAACAATATAAAAGGAATATATTATGCGACTGCTCCATACGATGTTGCGCGTTGGCAACCTCGAAAAATCTTTGGACTTCTATCAAAATGTTTTAGGCATGTCTTTGCTGCGCCGCCACGATTATCCCGAAGGACGGTTTACTTTGGCGTTTGTCGGTTACGGCGGTGAGGCTGAAAATACCGTACTGGAATTGACGCACAACTGGGATACGGAAAGCTATGATATCGGCAACGCTTACGGTCATATCGCAGTGGAAGTGGATGATGCGTATGAGGCTTGCGAACGGGTCAGACAAAAAGGCGGCAAAGTCGTGCGCGAGGCAGGACCGATGATGCACGGCACAACCGTTATTGCTTTTGTGGAAGATCCTGACGGTTATAAAATTGAATTTATCCAAAAAAACAGCGGTAATGATTCGGTGAAATACTGATTTTCCAATCGTCTGATAAAAGGTCGTCTGAAAGCCCTTCTCAATCAGGTTTTCAGACGACTTTTTTGTTTTAATAGCCTTGATTTATTCCGCAGGCGGCATTTGGGCAACGGTTTCCTGCGCCCATGCCATGGTTTCGGCAAAGGCGGGACGGGCGAGATGTTTGGCGGCGTAGCGTTGCAATACATCGGTTTCATCGGCAGGCAATACTTTAAAGTTTTGCGTTAAGAGCAGAATCAGCCCGGAATAGTACAGATCCAGCGCGGTAAAGCTGTTGCCGATAATGTAGTCGCGGTTTTTCAAGTGTTCGCGCAAGGTGTTCCATGCGGTATCAAAATCGCCGTAACCGATTTGGCGGCGGCGCTCGGGCGTATCGACAGGCAGGTTGTGCAGTTTGTTGAAGGCTGCGTATTCGAGGTGCAGCGACAGGCACATCCAGCGGTAGTATTCGCCGCGTTCCAATGTGTCTGCGGCAGGGATGAGGTGTTTGTCGGGGAACTGTTCCGCCAAAAAGGTAATGATGGCGAGCGATTCAGTCAATACGGTATCACCGAATTTGAGCGCGGGAACCCGCCCTTGGGGATTGATGGCGAGATATTCGGCGGACTGAATCTGTGCGCCGAATTGGATGGGGACAACGGTGTATTCCGCACCGCATTCTTTCAACATCCATACGACGTATGTGCCGCGTGAAAAGGGATGGGTGTAGAGCGTGATGTCTTGCATGTCTTTTCCTTTTGCGTTGTGAATGTTTTTGGCGAAACCCGCGCAGTAGGTTTCAGACGACCTTTCGGTTCTAATAATCTTGATTTATGCAACAGGCGGCATTTGGGCGGCGGTTTCCAGCATCCATGCTGTGGTTTCGGCGAAAGCGGGGCGGGCGAGATGTTTGGCGGCGTAGCGTTGCAATACGTCGGTTTCATCGGCGGGCAACACTTTCCAATTTTGCGTTAAGTGCAGAATCAGCGCGGAGCAGTACAAATCCATCGCGGTAAAGCTGTTGCCGACGATGTAGTCGCGGTTTTTCAAGTGTTCGCGCAATGTGTTCCATGCGGTATCGAAATCGCCGTAACCGATTTGGCGGCGGCATTCGGGCGTATCGACAGGCAGGTTGTGCAGTTTGTTGAAGGCTGCGTATTCGAGGTGCATCAATATGCACATCCAGCGGTAGTATTCGCCGCGCTCCAACGTACCTGCGGCGGGGATAAGGTGTTTGTCGGGGAATTGTTCTGCCAAAAAGGTAATGATGGCGGTCGATTCGGTCAGTACGGCATCACCGAATTTCAGTGCGGGGACTTGCCCTTGGGGATTGATGGCGAGATATTCGGCGGATTTCATTTGCGTGCCGAACTGGACCGGTACGACGGTGTATTCCGCGCCGCATTCTTTGAGCATCCATACGACGTATCTGCCGCGTGAAAAGGGATGGGTATAGAGCGTGATGTTTTGCATGTTTCTTCCTTTTGCACGATCAATGGTTTTGGCAAAACCCACAACATGGGTTTTCAGACGACCTCATCAATAGGCAATGCTTTTTGCTGCTTCGTTCAAACCGTTTTCCAAAGATTCCAGCATGGCGGTATAACCGTCGCCTTGTTGCGGGGTGGTAACGTCAAACGGTTTGTTGCGTCCGTCCGGCCACAGGGCGTAGCCGCTGACGGTAGTCTGCCCCTGATAGCTGCCTTGGAAAGCTTCGATATAGATTTTCAGGGTTTGGCCACTTTGGCTGCGTGAGGCGGGAACGAAAGTATGGCGCGGGTTGAGGCGGTTGAGTTTGTTGCTGAAGTTCGCCGCCAACGCGCCGTCAAGCGACGCTGCCCAAAGGTGGTTCTTCGCCAGATTCACGTGATACGCGTCGGTTTGATAAACGAGGCCGCCGTTGGCGAGCGGTTCGGCAAGGTTGACTTTGACCGTGATTTCACTGCCTTGCGCCGCCGGCCGGATGTATTGGCTGTCGGGCAGGACGAAATATTGCGGGCTTTGCGCGGTGCCGCAGGCGGCAAGCGTCAGGGCGGCGGCAATCGGGAAGAGGCGCATTATCGGCTTCCTTTCGGGATGGGGTCTTTGCTGCTGCTGTTGAAAATCAGCGCATTGGGTTTTTCTTTCAAAGTATTAATGACGGGCTGTACGTCCCTGAGGGTTTTGTCCAAACTTTGCAGGGTATTTTGCACGTCGCCGTAGATGGGTGATTGCGGCGATACGCCTTGCAGGGTTTGACGCAATTCTTTCAGGGTTTGGTTCAGCTCGTTCGGAATGTTTTGCGTTTGCGGTTTGCCGACCAGTTTGTCAATGGAGCTTAAAGCGGCATTGGCGGATTTGAGGGTGGATTTGAGTTCGGCAAGCGAGCCGTTCAACCCGGCAACGGTTTTATCCAACGGCAGATTGTTGAATTTCTCCAGTAAATCCGCCACTTTTGCCTGCAAATCATCCAAACCGCCGCCTTGTGTGGCAATGACGGTATCGCCTGCGTAAACAGTGTGCGGTCGCAGCTTGGGCGAAGACGAGGGTTGGTCGGTCAGTTCGACCATTTTGCTGCCGGTAATCAAGTTGTTGCTGGAGATGGTGGCGGTCAGACCTTTGCCCAAAGCGGCTTGGAATTGTTGTTTCCAATGTTCTTTGCTTTGTTCGTCGGCATTGATTTCCATGCGCGACGGCTCGATGCGGATGCGCACGGGAATCCAGCCGTTTTCAAACAGATGCAGGCTGTCGTTGCGGTCGAAATAGGGAACGTCGGAAACCACGCCAACATTCAGCCCTTTGTATTCGACGGGCGAGCCTGCGGTCAGACCGCGCACGGACTGTTTGAAAAACGCGGTGTAATACAACGAACGGTCGTCGGGCAGGTTTGCCACTTCGCTGCGGCTGTCGTAAAGCGTAAAACTGTCTTCGCTTTTCACATTTTTGCTGTTTTTGGTTTTCGGCGAATCAAACGAAATTGCGCCGGAAAGCAACGCAGGCAGAGGGGCGGAATTGAGTTTCACGCCGCTGCCTGTGGTTTCGATATTGATGCCGCTCTCTAGCCAAAAGCGGCTTTCTGAATTAATCAATTTGTCGTTCGGGCTTTGGATGAAGATGGTGTAATGCACGGTTTGGTCGGCAGGCTCGAAATGCGCGCTTTCTACCTGTCCGACCATAAAGTTTTCATAAAGTACGGGGCTGCTGACGTTGAGGATTTTATCGTTTTGACCGACCAGCTTCAGGCGCAGGCCGCTTTGCCCGATGGCGGCAATCGGCGGGATGTCCTGCACTTCAAATACATCCTTCGTTTCATTGCTTTTGCCCGGCGTGAACGCGATATACGAGCCGGACAGGAGCGTGCTCAAACCGGTTACGCCGCTTTGGTCGATGCGTGGTTTCACCACCCAAAACTGCGTATCGCTGCGGATGAGGTCTTTCGCATCGGCGTTAAGCTGGGCGGTGACTTCCACGCCCTTTTGGTCGTCACGCAGTTTGATGCGGGTAACGTGTCCGACATCGACGTTCAACACTTTAATCACCGTGTTGTTGACTTCAATGCCTTCCGCGCTGTCCATCAAAAGCGTGACGACCGGACCTCGGTTGCGAATGTCCTTTACCAGCAGCCAGCCGCCCGCAATCAGCGCAATCAGCGGAATCAGCCACACGATAGATGTGAAGACATTGGTTTTTTTGACGCGCGCGGGTGCGCGATGCGTTTGAGAAGAATCGTGTTTTTTCATTGTTTCTGGTTATCGTCGGAATCGGGGTCGTCTGAAAGCTGCTGCTGCCTGTCCCAAATCAGGCGGGGGTCGAAATAATAGGCAGACAGCATGGTCAATACCACCACCAGGCAGAAATAAACCGCCGCCCCGCCGGGGACGACGCGCGCCATGTTGGTGTGGAACGAACTCATCAAAATAATAATCACAAAAATATCAATCATCGACCAGCGGCCGATGGATTCGGTAATCCGGTAAAGCACCGACATTTTCGGCGCGCTCATCGGCGGTTTGAAATAAGCAGACGCAATCAAAACCGCCATCGCGATAATCTTCAATACCGGCACCAAAATACTCGCGCTGAAAATAATCACCGCAATCAGCCTGTCGCCATCGTTCCACATATACACAATGCCGTTGAAAATCGTATTGACTTCCAGCGCGGTAGGGTTCGACGAAATCATAATCGGCAGAATATTTGCAGGGAAATACAGGATAAACGCCGCAATCAAAAATGCCAGCGAAATGCTCAGGCTTTTCGGGCGGCGGCGGTATAAATCCGCACCGCAGACCTCGCAAGGCTGCTCGTCTTTATCGCGGAAATACAGGCAGCGGCTGCAACAGGTTTTGTCTTCGGATGCCGTTTGCACCGCATCTCCGCCCGTCAGCCTGTGGATTTTATAATAAACCCAATGCTGAGGAATCGAGACCGAAGTCCGAATCAGCATGACCGACAGCGCAAACATCAAATAAAATGCCGAGCCGAATTCAACCTCCGCCACAGACGAGAGCTTGATATACGCCACCAAAGTGGAAATAAAGAACACATCCACCATAATCGCATGACGCAGCCTGACCAAAACCCGCGTCGCAAACCGCAGCGCAGGATACGCCCGCTCGCGCACCAACGCGGTATAAACGTACAAACAAAGCAGCAAAAACAATACCGGCGCACCGAAAGTGAGGACGAACATCACTTCCGCCAGAAAACCGTAATCCTGATAAATCAAAAGCCGCATCATTTCAGGCAGCGACAGGACGGATGTTACGCCAAAGAGTTCCACGCGGATATAAACCATGCTGTACGCAAACGCCATCAAAATCAGCGAAGTCGTCGCGTAAGCCAGCGGCGCAACATAAGGATTGTTTTCCACCTCAACCACTTCATGATTGCACACCGGACAATGTGCTTCCTGCCCCTGCCGCAGGCGCGGAATATCCATGCGGTTGCCACAGTCCGGGCAATCCACCGTATGCGCCGGCAGCGATGCGTCGGGCAGGTAGGATTTATAACGCCACCAGCGCGTATAGCTAGGAATCGGTTTCATGGAGGAGGGAAGAGGTCAAAGAGGCAGGTATTATAAAGGAAAACATAGGGATAGCCCAAATTGCTTACATATGGGGGAGACAGTGTCTGGAAAATAAATTATGACTATGTGAATAGTATTGTTTACAATCAATTCGGGGTCGTCTGAAACGCTTTCAGACGACCCCTTGCCATATTTGTTGCAAATATGCGAAAACAACAGATTTATGTAAATAATAGCAAGTTAAATTCTTGATGATGTAATAGAAATGATATATATTCCTAAATTGTTTTGTAATATGACAGATTTCATTTGTTCATTCGTAAACGATTCTGTACCTAAATATCTCAAAATCATAAATTTCCATTCCCAAACACAGATTTCCCATCACTTATTTTTTATTGATTCGGGCAGCCTTCATTTGAGGTCGTCTGAAAAACCTGTTGTACAGGTTTCGTCAAAACCGTCAATTAAATTTTGTAGATCATCAAAGGATATTCACATGAGCGAAACACAAGAGCTGACCTTTGCCAAACGGCTGAAAGAGCAAACCGCTACCATTCACGACAGCGTGGACAATTTGGTTATGTCTGTCGAGCCGTTTACCAACAAAGAGAACTACATCAAATTCTTGAAGCTGCAATCCGTGTTCCACAAAGCGGTCGATCATATCTATAAAGACCCTGAGTTGAACAAAGCCATTCCTGAGCTGGAATACATGGCGCGTTACGACGCGGTAACGCAAGACTTGGCGGATTTGGGCGACAAACCCTACGAATACGGCAAACCGCTGCCGCACGAAACCGGCAATAAAGCCATCGGCTGGCTGTATTGCGCCGAAGGTTCCAATTTGGGCGCTGCATTTTTGTTTAAACACGCGCAAAAGCTGGATTACAACGGCGAACACGGTGCGCGCCACCTCGCTCCCCATCCGAACGGACGCGGCAAACATTGGCGTGCCTTTGTCGAACATTTGAATGCTTTAGGCTTAAGCCCCGAAGCCGAAGCCGAGGCAATTCAAGGTGCAAAAGATGCGTTTGCGTTCTACAAAGTCGTTCTGCGCGAAACCTTCGGCCTGCCTGAAGGCGCGGAAGCTCCGGAAGGCTTTGTTCCGCACCGCCACTAAATGCAGGTTATTGATAGGTCATCGATATGTTTTCCGGCGCAATATTTTGCGCCGGAAAACAGTTGAAGTCCGAAATATCAACCCCTTACATATGGTATGGGCAAGGAAGGCCGCTTTTATCCGGTTTCCGTTTCCGTATTTAAAAATTTATTGGCCATCCGTTACAGGGATTTATATTCGTCATTGCTTTCAATGTAAATATAAATGATTATCAAAAATTTTCATTGTTGAATTAAGCTGAATATTGGTCAATTTTATTGTTTCTGAGGTTTTGAACCATGAAATCATCACACATACTCCCTATTGCCGCCCTTGTCGGCAGTATTTTCGGCAATCCCGTGTTTGCGGCGGATAATGCTGCGCAATCAACGGCTGCCGAGCCCATGCAAGCCGAACTGAAACAGGTAACGGTAAAAGGGCATCGCAACGCGCCCGCCGCCGTGGAACGGGTCAACCTCGGCCGTATCCAACAGGAAATGATACGCGACAACAAAGACTTGGTGCGCTATTCCACCGATGTCGGTCTGAGCGACAGCGGCCGCCATCAAAAAGGCTTTGCCATTCGTGGCGTGGAAGGCAACCGTGTCGGCGTCAGTATTGACGGCGTGAGCCTGCCTGATTCGGAAGAAAACTCACTGTATGCCCGTTACGGCAATTTCAACAGTTCGCGCTTGTCCATCGACCCTGAACTGGTGCGCAACATCGACATCGTGAAAGGGGCGGACTCTTTCAATACCGGCAGCGGCGCCTTGGGCGGCGGTGTGAATTACCAAACCCTGCAAGGACGTGATTTGCTGCTGCCGGAGCGGCAGTTCGGCGTGATGATGAAAAACGGTTACAGCAGCCGCAACCGCGAATGGACGAACACAGTCGGCTTCGGCATGGATAACGGCAGCGTCGATGCAGCCTTGCTGTATTCACAACGGCGCGGCCATGAAACCGAAAGCGCGGGCAACCGCGGCTATGCGGTGGAAGGCAAGGGCAGCGGCACGAATATCCGCGGTTCGGCACGCGGCATTCCTGATCCGTCCAAACACAAATACCACAGCTTCTTGGCCAAAATCGGTTATCAGATTAATGAGAACCACCGTATCGGCGCATCGCTCAACGGCCAGCAGGGGCACAATTACACGGTTGAAGAGTCTTATAACCTGACCGATTCTTCCTGGCGCGAAGCCGACGATGTAAACAAACGGCGCAATGCCAACCTGTTTTACGAATGGACGCCTGATTCAAATTGGTTGTCGTTGTTGAAGGCAGACTTCGATTATCAGAAAACCAAAGTGGCGGCGGTTAACAACAAAGGCTCGTTCCCGATGGATTATTCCACCTGGACGCGCAACTACAATCAGAAGGATTTGGACGAAATATACAACCGCAGCATGGACACCCGCTTCAAACGCATCACCCTGCGTTTGGACAGCCAGCCGCTACAACTGGGCGGGCAGCACCGCCTGTCGTTCAAGGCCTTTGCCAGCCGCCGTGATTTTGAAAATTTAAACCGCGACGATTATTTCTTCAGCGGCCGCATCGTCCGAACCACCAGCACCATCCAGCATCCGGTGAAAACCACCAACTACGGTTTCTCGCTGTCCGACCAAATCCAATGGAACAATGTGTTTTCAAGCCGCGCGGGCATCCGTTACGACCACACCAAAATGACGCCGCAGCAACTGAATGCCGACTGTCATGCCTGCGACAAAACACCGCCCGCACCCAATACTTACAGCGGCTGGAGCGGTTTCGCCGGCTTGGCGGCGCAACTGAATCAGGCTTGGCGTGTCGGTTACGACATCACTTCCGGCTACCGTGTCCCCAATGCGTCCGAAGTGTATTTCACCTACAACCACGGTTCGGGTAATTGGCTGCCCAATCCTAACCTGAAAGCCGAGCGCAGCACCACCCACACCCTCTCCCTGCAAGGACGCGGCGAAAAAGGTACGCTGGATGCCAACCTGTATCAAAGCAACTACCGCAATTTCCTGTCTGAAGAGCAGAAACTGACCGCCAGCGGCGAACCCGGCTGCACCCAGATGGATTATTACTACGGTCTGTGCAGCGCCCCCTACACCGAAAAACTGGATTGGCAGATGCAGAATATCGACAAGGCAAGGGTTCGCGGTCTTGAGCTGACAGGTCGTCTGAATTTGGACAAAGTAGTCTCTTTTGTCCCTGAAGGCTGGAAGCTGTTTGGTTCCGTGGGTTACGCGAAAAGCAAGCTGTCGGGCGACAACAGCCTGCTGTCCACCCAGCCGCTGAAAGTGATTGCCGGTATCGACTATGAAAGTCCGAGCGAAAAATGGGGCGTGTTCTCCCGCCTGACCTATTTGGGCGCGAAAAAGGCGAAAGATGCGCAATACACCGTTTATGAAAACAACGGCTGGGGTACGCCTTTGCAGAAAAAAGTGCAGGATTACCCGTGGCTGAACAAATCGGCTTATGTGTTCGATATGTACGGCTTCTACAAACCGGTGAAAAACCTGACCCTGCGTGCGGGCGTGTACAACCTGTTCAACCGCAAAGACACCACTTGGGATTCCCTGCGCGGTTTGTACAGTTACAGCACCACCAACGGGGTCGACCGCGACGGCAAAGGCTTGGACCGCTACCGCGCGCCCGGCCGCAACTACGCCGTATCGCTGGAATGGAAGTTCTAAGCTAATTTTTGATTGAAGAAACGGAAACAAACCGCCCGAATGTCTTGTTTGGCAGAACATTCGGGCGGTTTTATTATCCGTCTGCTTTAAAGTTTGCCGTCTTGTCCCATTTTTATAGTGGATTAACTTTAAACCAGTACGGCGTTGCCTCGCCTTAGCTCAAAGAGAACGATTCTCTAAGGTGCTGAAGCACCAAGTGAATCGGTTCCGTACTATCTGTACTGTCTGCGGCTTCGTCGCCTTGTCCTGATTTAAAGTTAATCCACTATATTTCCCAACTGTTTAATTGGATTGGGTTTCGTTGCGGCTAACTGTTTCCTTCATATTAAACGCGCTAACGTAGTTTGAGGGATGTGTTTGATTACAGGGATCTTCGGAAATACCGGCCGATTTGGTGAGTACTGCAATTCACGCGCCATTTATCGCTGTTTTGCCAATAATAATCTACGATGATGCCTTGATCGTCAGTGTAGAAAATGCGGTCTTGGTCTTGTCCGTAGCAGACGTTGCTATAGTAGTTGGTAATGATGGGCCCATTTTGGCTGCTGCCTTCGTATTCACGTCCAGCGTAGGAGTAGTAGGTATAGCGCCAGAGGTAGGCATAGCGGTCGTTTTCCGATTTGACTCCACCTTCTGTGGGTTTGACGCCATAGGATTTGATAACGGCATCGATAGGTTTGCCGACGAAACGTTTCATACGTTTGTCCAAGCTGGCACAGCCGACAGTGAGGCAAACGAGACCGGCAAGGAGGGCTGCACGGCCTATGGAGATTTTGGAGGGCATAATGCGTTTTCCTGTTATTAAAATGAAGGGCGGAATAATAAGAAAGGAATAGGCAATTTGGCAAGAGGCTACCCGAAAAACATAAAACGTTTTTCAGGTAGCCTCTTGGTTGATACACACTTTGCCTTCCTTTAATCATGCGGTGGGATTTCAATGAAGGGGTTGTCTGTATTGGGGAAAGGGCGTGCAAGATTTTTTCAAAACAGGGGAGGGGTCGTCTGAAAACAGTTGTCCCCATTCTGTTGTAAAAAATTCTTTTTGCATAGTCATTTCATCCCTAATTTGCTTCACTTGTCCGAACTCAATATAAATTCCGCCCTATATCCGCTATAATCGCAAATCGATTATCCAATGTACAAGACAGGAAAATTCATGTCCCAAAGCCGTTTCAACCAAACCGGCCCCAAAATCGGTCTGAGCGTGCGCCTTGCGGAAACGCAGGCGGAAATTGAAGCAGCACAACGCTTGCGTTATCAGGTATTCGCCCAAGAACTGGGGGCGGAAATCGAAAGCGACGACGGTCGCGATGTCGATCCTTACGACGAACATTGCCACCACCTTTTGGCTTTTGACGACGCAACCGGAGAAGTCATCGGCTGCTACCGCCTGATTACCGAAGAAACCGCCAAAAAAGTCGGCGGCTGGTATAGCGAACACGAATTTGACCTGTCCCCTTTGAAAGACATCTTGCCGCAAACCGTCGAACTCGGCCGCGCCTGCACCCATCCCGACTACCGCAACGGCGGTTTGGTCATGCTTTTGTGGTCGGGGTTGGTCAAATTCATGAAAGACGAAAACCTGCGCTTTATGATAGGCTGCGGCAGCATCGATATGCACGACGGCGGCAGCGATGCGGCGGGTCTGTATCATGCCCTGAAATCCAAATACCTCGCGCCTGAAAAATGGTGCGTCAAGCCACTCAATCCGCTCAAATGGGACGAAATTACCCCGTCGGACAAACCGGACGTCCCGCCGCTGATTAAAGGCTACCTCAATGCGGGCGCATGGTTCTGCGGCGAGCCTTGCGTCGATGAAGCGTTCAACTGCGCCGACGTGCTCATCATGATGGACATCACCCGCCTGGCAGACCGTTACCTCCAACGTTTCGCCCCTAAACCATAAAGACTAAAAGGTCGTCTGAAAACCTTTTCAGACGACCTCAACTATTGTGAAATCAGCAAATAACTGATTTTTAGCGGTTTCACCCTATACCAAGATTGTACACACCACAACCTTATGATTGCCAAACTACGTTTTACCTTCCGCCTGCTCTGCATCGGCATCTGCCTGCTTTACGGTATGGCGGAAATGTTCTTCCTGTTTCCCTTTTACAGCAAACGGCGCAAACTGCGCGCCATCCAAATTTGGTCGCTGCGCGTCCTCGCTTCATGCGGCATGAAGCTGGAAACCTTCGGCACGCTGCCTCAGGAAGGGCGGGCGCAGTTGTTAATCAGCAACCATATCTCTTGGTTGGACATCATGGCGGTCAACGGCGCATTTCCGGGTCGGTTTGTAGCGAAAGACGATGTCGCCAAATGGCCGGTAGTCGGCTATCTCGCCACGCAGGCGCAGACCGTTTACGTTTCACGCAATAAGGGCACCAAAGGCAATACCGCTAAAATCGCCACGGTAACCGAAGCCCTTAAAAACGGCGATACCGTAACCATTTTCCCAGAAGGGACGAGTACGGAAGGTTATGAAATCCTCCCGTTCAAGCCCAGCTTTTTCCAAACCGCCTACGATGCAGGCGTTCCCATTATCCCCATGCTCTGCCGCTACCCCAATCCTGACGGCACCAGTCCGAACCTTCAGGCGGCTTATGTGGGCGATACCAGCCTGTGGCAATCCATCTGTATGATCATCAGCCAGCCTTCCAGCAAGGTGGAGCTGCATTTTCTGGAGCCGGTTCCCGCCAAAGAAGACCGCTACGAAACGGCGCTGGAAATACACGGCATCTTGAGCCGAGAATTAAAAAAATTGGGCTGACAGGTCCAAACAAACGCAAAAAACTTCAAACCGCTATCCGAACCGTTTCATCAAACCAAACAATTAGGAGAAGCCAAATGGAAGAAACATTCGTCCAAACGCTGACCATCGCCGGCTCGGATTCCGGCGGCGGGGCGGGGATACAGGCGGATTTGAAGACGTTTCAGATGCGCGGCGTGTTCGGCACCAGCGTGCTGACCGCCGTGACCGCGCAAAATACGCTCGGCGTATCGGCGGTGCATCTGGTTCCGACCGACATCATTGCTGCGCAAATCGAGGCCGTCCGCGCCGATTTTGAAATCCGCGCCTATAAAATCGGGATGCTGGGTACGGCTCAAGTGATTGAATGCGTTGCCGAAAATCTGAAAAAATGCCGTTTCGGCAAGCGCGTCCTCGATCCGGTGATGATTGCCAAAGGCGGTGCGCCGCTGTTGCAGGATTCTGCCGTCGAAGCGATGAAACGCCTGCTGTTGCCCGATACGGACATTCTGACGCCGAACCTGCCCGAAGCGGAAGCCTTGACGGGCGTGCGTATTGAAAGCCGCCAAGATGCGGAACGCGCCGCCAAAATCCTGCAAGGTTGCGGCGTGAAAAACGTGGTGATTAAAGGCGGGCATTTGGGCGACAGTCGCAGCGAATACTGCACCGACTGGCTGTTTACGCCGGATGACGTGTTTGAATTTGCCGACCGCCGCTTCCCGACGGCGCATACGCACGGTACGGGCTGCACATTCTCCGCCTGTATCGCCGCCGAGCTGGCAAAAGGTTTCGAAACACTCGAAGCCGTGCAAACCGCCAAGAAATACATTACCGAAGCGATTCGCAACCCTTTGAACATCGGCGCGGGACACGGTCCGGTCAATCATTGGGCTTATCGGGATTGAACAAGGTCGTCTGAAACGGAAATTTCAGACGACCTCTTGCTATATTTATCAGTCAAATTTGTTTACAATATTGGGCAAACCAACTTCAACTTCGCGGAAGAGACATCATGCAAGTTACATCAAAATGGATAGACGGAATGTGCTTTGTCGGCACGACCGAAAACGGACACAGCGTCGTCATGGAAGGCGCGGCGGCGGAAGGGCAGGCGAAACGCGGTCCCAGCCCGATGGAAATGCTGCTTTTGGGTGTGGCGGGCTGCTCCAGCATCGATGTCGTGATGATTGCCGAGAAGCAGCGTCAAAAGGTGGTGGACTGCCAGGCGACGGTTACCGCGAAGCGCGCCGACGATGCCCCGCGCGTGTTCACCGAAATCCACATTCATTTCAAAGTCATCGGACACAACCTGACCGAATCCGCCATCGAGCGCGCCGTGCAGATGTCTGCCGAAAAATATTGTTCCGCTTCGATTATGCTGGGCAAGGCGGCGAAAATCACCCACAGTTTTGAAACCGTCGAAGCGGAGTAATTTTTCAGACGACCCCCCGTATCCTTCAGGGGTCGTCTGAAAAGCGTTTAGAGGCGGAATATTGTTAAAGCGTGAATAAAGCCCGCCCGACAAAAAAGCAGATATATTCACGCTACACTATGAATATATCTGCTTGCTTATTGTGGATTCTCTCTCTATCAGCCTTCATAACTTGGCCTTGTGAGGATATTGTGCAAGCTTCACTAGAGATTGTCAACAATTTTTAATTATATCTTAATCAGATTTTGTGCTATATCGAAATGGAATCAAGCAAAAAGCGATACGGGGCGGGTTGCCGCCGTCGCAAAATTTCTGTTATTTCAAACGATATGACACGCCAGACTATGAGGAGAGCTTAAATAATGAATACCGATAACGATACCCTCCATGCGCCTACCCCTTCTTCCATGATGCCGGCAGGCAGGCATGATTCGGAGCTGTTCCGTGTTTACGCCCTGATTTTGGACGGCATTACCGACCATGTTTTGCTGCCCGGCAAAAAACTGACCGAATCCGAGCTGTGCCGCCAGATGGTTTGCTCGCGCAATACCGTGCGCGGCGCGCTGTCCTTGTTGGCACACGACAAAATCGTCGATTTGCAACCCAATCGCGGCGCGTTCGTTCATGTTCCCGATTTGAAGGAAATGCAGGACGTGTTCAACGCGCGTATCGAAATGGAAAGCATGATTTTGAACCTCCTGTCCGATATGCCCGATTTGGAAACCCGCCTCCAGCCGCTCTACGCCATGATCGAGCGTGAAGAACAGGCATCCGACAGCGGCGACCGCGTGGGTTGGAACCGCCTGTCCAACGCCTTCCATGTCGAACTGGCGCGCCTGATCGACAACAACGTCCTGTTCGACATCATGAACACCCTGTGCGCCCGCTCTTCGCTCATCGTCGCCGTCTTCGATGCGCAGCGTCATGAAAAGCGCACCATCAACACCCACACCCATTCCGAACACCGCGAAATCCTCGACCTGCTGGTCAACGGCAAACGCAACCGCGTGGTCAAAGTCATGCGCAAACACTTAAGCGCGTGCGTGGAGCGTTTGGAACGCAAATACGAAGCGGAATAACACGAACACGGCAAAAAGGTCGTCTGAAAACCGGGATTCAGGTTTTCAGACGACCTTTGGTTTTGGGTAAAGCCGAATCGGCGGCAGCCTTTTCCGATTTTGGGTAAAAGGCGTACAATCCGAACTCAAACGAACCGGAACGAATGGAAACGAATCCAGATGAAACCGAAAATACAAAGACACGAACACATCCTCGCCCTGGTGCGCGAGCAGCATTTCATGACGGTCGAGCAGCTTGCGGAAGCCTTGGACGTTACCCCGCAGACCATACGCCGCGACATACAGGAATTGAGCGAAACGCGGCAGTTGAAGCGTTACCACGGCGGAGCGTCGGTCGGCGATATTTCCGGCGGCGTGGCGCAAGGCAAACGAAAACACTGCCAAAATGAAAAAAACGCCATCGCCCGCCTGATTGCCGCCCATATTCCCGACAATTCGTCGCTGTTTATCAGCATAGGCACGACGATGGAAGCCGTTGCCGCCGAGTTGGTCAAGCAGCGTAAAAACCTGCGGATTATCACCAACAATATTTACGTCGCCTCCATCACGTCCGCGCGCACCGACTACACCGTCATCATCACTTCCGGCGTCGTGCGCCCCTTGGACGGCGGGATTACGGGCGTGGCGACGGTCGATTTTATCAATCAGTTTAAAGTCGATTATGCCGTTATGAGTACGCACGGCGTGGAAAGCGACGGATCGCTTTTGGACTACGACTATAAAGAAGTCAGCGTCATGCAGGCGATGATGACCAATGCGCGGGTCAGGTATTTGGGCGTGGACCACAGCAAATTCAACAGCAATGCCTTGGTCAGGCTGGGCGACATCGGTTCGTTTGACAAAGTATTTACCGACCGCGTACCGGAAGCCGCCATGCAGAAGGTTTTGGGCGATGTAGGCGTAGAATGGCTGGTTGCCGAACTTGTACCGCTTTGATTTCGGGGGTTACAAAAGGTTAATGAAATTCGGGTACAATGGGGAGGCGTTTTCAGATGGCTGCTATTGAATGGGCAGGTCGTCTGAAAACAATCATCCGTATATGAATGTTCTTTGATTCAGAAGAACAGTTTTGAAAAGACATAAAGATGAATTTCCCCCGTATCAGCGAAAGAACATTTGCCGGCCTTTCATTGGCTGGCAGTATCATTATTATCATCACGACTTCGATATGGTTCAGTCAGGCAATACCCGATCGCTTCGAGCTTACATTGATTGCCGGTATGTTGATGCTTTGTTCGGCGAATCTGGTTTATGTCCTGTTTTCCCATCGTTTGCGACCTGCTACTGTGGCGGGCAGCGTGTGGATAACAACCATACTTTGGTTGTTGTTTATGATGGCGGTAGACAGTGCTGACAGTCATAATGACCCTTACTCCCCCAATTACGATCATCACGGATCAGCTTTTTTGTGGCTAGGGTTGCCTGTATTTTATGTTGGTTCGCTGATTGCTTCCATTATCGCTACCGCAGCCCGCCCCAAACTGCTCTCTTTGGAAAAATCCTCGCTTCAAGCATTTTGGGCGTCCATGCGCTGGTCTTTTATCGGCACTACCGGTTTGCTTGGGATTTTTTACCCAATCGCACTTTTGGTTATTTTGGGTATCGTTCTGTTGATTAACCTGCTGGTCAATTTGATCGATTCATCAACGGCATCAAAACGTCCGGAAGACAATGCTTCCGACCATTCTAATCTTTCATCCGATTCGTAATGGGCCATACAGAGGTCGTCTGAAACGGTTTTCAGACGACCTCTGTACCTTGTATTGACTGTAAAGCCGTCCTGTTTTCAGGTAAAATCGGCACGACATCATATTTTCAGATAGCTCCTGACCATGCTCAACAAAGACCAATTCGCGGACAACCATTTCATCCGCACCATCATCGAAGAAGACTTAAAAAGCGGCAAACACGAAGCCATCCAAACCCGTTTCCCGCCCGAACCCAACGGCTACCTGCACATCGGCCACGCCAAATCCATCTGCCTGAATTTCGGTTTGGCGTATATTTACGACGGCTTGTGCAACCTGCGTTTCGACGATACCAACCCCGAAAAAGAAAACGACGAATACGTCAACGCCATCAAAGAAGACGTCGAGTGGCTCGGTTTCCATTGGGCGGGCGAGCCGCGTTTCGCTTCCAATTATTTCGACCAGCTGTATGACTACGCCGTCGGTTTAATCAAAGACGGCAAAGCGTATGTCGATGATTTGACGCCCGAAGAAATGCGCGAATACCGAGGCACGCTGACCGAAGCGGGCAAAAACAGCCCTTACCGCGACCGCAGCGTCGAAGAAAACCTCGACCTGTTCACGCGCATGAAAAACGGCGAATTTCCCGACGGCAGCAAAACCCTGCGCCTGAAAATCGACATGGCTTCAGGCAACATCAATATGCGCGACCCCGTCATCTACCGCATCCGCCGCGCCCATCACCACAACACCGGCGACAAATGGTGCATCTACCCGATGTACGACTACACGCATTGCATTTCCGATGCCATCGAAGGCATCACGCATTCCTTGTGTACGCTCGAATTTGAAGCCCACCGCCCGCTTTATGACTGGGTGTTGGACAACATCCCCGCGCCACACGCCACCCGCCCGCGCCAATACGAGTTTTCCCGTTTGGAGCTTTTGTATTCCATCACGTCCAAACGCAAGCTGAACCAACTGGTTTCAGACGGCCACGTTGCCGGCTGGGACGACCCGCGTATGCCCACCATTTCCGGTATGCGCCGCCGCGGCTACACGCCCGAAGGCCTGCGCCTGTTTGCCAAACGCGCCGGTATTTCCAAATCTGAAAACATCGTCGATATGAGCGTGTTGGAAGGCGCGATTCGTGAAGAGCTGGAAAACTCCGCCCCGCGCCTGATGGCAGTCTTGAATCCGCTCAAAGTAACCCTGACTAACTTTGAAGCCGGCAAAACCCAAAGCCGCCGCGCCGCGTTCCATCCGAACCACGAAGAAATGGGCGAGCGCGAAATCCCAGTGTCCCAAACCATCTACATCGAAGCCGACGACTTTGCCGAAAATCCGCCCAAAGGCTTCAAACGCCTGACTCCGGGCGGCGAAGTACGCCTGCGCCACGGCTATGTGATCAAGTGTGATGAAGTGGTAAAAGACGCGGCGGGCAATGTGGTTGAACTCAAATGCAGCATCGATCATGACACCTTGGGCAAAAATCCCGAAGGCAGAAAAGTCAAAGGCGTGATTCACTGGGTTTCCGCCGAACACGCCGCCGAAATCAAAGTCCGCCTGTACGACCGCCTCTTTACCGTCGAGCGTCCCGATGCTGTGCGCGGCGAAGACGGCGAATACCTGCCGTTTACCGATTTCCTCAACCCAGAATCCATTAAGGAAATCACCGCCTACGCCGAACCCGCAGCCAAAAACCTGCCCGCCGAAAGCCGTTGGCAGTTTGAGCGTATCGGCTATTTCGTGACCGACCGCAAAGACCACCGCCCAGAGCAGCCCGTGTTCAACCGCACGGTCACGCTGAAAGACTCTTGGCAGCCCAAGTAATCTGTTGGCAACAGCAATATTGGAAGGTCGTCTGAAAACTTGGAATCTGGTTTTCAGACGACCTATTTTCTGAATATATAGTGGATTAACTTTAAACCAGTACGGCGTTGCCTCGCCTTAGCTCAAAGAGAACGATTCTCTAAGGTGCTGAAGCACCAAGTGAATCGGTTCCGTACTATCTGTACTGTCTGCGGCTTCGTCGCCTTGTCCTGATTTAAAGTTAATCCACTATAAAGAAAAGGAAATACTTGTTTTGGAGAATTTAATTCTTATTGGCATGGCCATATTGGCTATGGCTGCCATAGTTTGGATTGCCAGTATTGTGGCAATTGTTAAATCCAAAAATCCGCTGATTAGGAATTCAGCCATCATTTTTAATTTGATCGTGGTGTCGTTGTTTGGCATGTATATGGTTAAGACATGGCAAGCTAAAAGGTATGATGATTCAAGTTATCAAACGGCTAAAGAGGAGTTGGTGATTGATGGTATACGAATCCCGGCAGGCTCTAAGCTGACCGTAGCTCCTCAGGATGGGGTATCGAAAAAGCCTGATTTTTCTACTTTTAGCGAAGTTACATTTTCTCGCCCCGTTGAATGGAAAGGCATCGAAGTTAATGGAATGAATCGTTCTGCGTACCAGACTGAAGATGGTTATCAAGCAACACTGACGATGAATGCTATCGGGGAAGCCAGGACGGTTGATGTGGAAGGGTGGTCCTGCCGGAGTGACGGAGAGATAGAGTGGCAAGCATTGACTAAAGGTGGCAAGATGCCGTCCAGTCCTGCTGATTATTTCCTATCAAGTTGCATGTTAAACGAATCAGCCGAAGTGTCCCTGCCTGAGTGGTTTGTGGATGGGAAATTATATTTTTGGCGAGTGACGCGCACTGAACGTGACGGGTATTGGCAGGCAAATATTGCTTCCAATGATCAACCTTATTGGGGAAACGTCATTCTTGATTCAAATAAACAGTTAAAAAACTTTGAGCTGACATTAACACAGAAAAACTTGCCAGGCTGTGCGATTGATGATGACGGTGTTACGCTGGAATGGGATAGGGATAAACCTGATATAGTTACAGTAGTGAGCACTGTCGATCTGCCCGAATTGTGCTGGGGTAAAAAAGTTGTCCGCCCCAAATCAAAGGCGGCAGAATAGAGGTATTGAGGTCGTCTGAAAACTTGGAATCGGGTTTTCAGACGACCTTTGTTGATAAAGGAATGAGATGGAACGTTATTCTGTACATTTGAAACTGCTGGGAATGGCGGTGTTGTGGGGTGCGTCTTGGCCGATGGGGCGGATGCTGGGGCAGTCGCTGCCGCCGCTGACGGGCGGGGCGGTTCGGTTTGTGTTGGCTTCGGTTTTGTTGTTGGGCTGGTTGTTTGCGCGCAGCAGGTTTGCGACTTTTGCGGCTTTGTCGGCGCGGCAATGGCTGGGCTTGGCGGTGGCCGCTTCCGTCGGGGTGTGCGGCTATGCGGTGTTTTTCATGCTGGGTTTGCAGGCGATGCCGGCGGGTAAGGCGGCGGTGGTTGTGGCAGTGAATCCCGTGCTGACGCTGCTGCTGGCGGCTTGGTTCTTCGGCGAACGTTTAAATGCGAAGATTTTGGCGGGTATGCTGCTGGCGGTTTTGGGTGCAATAACGGCGGTAACGCAAGGACAGCCTTTGACGGTATTGTCGGGCGGCATCAAGGCGGGGGAGTGGCTGATTTTCGGCTGCGTGGTCTGCTGGGCGGCTTATACTTTAATCGGACGTGCGGTTTTGCGCGGGATAGACGCGCTGACGGTAACGGCGGCAACGTCGTTCATCGGCGCGCTGATGTTGTCGGTGGTGGCGTTGTGGACGGACGGATTGCCTTTTGAGGCAATGGCGGCGATGGATGCACGCGGTTGGACGGCATTGGCGTGGCTGGTCATCGGCGCGACGGTATTGGCCTACGCGTGGTATTTCGAAGGCGTGAAGACTTTGGGCGCAGGCAGCGCGGCGGCGTATATTACGCTCGTACCGATTTTCGGTATGCTGTCTTCGGCGTGGGTTTTGGGCGAACCGCTGCACATTTCGCTGGTTGCGGGCTGCGCGGCGGCAGTCGGCGGCATGACGCTGATGCGGTATGGGCAGAAGGTCGTCTGAAAGATTCAAGAGAGGATAAGTTCCTTATCAAACGATGGATGCTCTGTCAGTGTTATAGAAACTCAATCCAGTAGTCTCGGTGTGGTTCGATAATGACCGGTTTGCACCAGAAATATTTGAGGTATCCCAAATTGGCGGGCGTTACGGGGCGGTTGTTCATATTGAATTTTTCAGCACTTTCCCTAGTCAGGAAACATTTGACGGATACATAATGTTTACCGTCTGATTCTCTTTGAATGCCTTCGAAACCGATTCTGTCTCCCACCTTAAACTCTTTGGCAAGGAGTTGTCCGAGAAAATAAACGGTTTTGTTTTTCATCAACTCGTAGGCTTTCGCATTTTCTATTTCGGCATTTGTTGCTGCAAACATAATGCAAAAGCTGTCGATAAGGTCTTTCAGGGGCTGTAAATCGTCTTTGGAAAAGATAATGTCCGATGTATCAAGTCCGGATATAACAAGGTTTACATAATAGGGTTGCCAGATAACCGCATCAAGAGACATGCCTAAAGGGATGGTTTGCGCTTTGTAGCCGGTGATTTCAAACTTTCTCCTTTCTTTTTCATATGCCTCTGTTGAAGCAAAGACATGAAGGTTCTCCACTTTCCTGAACGGCCTTTTTTTTACGAAAGCAATGACAGGCCTGTCCAGTTGTTCGAATAAATTGAGGTTGTAGTATTCAATAGGAATTTTTTGCATTGAGACCTTTCTTTTCTATGTTTCGTGGTTTTATTCTAACATATCGCTAAAGCGGCTGTTCCGTTTGCGATAACGTTGTCTGTCGGCTTATAAACTTGTTTCAGGACAAGGCAGGGGTCGTCTGAAAAGGCGGCTGTCGTTTTATTTTGCGTCCGATATTTTCATTATCAAGGAAATCATGATGTCCGCTCCGCTTGAAATCGAAACCCATCCTTTCCCCGCCTTGCTGCCGCCGCAGGCGACGGTGATGATGATGGGGACGTTTCCGCCCAAGGAAGACAAACGCGCGATGCAGTTTCATTATCCGAATTTTCAAAACGATATGTGGCGCGTCTATGGGCTGGTGTTTTTTAATGATGCGGCGCATTTCCAAAGGTCGTCTGAAAAAGCGTTTGACGCGGAGAAAATCAAGGCGTTTTTGCGCAAACGGGGGATTGCCTCCTGCCCGACCGTGTTGAAGGCGGTGCGGGAACACGGCAATGCGTCCGACAAGTTTTTGCAAGTGGTGGAAACCGTCGATTTAGCGGCGGTGTTGGCGCAGATGCCCGACTGCCGCCATATCTGCACCACCGGCGGTAAGGCGACGGAAGTCCTGCTCGATATTCAGGGTGGCGGCATCAAAATGCCGAAAACGGGTGAAACCGTGCCATTTCCGTTTGCCGGACGGGATTTGACGCTGACCCGCCTGCCGTCCACTTCGCGCGCCTATCCTTTGAGTTTGGCGAAAAAGGCGGCGGCGTATCGGGCGTTTTTCGAAATGGCGGGTTTGTGTGAAAAACAGTTATAATTGCCGACAATTTTCCCTTTCAGACGACCTTCTTAAACCGAGGTCGTCTGAAAAAACAGACAAGGAAGAAATCCGATGAAAAACTACCACGCGCCCGACGAGAAGGGCTTTTTCGGCGAACACGGCGGACTTTATGTCTCCGAAACACTGATTCCCGCCTTGCAAGAGCTGGCGGATGCCTATCAAGCAGCGAAAAACGACCCGTCGTTTTGGGAAGAGTTCCACCGCGATTTGAAACACTACGTTGGCCGCCCCAGCCCCGTTTACCATGCCGCGCGATTATCCGAGCATCTAGGGGGCGCGCAAATCTGGTTGAAGCGCGAGGACCTGAACCACACCGGCGCGCACAAGGTAAACAACACCATCGGTCAGGCGCTGCTCGCCCGCCGCATGGGTAAAAAACGCGTCATCGCCGAAACCGGCGCGGGTCAGCACGGCGTGGCCTCCGCCACCGTCGCCGCCCGCTTTGGCATGACTTGCGACGTGTACATGGGCGCGGACGACATCCAGCGTCAAATGCCCAACGTGTTCCGCATGAAATTATTGGGCGCAAACGTGGTCAGCGTCGACAGCGGCAGCCGCACGCTGAAAGACGCGATGAACGAAGCTATGCGCGAATGGGTCGCCCGCGTGGACGACACGTTCTACATCATCGGCACCGCCGCCGGCCCCGCGCCGTATCCCGAAATGGTGCGCGACTTCCAATGCGTCATCGGCAACGAAGCCAAAGCGCAGATGCAGGAAGCCATCGGCAGACAGCCTGACGTCGCCGTTGCCTGCGTCGGCGGCGGCTCGAACGCCATCGGCCTGTTCCACCCGTATATCGGCGAAGAAAACGTGCGCCTCGTCGGCGTGGAAGCCGGCGGTTTGGGCGTGG
Source organism: Neisseria macacae ATCC 33926 (assembly GCF_022749495.1). Taxonomy (NCBI): domain Bacteria; kingdom Pseudomonadati; phylum Pseudomonadota; class Betaproteobacteria; order Neisseriales; family Neisseriaceae; genus Neisseria; species Neisseria macacae. The sequence goes on along the minus strand of NZ_CP094241.1, from coordinate 2,125,696 downwards.
ATACCCCCGACCACGCCGCGCCGATTACCAGCAAAGCCCCCATCGGCGTACTGCACGGCTTCCGCAGCTACCTGATGCAGGACGAAAACGGCCAAGTCTTGGGTACGCACTCCGTTTCTGCAGGCCTCGACTACCCCGGCATCGGCCCGGAACACAGCCACCTGAACGACATCAAACGCGTCGAATACACCGTCGCCAAAGACGACGAAGCACTCGAGGCCTTTGATTTGTTGTGCCGCTTCGAAGGCATCATCCCCGCGCTCGAATCCAGCCACGCCCTCGCATGGGCAGTCGCCAATGCGCCGAAGATGGGCAAAGACCAAGTGATTCTGGTCAACCTGTCCGGCCGCGGCGATAAAGACATCAATACGGTGGCGAAGCTGAAAGGGATTGAGTTGTAAGGTTTCAGGTAGCCTTGGGCTACCTGAAATTTTACCTGCATCATCATGCTAGATATTCACCGCCTCCCCGCCCTTCTACTCAAAGCTTGGGACAAAGTGCAAGCCGAACACAAGCGCGAAAAATTCCGCGATAGCGTGAAACGTCAATGGCTGGAACAATTACTTAAAGCCGAACTCAAAACGCGCGGCTTTCAGACGGTCTCCGGTGGTTTTATTTATTGGGTTAAAGACGGCTACATTTTCAGCGTTGTCCAGGCTTATTTGGTGGCTGTGTTTAACGGTCAACCCATCAATGAGCGTGTATCCATCCGCATAGAAGCCAAACCGGATTGTCTGGATTCGTTGTTTTTCAAACTTTTCGGCGAAGAAGAGATGATGAAAAGCTTCAGCAGCCGACTCAATGGAGAACCATCACTGGGTTTGACAGGGATACAAGACGAGTGGCGCATACAAGAACCCGACTTCGCCCACTTTACGCTTGAGCAAATGCTGGATTGGGTGCGGCAGACTGCCGGGCAAATAGAAGCCGACATTGCCAGCTTTACACAGCAAGTGCCTGACTTAGAGGGTTTCTGCCGCTTCATGCAAAGTCGCCCGTTACAAGGTGGCATGGAAAATGAACTCTATGCGCTGGTATTGTTCCGTCTGCAGCAATACGGCGAACTGCGCCGTTTCCTAGCCGGCCGCCCCGATTTCTATCAATTTGCCAACGACACCAACCTGTTTGCCGCTTTGCGACAAATACTGGATGAGCAACCGTAGTCCAGCACGGCTAATCCGGCATTTTCCTACTCAAATCGCTCGGTTCAGCCCATTTTCTTCCAGCCATACAAAAGGCTGCCTGATATTTTTCTGCATACTATGTCGGATATGAACCACATCACCGAAAACAGGTTTTCAGACGACCTTTTCCTTATTCAATAAAGACTTTTCAGGTTTTCATCTAATCAGAGTGGGTTAAAATAGCGGAATTTGATATAAACCCTTCTCAGAAAATATGTTGCCCGAACACACTTCCTCCCTGCTCGATTTCGACCGCGCCCATCTGCTCCATCCCTATACGTCCATGACCGATCCGTTGCCTGTTTATCCGGTGCGCCGTGCGGAGGGCGTGCATATCGAATTGGCGGACGGTACGCGGCTGATTGACGGGATGTCGTCTTGGTGGTGTGCGATACACGGCTACAATCATCCTGTTTTGAATCAAGCGGTTGAGGCGCAGATTAAGCAAATGTCGCATGTGATGTTCGGCGGTTTGACGCATGGGCCGGCTGTGGAGCTGGGCAAGTTGTTGGTCGGGATTTTGCCGCAGGGGCTGGACCGTATTTTTTATGCGGATTCGGGTTCGGTTTCGGTAGAAGTTGCGTTGAAGATGGCGGTGCAATACCAGCAGGCGCGGGGTTTGACCGCGAAGCAGAATATTGCGACGGTGCGGCGCGGGTATCACGGCGATACTTGGAACGCGATGTCCGTCTGCGATCCGGAAACGGGGATGCACCATATTTTCGGCAGCGCTCTGCCGCAGCGTTATTTTGTCGATAATCCGAAAAGCCGTTTCGACGATGAATGGGACGGAACGGATTTGCAGCCTGTCCGCGCCTTGTTTGAAGCGCATCATGCGGATATCGCCGCCTTTATTTTGGAACCGGTCGTGCAGGGTGCGGGCGGCATGTATTTTTATCATCCGCAGTATCTTCGCGGTTTGCGCGATTTGTGCGACGAATTTGATATCGTGTTGATTTTTGACGAAATCGCCACCGGATTCGGGCGCACGGGCAAGATGTTTGCCTGCGAACACGCGGAGGTCGTGCCGGATATTATGTGTATCGGCAAGGGTTTGAGCGGCGGCTATATGACGCTGGCGGCGGCAATCACTTCGCAAAAAGTCACCGAAACGATTTCGCGCGGCGAAGCGGGCGTGTTTATGCACGGCCCGACATTTATGGCGAACCCGCTGGCGTGTGCCGTTGCCTGCGCTTCGGTCAAGCTGCTTTTGTCCCAAGATTGGCAGGCAAATATCCGCCGCATCGAAAGCATCTTAAAAGGTCGTCTGAAAACCGCATGGGACATCCGCGGCGTGAAAGACGTGCGCGTTTTGGGTGCCATCGGCGTGATCGAGCTGGAAAAAGGCGTGGATATGGCGCGTTTTCAAGCGGACTGCGTGGCGCAGGGCATTTGGGTGCGCCCATTCGGCAGGCTGGTGTACATCATGCCGCCTTACATCATTTCAGACGACCTCTTGACCGAACTTGCCGACAAAACCGTACAAATCTTGAAGGAACACAGCAAATGAAAGGCGTTTACTTCGTCAGCGGCATAGACACGGACATCGGCAAAACCGTCGCCACCGGCATGTTGGCAAAACAATTGTTGAAGCAGGGCAAAAGCGTGATCACGCAAAAGCCCGTGCAAACCGGTTGCCAAAACATCGCCGACGACATCGCCGTCCACCGCAAAATTATGGGCATACCCATGCAGGAAGCCGACAAACAGCGGCTGACCATGCCCGAAATCTTCAGCTATCCCGCCTCGCCCCACCTCGCCGCCCGTCTGGACGGCAGGGCTTTGGACTTGCACAAAATCCGCACCGCCACGCAGCAACTGGCGGCACAATACGAAATCGTATTGGTCGAAGGCGCGGGCGGATTGATGGTTCCGCTGACGGAAAACCTGTTAACCATTGATTATATTCAGCAACAGGCTTATCCCGTCATCCTCGTTACCAGCGGGCGGCTCGGCAGCATTAACCACACCCTGCTCAGCTTCGCCGCGCTCAAGCAATACGGCATCAGCCTGCACAGCCTGATTTTCAACCACATCCACGACAGCCGCGACGAACACATCGCCCAAGACAGCTCGGCGTATCTAAAGGGTCGTCTGAAAACAGATTTTCCCGATGCGGAGTGGATGGAGTTGGATAAGGTGGAGACGGACGAAAGGTCGTCTGAAAACGATTAAAACATGAAACACATCAATCTAAACCCCATGAATCCCCCTTTGAATTGGCAAGACAAACTTCCCGACGAACTGCCGCAGGGCTGGAACGAACGCGCCGCCGCTTTGTGCCAAGCGCAATCGCTGACCGCCGCCTTACGTGCCTTGGGCGGCAGTTTTGCGGTAAAAGTGCTGTATATGGGCGAACTGGACGGACAGGGCAATCCGTTTGGCGAAAACCATGCCGAAACCGCCGCCCCGCAATTTGTCCGCGATGTTTTGCTGCATCTGGACAGCGTGCCCGTCGTACAGGCGCGCAGCGCGTGCAGCCTGCAATCCCAAGCCTGGCGCGGCGTATTGGATTGCGGCACGCAGCCTTTGGGCGAGCGGCTGTTTGACGGTACGTTGCCGCTGAAGCGTTCGGCGTTCGAGTTTTGCCTGATGGAAAACGCAGGCGGACAGGATGATTTCAGACGACCTGTCGCCGCCCGCAGGTCTTATTTCGATTGGGATGGCGAGGTGTTGGAACTGACGGAATATTTTTTGGCGGGGTTGGCGCAGTTTGTGTAGGGCGCAGATATGCCGTTTTTGTATCTTTCTGTAAAAGTTGGGGATAAGGGTCTAAATAAAATAGTAAAATCTAAAAATTGATTTATAATGAACATAATACGCTAAGCAATAATTACAAATTGATTTATTATACCAATAACATATTTTTCACATTCGCATGAAGATAAAACGTGTTCTCCTACATTTTTTCCCGCGCTATGCCGTCGGACGGATGGTCATATACGGTAAATTGATGCGCATCGACAAGCCTATCGGCACGTTGCTGCTGCTTTGGCCGACCTATTGGGCGTTATGGGTCGCTTCGGAAGGCATTCCGGAAGCGGATATTTTTTGGGCGTTTACCGCCGGTACGTTCTTTATGCGCAGCGCAGGCTGCGTGATCAACGACTTTGCCGACCGCGATTTTGACGGTTCGGTCGAGCGCACGAAAAACCGCCCCTTTGCCCGCGGGTTGGTTTCCAAAACGGAAGCGATTCTGCTGACCGTCATCCTCTGCTTGCTTGCCGCCCTCTGCATGACGCCGCTGAACCTGTTGACTTGGGTGATGAGCGTTCCCGCGCTGTTTTTGGCGATGACTTACCCCTTTACCAAACGTTTTTTCCCGCTGCCGCAGTTTTATTTGGGGCTGGCGTTTTCTTTCGGGATTCCGATGGCGTTTGCTGCCGTCCGCAGCGGCGTGCCTTCTACGGCGTGGCTGATGTTTACCGCCAATGCTCTATGGACGCTTGCCTACGACACGATTTATGCGATGTCGGACAAGGAAGACGATTTGAAAATCGGGATTAAAACTTCGGCCATCACGTTCGGCGATCACGATATTTCCGCTTCCATGCTCTGTCATTTTTGGTTTACCGCGCTGATGGCGGTGTTGGGTGTGAAAATCGGCGCGACATGGCCGTATTGGATCATGCTGCCTGCGGTGGCGTGGCTGCAAATCGGTCAATACCATGCCATCAAAACCCGCGACCGCCAGACTTGTTTTAAAGTGTTTCTGGATAACAACTATATCGGTTTGCTGTGGTTTTTGGGTTTGGCGGGGCATTATTTGTGGGCTTTGGCTGCCACGCGGTTGTGAGGTAATAGGATGCTTAACACGTCGTCTGAAAAGGTTTTCAGACGACGTTTTGCTTTTGGGGCAGGGCGGGTTGACGATGGTGGCGGAGTTTTGTCTGGTAGCCAAACCTGCTGTAAAACACTTGCCGCCGTTTTCAGACGACCTTGTGTGTGAGTTAAGAAATATCAAAGAAGCAGCGTTTCTTGTTAGCAATCTGAGTGTAAATTGCGTGTTCAGGATTGAGGTTTGTACAGACAGTCGGTACAATTCCATTTCATTTTGCCACATCAAAAGAGATTTCTATGAGCCTTATCGGCGAAATTTTGCCTTTGTCCCATATCGTTTTAGACTTGGAAGTCGGCAGCAAAAAACGCTTGTTTGAAGAAGCTGGCCTGCTGCTTGAACATGAAGCAGAATTACCTCACGGCGATGTCTTCGACTGCCTGTTTGCCCGCGAAAAGCTGGGTTCGACCGGCCTGGGGCAGGGCGTCGCCATCCCGCACGGCCGTCATGCCTGCGTGAAAAAAGCCACCGGCGCGTTTATCCGCACGAAAGAGCCGGTCGCTTTCGATGCGCCCGACGGCAAACCCGTATCCCTGATTTTCACTTTGTTGGTGCCGGAAAATGCGACCGGCGAGCATTTGGAAGTCTTGTCCAAACTGGCGGGCAGGTTCTCGCAAAAAGCCGTCCGTGAAGCCTTGATGTCCGCAACCTCTGCCGAGGAGGTGCGCAAACTTCTGGCAGAAGAGTAAAGAATGCCCAGTATATCCGTCCGCCGCCTGTTTTCCGATAATCAGCACAAGCTCCAACTTGCTTGGGCGGCAGGTAATTCGGGTGCGGACAACCGCATCGGAGTAGAGGCCGACAAACCCGTTTTGGCGTTGGTCGGCCATTTGAATTTTATCCATCCCAATCAAATCCAAGTCGTCGGTGTTGCCGAAGCCGAATATCTCAAACGCCTCGAATCGGGCGAATTGAATTACGATTTCGGCGAACTCTTCGATATTCCCATGTCGCTGGTCATCGTTGCCAACGGTCTGGCGGTTTCGCCCAAATTGCGCGATTACTGCCATAAAAACGACATCCCGCTCTTGACTTCCAAGCTCGAAAGCCCGTATTTGATGGACGTGTTGCGGATTTACCTGCAACGCACGCTGGCAACTTCCATCGTCAAACACGGCGTATTCCTCGATGTATTTGAAGTCGGCGTGCTGATTACCGGTCATTCTGGCTTGGGTAAAAGCGAGTTGGCGTTGGAATTGATTTCGCGCGGACACAGCCTGATCGCCGATGATGCGGTCGAGCTTTTCCGTACCGGTCCCGAAACGCTCGAAGGCCGCTGCCCGCCGATGTTGCGTGATTTCCTTGAAGTGCGCGGATTGGGCATACTCAACATCCGCCACATTTTCGGCGAAACCTCCATCCGTCCGAAAAAAATCCTCCAGTTGATTATCAACCTGGTCGCTGCTGATGATGATTACATGAAGCAGCTCGACCGCTTGAGCATACGCACGGAAACCGAGTCCATCCTCAACGTCAACGTCCGTTCCGTCACCCTGCCTGTCGCCGTGGGCCGCAACCTTGCCGTATTGGTTGAAGCGGCGGTACGCAACTACATCCTCCAGTTGCGCGGCAAAGACAGTACCAAAGAATTCCTCGAACGCCATCAAACACAACTCAAAGAAAACGAACAAAACCATGAAAATCGTCCTGATTAGCGGATTGTCCGGCTCGGGCAAGTCCGTTGCCCTCAAACAGCTTGAAGACCTCGGCTATTTCTGTGTGGACAACCTGCCGCTGGAAATGCTGCCTTCTCTGGTTCTGCACCATATCGAGCGCGCCGATGAAACCAAACTCGGCGTGAGCGTCGATGTCCGTTCCGGCATCAACATTCAGGAAGCGCAGGAGCAAATCCAATACCTCCGCGATGAAGGCCATCAGGTCGAAGTATTGTTTGTGGAGGCAGAAGAAAGCGTGCTGGTGCGCCGTTTTTCCGAAACGCGGCGCGGCCATCCGCTGTCGGGACTGAACCTTACCCTGCTGGAAAGCCTGCAAAAAGAGCGCGAATGGCTGTTCCCGCTCAAAGACATCGCCTACTGCATCGACACATCCAAAATGAACGCGCAGCAACTGCGTTACGCCGTTCAACAATGGCTCAACATCGAGCGCAGGGGGCTTTTGGTTATCCTCGAGTCTTTCGGCTTCAAATACGGCGTGCCGAACAACGCCGATTTCATGTTCGATATGCGCAGCCTTCCCAATCCCTATTACGATCCCGAGCTGCGCCCCTATACCGGCATGGACGCCCCCATTCAAGCGTATCTTGACCAGCAGCCCCTGGCGCAGGAAATGGTGGACGATATCGACCACTTTATGAACCACTGGCTCCCGCGCCTGCAAAAAGAAAGCCGCAGCTACGTTACCATCGCCATCGGCTGTACCGGCGGGCAGCACCGTTCCGTCTATGTCGTCGAAAAACTCGCCCAACGCCTGCAAGGACATTACGAACTGCTGGTCCGCCACAGACAGGCGCAAAACCTGTCCGGACGCTGATTCCCCTTTTCAGACGACCTTTTCGATATTTAGTGGATTAAATTTAAATCAGGACAAGGCGACGAAGCCGCAGACAGTACAAATAGTACGGCAAGGCGAGGCAACGCCGTACTGGTTTAAATTTAATCCACTATAAAAGGAGAAACCCATGAAACACATCCTCACCCTCGCACTCGCCTGCACACTCGCCGCCTGCGCCGCCGAAGTCCCCGCCTACCGTTGGCACCGCACCGGCGCAAGCGAATCCGACGTTTCCCGCCAAATCAACGTTTGCAAATCACAAGCGCAACACGACGCCAAACACGGACGCGAATCCAAATCCCTTGAACAATGTATGGACGAAGCCGGCTACTACCGCTACGAACACGGCAACCTCTAAACCTTGAGCGCCCCAAACCAAAAGGTCGTCTGAAAAACCGCGAAGGCTTTCAGACGACCTTTGCACAGAAAACGGACAAACCTCAGATCGTCTGAAAACACCGCCGAACCACTTTTCAGACGACCCCACCGCAAATCAGACAGAAAGAACAAAACATGGCAATCCAATGGTTTCCCGGCCACATGAACAAAGCAAAAAAAGCCATCGCCGAGCGCGCCAAAAGCGTCGACATGGTGATTGAAATGCTGGACGCACGAATGCCCGCCTCCAGCGAAAACCCCCTGCTAGCCCAGCTTTCCAAAGGCAAGCCCAAACTCAAAATCCTCAATAAACAAGACCTTGCCGACCCCGAACGCACTAAAATCTGGCTCGAACACTACAACAGCCGCCCCGACACCCGCGCCATCGCCCTCGATTCCTCCGAAACCGGCGCACACGGCAAAATCACCCAAGCCTGCCGCGCCATGATTCCCCACCGCCAAGGCATAGAAAAACCCCTGCGCGTCCTCATCTGCGGCATCCCCAACGTCGGCAAATCCACCCTCATCAACGGCATGATAGGCAAAAAATCCGCCAAAACCGGCAACGAACCCGGCATCACCAAAGCCGAACAACGCCTCTTCCTCGCCGACGACTTCTGGCTCTACGACACCCCCGGAATGCTGTGGCCGAAAATCATCGTCGAAGAAAGCGGCTACAATCTCGCCGCCGGCGGCGCAGTCGGACGCAACGCGCTGGACGAAGAAGAAGTCGCCCTCGAACTCTTAGACTACCTCCGCCGCCACTACCTCCCCATGCTGCAAGAACGCTACCAAGCCGACAAAGATCCCAGCAGCCACTGGGACGACAACTCATGGCTCGAGTGGATAGCCAAAAAACGCGGCGCAGTCCTCAGCGGCGGACGGGTCAACTACCAAAAAGCCGCCGAAAACATCCTCACCGACTTCCGCGAAGGCAAAATCGGCAGAATCACCCTCGAAACGCCGAACCAATGGGAAACATGGCTCAAAAAAGCCCGCCAAAAAGAAGCCGAACTCAAAGCCATTCGCGAAGCCAGAAAGGCGGAACGCAAAGGGCAGAAGCCTGCGGACGAGTAGGGCGGTATAGTGAAATGCCAAAAGAGGTTTCACTGCCCTCAAAAAGGTCGTCTGAAACCTTAGAATAAAATTTTCAGACGGCCTGCTTGTAAAATTTAAAACCAACATATAAAACTGAAAAGAGTCCTTGTTTAAGGTCGTCTGAAAACATCAAAACAATTAAATTTTAACGTTATGACTGAAAAACTCCCTCCCGACGCGCTGATTGAAGCTGCGCTTTTGACCCAAACCGAACCCCTAAACGAAAAATCCATGCGCGAATTGTGTGTGCCGCCGCTGTCGCAGGACAAATTAATCGACGTGTTGGCGCAGTTGAAAACGCGTTGGCAGGGCAGGGCGTTGCAACTGGTGCATACGCACGAGGGCTGGCGGTTTCAGATTGCGCAGGCGGCATTCGAGCGGCTGGGCAGCCTTCAGGAGCAGCGTGCGCCGCGCTATTCCCGCGCTGTGATGGAAACGCTGGCGATTATCGCCTATCAGCAGCCGGTGACGCGCGGCGATATTGAGGGAATACGCGGCGTGGCGGTGTCGCAGAACGTGATGCAGACCTTGCAGGACAGGGGTTGGATTGAAGTAATCGGGCATCGTGATTCCGTCGGTCGGCCTGCATTGTGGGCGACGACGCCGACGTTTTTGAGTGATTTGCGCTTGGACAGTTTGGAAGATTTGCCGCCGCTGACAGAATTAGGCGAATTGGTTTTGCCTGATTTGATCGAAACGCCGCCGACAGGCGAAGAGGAGGAGCAGGAAGAAACGCCGGAGCGGCTGATTAATTAAATCAGGCAGGATTGGCAAAGGTGTCGTCTGAAAACTGGAAATAGGTTTTCAGATGACCTTTTTTTAAAAAATAATATCATTGTATTCAGTTTGTTAGATATAAAATAAGGAAAACCTTATTCAAACTATAAAAAATCTTAGTTATAATCAGCATATCTAAAGTTAGCCGCCGATGTGCGGTCGATTTACTAAGGAATACTACCATGCTGTTGGCACTTTCCCTGCGCGATTTTGTCATTGTTGAAAACCTCAATCTGGATTTCCAAAGCGGTTTTACCGTCTTGACCGGCGAAACAGGCGCGGGCAAATCGATTACGTTGGATGCAATCGGGCTTTTGTTGGGCGACAAAGCCGATTACAGCCAAGTCCGCAGCGGTGCGAAGGAAGCGCAGTTGTCGGCATTGTTCGACATCAGCCTTTTGCCCGAACTTAAAGCCCAATTGCAGGAGCAGGGTTTTTTGGACGAAGACGCGGAAGAACTCAGCATCCGCCGCATCATCGACGCCAAAGGAAAAAGCCGCAGCTTTATCAATAATCAGGCAGCTACGTTGGCGCAGCTTAAAGCCGTCGGCGGGCAGCTTATCGACATCCACGGGCAAAACGCCCACCATTCCCTCAATCAAGAATCCGCCCAGCGCGAATTGTTGGACGCATTTGCAGGCAGTAAGGCGCAGGCGGAAACCGTCAGACAGCTTTATCAAAACTGGGTTAACGCTAAAAAAGCCCTCCAAGAAGCGCAGGAACACGCCGAGACCATCATTATCGAGCGTGAGCGTTTGGAATGGCAGTTCAACGAATTGAACCAGTTGGACGTCAAACAAGGCGAATGGGAAGCCCTCAGCCAAAGCCACGACAGCCTTGCCCATTCTGCCGAGCTGTTGCAGGCTGCCGAAGAAGTCGGCGACTACATCGATGGCGACAACGGCATCCAACGTCAAATTTATCAATGCCAAAAATTATTGACCAATCTGCAAAACATCGAGCCGCGCTTTGCCGAAAGCCTGAATATGCTGGCGAGCATTGAAGCCGAATTGGGCGAAATCAGCGCCAATATGCGCGACGTCGCAGGCCGCAGCGACATCGATCCTAACGAGTTGGCAGCGCAGGAACAGCGCATGGGTGAACTGATGGGGATGGCGCGGAAATACCGCATCGAGCCTGAAGCCTTGCCGCAAAAGCTGGCTGAAATTGACGAGCGCCTGCAAAGCCTGCAAGCCGCTGCCGATTTGGAAGCGTTGACGCAAACCGTTGCCCGCAACCTTGCCGAATATCAGGAGGCCGCTCATGTTCTTTCCGCCATGCGCCATCAGGCGGCGGGCAGGTTGGGCGAGGAAACGACCGGACATATGCAGCATCTCGCCATGAAAGGCGCGCGTTTCGACATCGTCCTGCTGCCGTCTTCGCCCACAGCGCACGGTTTGGAGCAGGTACAGTTCCAAGTTGCCGCCAACAAAGGCAATCCGTCCCGTCCGCTGAACAAAGTCGCCTCCGGCGGCGAACTTGCCCGTATCAGCCTTGCCTTGCAGGTGGTCACCAGTCAATACACGCAAGTCCCCACGCTGATTTTTGACGAAGTCGATACCGGTATCGGCGGCGGCGTGGCAGAAATGGTCGGCAAAGCCCTGCGCGCTTTGGGTAAAAAACATCAGGTGCTCGCCGTGACCCACCTTCCGCAAGTCGCTTCCTGCGGTGAAAACCATTGGCAGGTGCGCAAACACAGCGAAGGCGAACAAACCGTCAGCGAAATCAGCGTGTTGGACCATCAGCAGCGTATCGAAGAAATCGCCCGTATGCTTGGCGGCGAAATCATTACCGACACGACCCGCAGCCACGCGGCAGAGTTAATCAGCCTTGCCGCCGCTTAAACGTAGAATCGAAGAGGTCGTCTGAAAAGGAAGTTTGTGTAACCATTTACAAACTGCTTTTCAGACGACCTCTTTGCCAAACCGCCCGCGCCCTTTCAGACGACCTCAATACAAGGTATGATTACGTCGTTTGTTTATAAGGAAGTTCCTATGAAAGTCCTGTTTATTGCCGATCCGATGGCAAGTTTCAAAACCTACAAAGACACCACCTATGCCATGATGCGCGAGATGGCAAAACGCGGCTGGCAGCTTTTCCATACCTTGAGCGGCGAATTGTCCGTACAGCAAGGATTGGTGACGGCTCAGGCTGCGCCGTTTGAGTTTCTCGGTGCAAAAAGTGACGATGACCATGAATGGTTTAAAGCGGCAGATAAAGTTCAGACGACCTTGAAAGACTTTGATGCCGTCATTATGCGCACCGACCCGCCGTTCGATATGCAATACCTCTACGCCACCCAATTCCTGACGCTGGCGGAACAGCAGGGCGCGAAGGTCTTTAACAGCGGTCAGGCGATGCGCGACTTCAATGAAAAGCTGGCGATTTTGAATTTCAGCCAGTTCACCGCGCCTACGCTGGTTACGACCCGTTCCGCCGACGTCCGCGCATTTTTGAAAGAACACGGCGACATCATCATCAAACCGCTGGACGGCATGGGCGGCATGGGCATTTTCCGCCTGACCGAAAAAGACCCCAATATCGGCAGCATCCTAGAAACCCTGATGCAGCTTGATTCCCGCACCATCATGGCGCAACGCTACATCCCCGAAATCATCCACGGCGATAAACGCATCCTGATTATCGGCGGCGAAGTCGTCCCCTATGCTTTGGCGCGTATTCCGCAAAACGGCGAAACACGCGGCAATCTTGCGGCAGGCGGACGCGGCGTGGCGCAGGAATTGAGCGAACGCGACCGAGAAATCGCCGAAACCCTCGCCCCCGAACTCAAACGCCGCGGCATCTTGCTGGCAGGTTTGGACGTTATCGGCAGCAACCTGACCGAAGTCAACGTTACCAGCCCGACCGGTTTCCAAGAAATCATGAAACAAAAAAACTTCGACGTCGCCGCGATGTTTGCCGACGCTGTCGAAGCTTGGTCCAAACAATAATCCCGAAAGGTCGTCTGAAACCCGAATCCGTTTTAGTAAAACCCGCTTTGCTCGTTTTAGCGAAACTCGCTTCACTCGTTTTGGCGAAACTCGCTTCGCTCGTTTTCAGACGACCCTTTTTTACAAATATAAATATTGATACAAACATTACTTATGAAACCATCTTCTTACGCTGCCGATAAAAAAGGTAAAAGCGGCATCAAACGCATCATCAACGCATTCGGCTATTCCAAAGACGGGCTTGCCGCCGCCTACCGCTATGAAAGCGCGTTCCGCCAAGTATTGTGGCTGAACCTGATTTTGATTGTCTTGACCTTCATCCTCAATTTCGACTCCGCGACCAAAATGCTGCTGATTATTGCGTCGTTTGTTTCGCTGATTACCGAATTGTTCAACACCGCCGTCGAAGCCGCCGTCGATCACACTTCCACCGAAAAACACGAGTTGGCAAAACGCGCAAAAGATGCCGGCTCCGCCGCGCAATTGCTCGCTTTGACGATGCTGGGTATCGTGTGGGCGATCGCATTGTGGCGCGGGTATGTTTAAATTTACTTTGAGATGATTTATACTTACTAAGTATTAATTCTCATGAATTAATTTGAATCATTTTGTTTAATCTGAGTCAAAGCATTCAGACGACCATTGCATGTAGGATGAGAACAGTATTACCGACATGCAATGTCGCGCGGAAAGCTTTTGCCGCAACAAAACCACCCATTTCATCATAAAGGAGCAATACATGAAAAAATTATTGGCAACCCTGATCGCAGCAGGTTTGGTATCCACCGCTTCCGCAGCCGGTGTTCACGTTGAAGACGGTTGGGCGCGTGCCACCGTCGAAGGTATGAAAATGGGCGGCGCGTTCATGAAGATCCACAACGATGAAGCCAAACAAGACTTCTTGGTCGGCGGCAGCAGCCCGGTAGCCGACCGCGTTGAAGTGCATACCCATGTCAACGACAACGGCGTGATGCGCATGCGCGAAGTCAAAGGTGGTGTTCCTCTGGCGGCAAAAGGCGTAACCGAGCTGAAACCGGGCAGCTACCACGTTATGTTCATGGGTCTGAAAAAACCGCTGAAAGAAGGCGAAAAAGTACCGGTTACCCTGAAATTCAAAAATGCCAAACCTCAAACCGTACAACTGGAAGTGAAAACCGCGCCGCAATCCGGCATGGATCACGGCCATGGTCATGACCACGGTGGCGCGCATCAACACTAATCGTTCATTGTTTGAACTCAAAAGGTCGTCTGAACATTTTCAGACGACCTTTTTGTTTGGGGTCAGTTTCGAGTTAATCCACTATATCTGAGTTTACGATAGTCCTGTTTCTTGCCTTCCATCAAAGTCAAAAGGTCGTCTGAAAACTTGCCACGCTCGTTTGAACTGGCCCCCAAATCTTGGACACTCATAAAAGCCTATTCAGGCGCTCTGTGCAAGCTGGGTTCTGTATGCGACAGGACTCAGCTTTTTCAATTTCAGACTGCAACGCTCCCGGTTGTAGTAATCCATATAGTCATCTATCTGCTTCATCAATTCATCTACCGTCAATTCACCTGCGTTATAGAAACACTCCGTCTTTAACACCGCAAAGAAGCTTTCCATCGGCGCATTGTCCCAACAGTTCGCCTTTCGCGACATGCTTTGAACCATGGAATACTCCGCAAGCAATTCCCTATATCCCGACGTACGGTACAGCACGCCTTGGTCCGAATGCAGCATCGTTCCTTTAGCAGTCAGACGGGGGGCGGCTTTTTCGAGCATTTCCTTCACCATTTCGCTGTCGGCTCTGCGGCTCATGGCGTAGGCGACGATCTCGCGGTTGAACAAGTCCAAGATTGGCGAGAGGTACAGTTTGCCGTCCTTTCCTTTGAGTTCGGTAACGTCGGTCAGCCATTTTTCGTTGGGCTTTTCAGCTTTGAATAGGCGTTTGAGGAGGTGCTCCGATATCTCGCCCATGGCGGGATGGCGGTAGGCTTTTTTCGCCCGTATGAGGGCTTTCAGTTCCAACTGCTTCATCAACCGCGCCACTTTTTTGCGGTTCCAATCTAATGCGGCGGCAATGCGCCTTTGTCCGTAGCGTCCTTTATGCCGCCGGTAGGTTTCGACAAGGAGGGCTTTGTCGGCTGCGTCGGGATCGGGTCGGTCTTGGTGATGGTAGTAAAAGCTGCTTTTGGGCAGGTTTGCGATGTGCAGCAGGTATTTGAGCGGGTGTTGCGCCCTCAGTGTTTGGACGGTTTGGCTTTGTCCTTTTCGGTCTGTTTTTGGCTGAGGGCTTTTAACTCCTTTAGGTAGGCGACCTCTGCGCGCATATAGCACAACTCTTCGATAAGCTCTGCCTGCGTTTTTTCTTGGTCGGGTTTGTCGGCGATGAAGGGGTTTTTGCGGTGTTGGGGCATGGTTTTGGATTGGGGATGTTCGAGTGCGCCGATACCGCCTTCTTGATAGGCGCGTATCCATCGTCTCAGGTGGGTTCGGGAAATGCCGTAGTGGTCTGCGGTACGTTGTTGGCTGCGTATATGCAGGTAGTGGAGTACGGCTTGGTATTTGAAGTGTAATGTATATTTGCTCATAAAAAAACTGCACCTTGTGAGTTGGAGGGGATGTCCAACTTTTGGGGTGCAGTTCAGTTTTCAGACGACCTTCTTCATTCAAGCCGGCGATTAATCAAACAATTCCCGCTGCGCCTGCTCTTTGGTCACGCGCACGTCGGTTTCGCCGTCGGCAAAAGTGATGTGCAGTTTCTGCCCTTGCTTCAAAACATCGGCGTTGCGGATGACTTGTCCGCGTGTGTTTTTGACGACGGAGAAGCCGCGCTCCAAAATCTGCTGCGGCGAGACGGCTTCGAGCAGGGCGGTTTGGGCGGTCAGGCTTTGGCGGCGGTGGGCGAGCAGTTGGCGGAAGGCGTGCGACAAGGTCGTCTGAAAGCGGTCGATGTCTTGCCGGTAAACGGAAATATCAGGGCGGCAATGTTTCAGGGCTTGGGTTTGGCGTTCGAAACGGGCGGTGTGGGTGCGGACGTTTTGCGTCATCGAGTAGGACAGGGTTTGCGCCAGTTTGTGGATGTAGGTGCGCTGTTCGTCGAGTTTTTGGCGCGGGTGGCGGATTTGCCGCGCGAGCCAGTCGAGCTTTTGGCTGGCATCGAAATAGCGTTGTTCCAAAACGGTTTTCAGACGACCTTGGGCTTGGGCGAGGCGGTGCAGCGATTCTTGGCGGTTGGGGCTGACCAGTTCCGCCGCGCCGGTCGGCGTGGGCGCGCGTACGTCGGCGACAAAATCGGCGAGCGTGAAATCGGTTTCGTGTCCTACGCCGCTGACGACAGGAATTGCGCAGGCTTCGATGGCGCGCACAACAGGCTCTTCATTAAACGCCCACAAGTCTTCAATGCTGCCACCGCCGCGACAGACAATCAACACATCGCATTCGGCGCGTTGCGATGCGGTTTTAATCGCTTGGGCAATCTGAAACTCGCTGCCCGAGCCTTGAACGGCGGTCGGATAAACGATGACGGGAATTTCGGGCGCGCGGCGTTTCAAGGTGGTAACGACATCGCGCAAAGCCGCCGCCGCCAGACTGGTTACGATGCCGATACATTGCGGTCGGGCAGGCAAAGGTTTTTTGCGTTCCGCCGCAAACGCGCCTTCCGCCTGCAACTGCGCCTTCAGCCGCTCGTAGGCTTCGTAAAGCTGCCCCAAGCCTTTGAGCCGCACCTCGTTCACAGTAATCTGAAATTCGCCCCGCGCCTCGTAAATACTGATTTTGCCCGCCACTTCGATATGGTCGCCTTCTTTCAAAGGTTTCGCCAAACGCGCCGCCGCACCTTTAAACATCGCGCAACGTACCTGCGCGCGGCTGTCTTTGAGCGAGAAATAATAATGCCCGCTGGCGGCACGGGTCAGATTGGACACTTCGCCCGCAATCCACAAACCGGCAAGATGGTCTTCCAGCAAGGCTTTGGCGAGGGCGTTGAGTTCGGATACGGAAATGGAGGGGGGTGCGAAGAGTTCGGACATCGGGAGGGCAGGAAGAAAGGGGAAAGGTTGGATTATAAGGGGTTTCAGACGAGGTTTGTATGGGAAAGGTCGTCTGAAAACCTCAAATCCGAGTTTTCAGACGACCTCTTTTATACGCATTTCAAATTAAGCCAAATTTTCCAGCATCCATTTGACGTAGCGCTCGACGCCTGCTTTGACATCCAAAAATTCTTCCTTGTATCCGGCTTCGCGCAGTTTGGCAATGTCGGCTTGGGTGAAGCTTTGGTATTTGCCTTTGAGCGCGTCGGGGAAGGGGATATAGCGGATAAGTTCTTCTTCTATCAGCTCTTTTAAGCTCAATTCAGGTTTGCCTTCGGCGGTTCGGCAGGCGTTGACGGTGGCGGCGGCGAGTTCGTTGAACTGTTGGCTACGGCCGGTGCCGAGGTTGTAGATGCCGGAGAGATTGGGGTGGTCGAAGAAGTAGAGGTTGACTTTGGCGACGTCTTCGACGCTGACGAAGTCGCGGGTTTGTTCGCCGTTGCCGTAGCCGTCGTTGGCACCGAACAGGTTGACGTAGCCGTGTTCGCGGTATTGGTTGAAATGGTGGAAGGCGACGGATGCCATGCGGCCTTTGTGTTGTTCGTGTTGTCCGTAAACGTTGAAGTAGCGGAAACCGACGACTTGGGCGGTCAGGCCTTCTTTCATGCGGCGGCGCAATACTTGGTCGAACAGGAATTTGGAGTAGCCGTACACATTGAGCGGTTTTTCAAGTTCGCGCTCTTCGCGAAAGATTTCGCCTTTGCCGTAGACGGCGGCGCTGGAGGCGTAGAGGAAGGGGATGCGTTCGTCCTGACACCAGTCCAAGAGGTCGAGCGTGTACTGGTAGTTGTTGTCCATCATGTAGAGGCCGTCATGGTTCATGGTGTCGGAACACGCGCCTTGGTGGAAGACGGCTTCGATGTTTTCGTAAGGCAGAAGATGGCCGCGCACTTGGCGGATGAATTCGTGTTTGTCGAGGTAGTGGGCGATTTCGCACTCGGCAAGGTTTTTGAATTTTTCGCCACGGGTCAGGTTGTCGACGGCGACGATGTCGGTAATACCGCGTTGGTTGAGGGCTTTGACGATGTTGCTGCCGATAAAGCCGGCCGCGCCTGTTACGATGATGGTCATATTGGGTTTCCTTTGATTTTTGGTTTTGGCGAAACTCGTTGCACTCGTTTCAGACGACCTTGGAAAGATGGAGTCGTCTGAAAAAGAAATTACTGCTCTTCCAATGCTTTGTTCAACTCTGCAAACGAGCAAACCGCCGTGCCGAGTTTGGCGACGACGACGCCGGCGGCGGTATTGGCGAAGTGCATGGCTTCGGGCATGGTGTAGCCTGCTGCCAGCCCCAAACCCACTCCGGCAATGACGGTGTCGCCTGCGCCGGACACGTCGTAAACTTCTTGGGCGCGGGTGGGCTGGTAAATGGGTTCGCCTTCGCTGAACAGGGTCATGCCCTCTTCGCTTCGGGTCAATAAAACGGCAGTCAGGTCGAGGTGGCGGCGCAGGTTTTGCGCTTTTTCGGTCAGCTCGCTTTCGTTTTTCCAACTGCCGACCACTTCTTTCAATTCAGCGCGGTTAGGCGTAATCAGCGTGGCGCCGGCGTATTTTTCGTAATCGTCGCCTTTGGGGTCGATTAATACGGTTTTACCTGCGTGTTTTGCCCAATCTATCATATCGGAGATATGCGACAGGCCGCCTTTGCCGTAGTCTGAAAAAATGATTGCGTCGTATTCGGGCAATACTTCGCGGTATTTCTGCTTGATTTGTTCCAACACTTCGCGGTTGGGATGCTCTTCAAAATCAAGGCGGATAAGCTGCTGGTTGCGGGCGACGACGCGCAGTTTGACGGTGGTGGTGATTTGTTTGTCGCGCATCAGATAGGAGGCAACGCCGTCTTGCGCCATCAGCGCGTCGAGCGCATTGGCGGCTTCGTCGTCGCCGGTTACTGACAACAGCCCTGCTTTGCCGCCCAACGAAGCGATGTTGCGCGCAACATTCGCCGCACCGCCCGCGCGTTGGTCGATTCGTCCGATTTTCGCCACCGGCACGGGCGCTTCGGGCGAAATACGGGACACATCGCCAAACCAATAGCGGTCGAGCATCACGTCGCCGACAACAAGGACTTTGGCTTGTGCGAAACGGGATTTGAGGGTTTCTTGTTGGAACTTGGTGGGCATATTGCCTCCGTTGTGTTTTTTCAGACGGCCTCAACCTGTAAGGTCGTCTGAAAATCAGTTTGCTTCAAGGTTCGCCACGCGGTTCACTTCGCGCAATACGGCTACCGGATCGGCGGCTTGGGTAACGGGGCGGCCCATCACCAGATAAGTCGAACCTGCCGCCAATGCTTCGGCAGGCGTCATGATGCGGCGTTGGTCGTCGTTGTTGCCGGCAATGTCCAAACGGATGCCGGGCGTTACCAAGACAAAATCTTGCCCCAATTCGCGGCGCAGCGGCGCGGCTTCTTGGGCAGAGCAGACCACGCCGTCCAAGCCCGAACTTTGCGCCAGTTTCGCCAAGCGGATGACTTGTTCTTCAGGGGCGATGTTCAAACCGATTTCCGCCAAATCGCTTTGTTCCATACTGGTCAACACGGTTACGCCGATTAAGAGCGGCTTCGTGCCGTATCCGGCAACGGCTTCGGCGGCGGCTTCCATCATGCGGCGGCCGCCCGATGCGTGCATATCGACCATCCACACGCCCATGTCGGCGGCGACTTTGCAGGCTTGCGCGACGGTGTGGGGAATGTCGTGGTACTTCAAATCGAGAAAGAGTTTGAAACCCTGATGAATCAGGCTTTCCGCCAAACTGCGCCCCGTAGCGGTAAACAGCTCTTTGCCGATTTTGATTTGGCACAAGGTCGGATCAAGGTTGCGGACGAATCCGAGCGTGTCTTTTTCGTTGGCAAAATCAAGGGCAACGATGACGGGGGTGCGTTGTTGCGGAGTTTGGAAGTCGGTGATTAAAGGATTCATGGTGTTTTCGTTTCGGGTTTTCAGACGACCTTTATCGTCTTTTTCGCAGTACAACGTAAATTCAAACCGTAGGTCGGGCATTGATGTCCGACCTACGCGGACTCAAGCCCCCGACAAACTGTTTCGGATAAATTTGAACCGGTACATCAGCCGTCATTCCCGCGCAGGCGGGAATCCATTGATAAAACTCAGTTCATTAGATTTAAACAGCGATTGCCCAAATTCAGAAATGGATTCCCGCCTGCGCGGGAATGACGCCGAATGATTATTTTTCGGTTGCAACACGCTGTTTATCAAAAACAGGTCGTCTGAAAACCTGATTTCCTGTTTTCAGACGACCTTTTCGATTTATTTGCCCAATGCGCCCAATACTTCGGCTTTTACGGCTTCTACCGGCTGAGTGCCGTCAACCTTGATGTATTTCGGCGCGTGTTCGCCTTCCAGTTTGCTGTAAAAATCAACCAACACTTCGGTTTGCTCGTGGTACACGGCAAGGCGTTTTTTGACGGTTTCTTCTTTGTCGTCGTCGCGCTGAATCAAATCTTCGCCGGTTACGTCGTCTTTGCCTTCGACTTTGGGCGGATTGTAGGTAACGTGGTAGGTGCGGCCGGAAGCCAAGTGAACGCGGCGGCCGCTCATACGGTCGACAATTACGCTGTCGGGTACGTCGATTTCAACGACCGCGTCCAAATCCACGCCCGCTTCAACCATTGCTTCGGCTTGTGCCAGCGTGCGCGGGAAGCCGTCAAACAGGAAACCGTTTTTGCAGTCGTCTTGCGCGATGCGTTCTTTCACCATACCGATGATGATGTCGTCGCGCACCAAACCGCCTTCGTCAATGATTTTTTTCGCTTCCAAACCCAGCGGCGTGCCTGCTTTAATCGCAGCGCGGAGCATATCGCCGGTAGAAATTTGCGGAATGCCGAACGCAGCGGTGATGAATTGTGCCTGAGTGCCTTTACCCGCGCCCGGCGCGCCTAACAATAATACTTTCATGGGTGTTCCTTCTTGTTAAGTAGTACGGATTTGAAACGTTATTCAAATGATTTTACACGGCTTGCGTTTATCGTTCAAAACTTCAGACGGCCTGTTCCGCGCCGAAATGTTTCCATGCGTCATCGCGCATTTCGGCAAACCATGTGTCTTCGGGGAAACGCTCCAATGCGTCTTTCAAAGTGGAAAGCAGGTTTTGCGATAAAGTCTTCGCTAAATACTCTTCCTCGTTGGCTTCCGCCGCCTTGTCCGCCTGCTGCGCCAAACCGAGCGCGCGGGTCTGATGCCCGTGTGCCAGATAGTTGAGTGCAATCACCTTTTGCGCCCAAAGCTGCGGAATCTCAGGGCTGTCTTGCAGCAATACCGACAAAATCGACACGGCAACCGTCAGCCTGCCGCCGTTCAAGCGCAAATCCAGCGAACGGTTGGGCGGCAGCGTACTGAGCGTTTCCGCCATACGGAACCAAAACTCGCCGCTGGCTTCATCCGGCGCGGCAGCTTTCAACATTTCATAGTTAAACTCTTGGTCGTCGTTTTGAACCAGCAGGGCAACATCGGCAAGCAGTTTTTGCTCTTCGCGGCTCAAATGGCGTAAATCGGTCATGTTTTTCCTTTCAGACGGCCTCAAAGACGGCTCGGACCCTGTCCAAATCTTCCTGCGTATCCACACCGGCGGCAGGGGCTTCTTTGGCAGTTTCGACGGCAATCGGATAGCCGTGCCACAGGACGCGCAGTTGCTCCAACGATTCGATGGTTTCCAGCGGCGAGACGCTCATTTCGGCGTAGCGTTGCAGGAAACCGGCGCGGTAGGCGTAGATGCCGATATGGCGCAGGACGGCGGTTTCGGCGGGCAATTCGCGTTTTTCGGCGCGCATGGCATCGCGCGGATAGGGAATCGGGGCGCGGCTGAAGTAGATGGCGTTGCGGTTTTTGTCGAGGACGACTTTGACGACGTTGGGATTCATAAATTCGTCGAAATCGTGCAATTCGTGCGCCGCGGTCGCCATCTGTACGTTGTTTTCCACTAAAACTTCGGCGGTGCGGTCGATGAGTTCGGGGGCAATCAGCGGCTCGTCGCCCTGTACGTTGACGACCACCAGATGTTGCGGCAGTTTAAGCGTGGCGGCGGCCTCGGCAAGGCGGGTCGTGCCGCTTTCGTGCCGGTTTGAAGTCATGACGACTTCGACGCCGTGCGCCTGACAGGCCGTCTGAATATCGGGATGATCGGTGGCAACGACGACGCGCGCCGCCTTGCTTTTTGCCGCCTGTTCGGCAACGCGCACGACCATCGGTTTGCCGTGGATGTCCGCTAAGGCTTTTCCGGGCAGGCGCGATGAATCCAGCCGTGCCGGAATCAATACGACGAATTCGGTCATGCTTTGAGTTCCTCTTCGCTCAACGCTCGTGCTTCGTTTTCCAGCATATAGGGAATGCCGTCTTTAATCGGATAAGCCAGCTTTGCCTGACGGCTCCACAATTCCTGTTTGTCCTGATGATATTCCAGCCTGCCTTTGGTAACAGGGCAGACGAGGATGTCTAAGAATTTTTTTTCCATGGGGTTTCTTTCGGGTTTGATGGTTTGAGCGAAACTCGCTTCGCTTGTTTTGGCGAAACTTGCTTCGCTCGTTTTCAGACGACCTTAAGCGGCATTATTTTTTCCGTGCCGGTTTGTTCGGCTGTTTGGCGCAGGCTTGGGCAGGATTTTTGCCGTTACACATGATTTGGCGGATTTCGCGCCTCAAGTTTGCGCTTTCGTTGGATTGGGTGTATTTGCCGGCAAGGATGTTCATCATCGGTTTCATCGTCGCCTCAAGATAGCGCGGCGTTTTGTCCATTATCGATTGACCTACCGCCGTGCTGTAAAAGCCAATCAATGCGTTGACTTCTTCTTGCGTATAAACCGTCTTCATGCCGTCTAAAGCGGCTTTACGCAACTGTGCGCGCACTTGCGGCGTGTTGATTTCGGCAATCGACCGGGTTGCATACTTTTTCAAGACTGCTTCCAACTGCGGACGTTTGTCTTCCGGCGCATCTTTCAAAAATTTCTGTACATTCGGATCGGAAAGCACGATGCCTTCCATGCTTTGGAAAGACTGTTCCAACAGGGCATCCATCTTCTGTACTTCAAACAGACGCTCCAGCGACGCGTCGCTGGGTGTAGCGGCAAATGCGTTGGCACATAATGCCAGCGCGGCGAAGGGTAATAACAAGGTTTTCAGTTTCATCTTTTTCTCCTGTTTAAGGTTTAGGGGGTACATTCTTCAGACAATATTTTTTTAATTTCGTTTTCAAATTCAATTAGGTAGTGTTCGCTAATTGTTTCTATTTCTTTCATATCCGCTTCGCTTGCCCCTATATTGGCGAGTTTTTTTATGAATGCCGAATTTTTCTCCACGATAGATTGTCCTACGGGAGTCTCGTAAAACGCAATCATGGCATCAATCTCTTGTTGAGTGAACTCGTCCTTGGCAACTTTTTTTATTTCTTTCATTAATTTGTTTCTAAGTTGCGGTGTGAAATAAGCTTTAAACACTTTGTTCATATAACGGTCTGACGCGGCTTGTAATTGCGGCTGCAGTTCCGGTGGATATGAGGAGATGATCGGTTGCATGAGCTGTCGGTTTTGTGCTTCCGCCATGTTGGTCAAATTTTTGAGAAAGTCGCGTTCGATATGCTGGACTTCCATCCATCTATTTAAAGACTTATCGCTTGGGGGCGCGGCTGTTGCGACGGAGCAGGCGGCAATGGCAACGAAAGTGAGCAGCAGTTTTTTCAGGTTCATAAATTTCCTTATTATTCAAAACAAACAGCAACAAAGATTCAATTGATTTCAGACGACCTGTCGGGAATCTTTCAGCCGTCCCAACACGAACGCCGCCAAATCAGGTTCGATTATCGCACAAACGGGCAAAACCCATACATGATTCAGATTGAGGTCGTCTGAAAACTTGACCGCATCTTTCTCCGTAATAATGACCGCGTCCGCATTGGGCAAATCTGCCGCTGCGATGTCGGCATGGTCGGGCAGCGCGACGGTTTGGTTCAATGTGATGCCCATGCTCCGCAATGAATCGAAAAAGCGCTCCGGCTTGGCGATACCCGCCACGGCGGCGACGGTTTGGTTTTTCAGACGGCCTGTATCCAGTATTTCAGACGGCTGGTTCAAACGGTAAATCTGTCCCGTTTCGATGCGGCTGTGAAACATGTTTTCAGACGGCGCAAACGACGCATCCGCCTTGCCGCCGCTGACGACGACCGCGTCCACCGAATCCAGCCGCGACAAAGGTTCGCGCAAACTGCCGTTGGGCAGCAAATCCAAATCCGACCGCCCCGTATCCGCCGTCGGAAACACCGCGATTTCCACATCCCGCCGCAGGGCGTAATGCTGCAAACCGTCGTCCGCCACGATCAGCCCGATGTCGGGATGCGCCGCCAGCAACGCCCCGCCTGCCTCCAAGCGGCTGCTGCCCACCGCCGTCGGCGCGCCGGTTTTACGGAACAGCAGCAAAGGCTCGTCGCCCGCATCTTCTGCACGGCTAGCGGCATTCAATACATGAACCGCCTTACTCTTGCGCCCGTAACCCCGGCTGATGATGCCGACCTTGACGCCTTTTTCCTGCAAACCCGACACCAGCGCGGCGACAATCGGCGTTTTCCCCGTCCCGCCCGCGTGGATATTGCCGACCACGACCACAGGCACGGGCAGCTTTTCGCTTTTCAGACGACCTGAAACGAAATCATCGCGCCGTTTCGCCGCAATTTTGGCAAACAGTTTGGATAAGGGTTTGAGCAGGAAAGATAAAAACGGATTGGGGCGTTGCCAATGACGTTCGATGATTTGATGGAGTTTGGGCATTCAGACGACCTTGTAGCTGCGTTTCTTTGTAGTACACCATTTTAGCGGATAAGTCGTTCAGGCTAGGGTTTCAATGCGGTTGTCGGGCATGACCAGCCAGACTTTTGCCTGTTTGGCGCGGGCTGCGGTACGGATGGCGGCTTCGTCCATGATGGAGAACGCGGTGGAGAAGGCATCGGCAACGGCGGCAGTCGGCGCCATGACGCTGACGCTGCGGTAGCGCGGTGTGGCAGTGCCGGTGCGCGGGTCGAAGAGGTGGGTGAACTTGCCGGCTTCGTCCATCACGGTACCGTAGCCACCTGAGGTGGCGAAGGCTTGGTTTTGCATGGGGATGGTCAGGAGGGTGGCTTCTTCGTTTTGAGGATTGCGGATGCCGACGTTCCATGTGCGTTGGTTGTCGGTGTCGAAGCCGCGGATTTCGCCCATATCGACGAGGGCTTGGTGGATGCCGTGTTGTTGCAGCAGGGCGGTGATTTTGTCGGTGATGTAGCCTTGGGCGATGCCGTTGAGGGATAAGCCCATGCCTTTTTGTTCGAAGAGGATGGATTTTTGGTCGAAGACGACGTGTTTGAAGCCGACAAGCTTGAGGGTGCGCCGGATGTCCGGTTCGGACGGCGGGGTTTCGGCACGCGGGTTGTGACGGAAATGGTCTGCGTAAAGGTTCCACAACACTTGGACGGTGGGGTCGAACGCGCCGTCTGTCAGGGCGTGGATGTCGCGGCAGATGCTCAACAGGGCGAGGAAATCGGGCGGCGGGTTGTTCAGACGACCTTCTTTGTTCAGTCGGTTGATGAGGCTGTCTTCGCGGTAGAGGCTGAAGATTTTTTCGAGGCGGGCGACTTCTGCGAGGACTTTGTTGACGAGGATTTCGGCTTCTTTGCGGTCAACGCCGAAAAGGCGGAGCTCGGCGCCGGAACCCAGCGCGATGCCTTTCCAAATGACGGGTTCGTCGGTAGTTGGTAACGGGGCAGGGCGGTTGCGGTTCAGGAGGAAGGGCGCGGCCGCTCCGGCGGCAGTCAGGGCGGCGATGGCGAAAAAACGGCGGCGGGTGAGCGGGGTGTTCATGGGTTGGGATGGGTCGTCTGAAAAAGGGCGGGGTGTTGGAGGACTGCGTGGAATTGGTTTATCTGAGCTTGCGTTTGAGGACGCAGGGAAGGCTTTTTAGGATAAACGTCATTTCCGCATATGATTTTTATGGTTACGGAAAGGACGGCAGGCGACGGCTGAGGCTTGATTTGCGCTGCGGCAGAACTTGTTTTCCCGCCATCAAGCCTGCCTTCACGCTTTGAAACCAAGCGTCAACCGTCCCATTAATCGCCCATTGCCGCCAGTAGCTCTGCCTGATGCTCGGCAATCAGGGCGTTGGTGATTTCTTCCAAGTCGCCGTCCATGACAAAATCCAGCTTGTGCAGGGTAAGGTTGATGCGGTGGTCGGTCACGCGGCCTTGGGGGTAGTTGTAGGTACGGATGCGTTCGCTGCGGTCGCCGCTGCCGATGAGGGATTTGCGTTCGGCGGCTTCTTTGGCTTGGGCTTCGCGTTTTTGCGCGTCGTTCAGGCGGGCAGCGAGGACTTTCATCGCTTGCGCTTTGTTGGCGTGTTGGCTGCGGCCGTCTTGGCACTCGACCACCATGCCTGTGGGCAGGTGGGTGATGCGGACGGCGGAGTCGGTTTTGTTGATGTGCTGACCGCCCGCGCCGGATGCGCGGAAGGTGTCGATGCGTAGGTCGGCGGGGTTCAACTCGATGTCTTCCAGTTCGTCCGCTTCGGGCATGACGGCAACGGTGCAGGCGGAAGTATGGATACGGCCTTGGCTTTCGGTGGCAGGGACGCGCTGCACGCGGTGGCCGCCCGATTCGAATTTCAGACGACTGTACGCGCCCAAACCGACGATACGGGCGATGACTTCTTTATAGCCGCCCAACTCGCTTTCGTTGGCGGAAACGATTTCGACCTGCCAGCGATTGCGTTCGGCGTAGCGGCTGTACATGCGCAGCAAGTCGCCTGCAAACAGCGCGGCTTCGTCGCCACCCGTTCCGGCGCGCACTTCGATGAAGATGTTTTTGTCGTCGTCGGCATCTTTGGGCAGCAGCAGTTTTTGAAGTTCGGTATCGAGCGTGTCGATTTTGGCTTTTGCCGCTTCGATTTCTTCGGCGGCAAAGTCTTTCATTTCGGGGTCGGACAGCATTTCTTCGGCATCCGCCAAGTCGCTTTGCGCCAGCTGATAGTTTTGGAACACTTCGACCACAGGCGTCAATTCGGCGTGTTCGCGCGTGAGCTTGCGGTAGTTGTCCATATCGGACGTGGCTTCGGGCTGTCCGAGGAGGTGGGTGACTTCTTCCAAACGGTCGGATAGTTGTTGTAATTTTTCGATGATGCTGGGTTTCATGTAAGTCTTTCTTTGAAGGTCGTCTGAAAGGTTTTCAGACGACCCGTTACGGATTGGCGCGGATGATAACCGATTACTTTTCCATATTGCAGATCAGTGCAGTTTGCGGGTGGTGATTTCTGCCGCTTTTTCCTTCAATACGGGGATGTAGCTGCTGTTGCGGTACATCACGACGCTTTCCTTCGGCGATGCCGCGCTGACGGCGGCCAAAATCAGCGTGTCGCCCTGTTTGTAGAAGGCGATGTCGGATTTGTGTTGCGCGAACCAGTTTTCTTGATGCTCGAAATCTGTGCCTTGCGGGGCGAGGGCTTCGAATTCTTCCCGACTCAGGCGCGGGTAGGGCGGATAGAGCGCGTCGAATTCCTTTTTCACTTGGTGGAACGTTTTTTTAGACGGTATCAGCATGATGTTTTGCAACGTGTCGTGCGTATCATCGAATTGGAAAACGATAATCGAACCGTCTGCATCGGGCATTGAGTAGGCATTGTTCATCGGAACGGACGTGCCGTTACTGTAGCCTATGGTACTGGAAGCCGCCTTAGCAAGTTGCGGATGCTTTTTTAGCGCGTCGGCCACTGTGGCTTTGCCCATGGTCAGGCCGTAGGGTGACGGATTGTCAGGATGAACGGCTTGTTTCGCCTGTGCGTCGGCGGCGGCTTTGATAGCGACACTGTTGTCGGTGCGGGTAGTTTCATTGACTTCGAAAGAACAGGCTGCCAGTATGACACAGGCTATCAGAGAATATAGGTATTTCATGGCATTTCCTTATCGTGGCCGTGCTGTTGCTTTTCGGGGGCGGACAGCATTTCTTCAGCATCCGTGGGCTATCCGAGGAGGTGGGTGACTTCTTCCAGTCGGTCGCTGAGTTGTTGTAGTTTTTCTAAGATAGACGGCTTCATAATTCTTCCATAACAAATGCCGCCGGGAGTCGTCCGCGACGGCGCGAGGAGGCGATATTATAATGGGTTTGGTTGGAAATTCAAAAGGATATGGCGGAGTTTCTGATGGGCTGCGGCGATGTCGGTTTGCTTTGCGGCATCGGTTTGACGTTCGTCCCTTCGTTTGAACATTTTGCTATACATAACAAAAGGTCGTCTGAAAACCAAAATCCGGTTTTCAGACGACCTTTGTTTTGATTGGGCTTACTTAGGTGCAGCCAAGATACCTGTCAGGTTCAGCAGGAACAAAACCGTAAATCCGGTCAGGTAAATCAAGCCGAGGATGGCGAGGAGGTCCATGCCTGCCGTCAGTTTGTGGCGTTTGTCGCCTTTGACGAGGCGGTAGTTCAGCCAAGCGAACACTGGGGCAGAAACGAAGGCGGTAATCATGGCGAATTTGAGCAGCTCCGCCATCGCGCTGTTGAACCAGAAAATCACTGCCAAGCCCGTACCTGCGACCCAAACATTCCAGGCAAAGAGTTCGACGTTGCCCGTTTTGTCTTTGCCGCGCAGCAGGCGCACCGGCTCAGCAATCGCACGCGCGTAGCCGTCCACTACGGTAATCGTCGTGCCGTACATGCAGGCGAAGGCGATGAATGCAACCATCGGACGCGACCAATCGCCGATGGTGACGGCGTACATATTGATCAGTTGACCGACGTATTTGCCGCCCGCCATCTGCACTGCTTCGCCGTTGCCGTACTGCACATACGCGCCCAAGGCGAGGAAGACGACCGCCAACACTGCGCTAGTGATGTAGCCGACGTTGAAATCGAAAATACCGTCGCGGTAGCTGGAAGGATTGATGCGTTGTTTTTCCGTTACCCACAGCGAGTTGATGGCAGAAATTTCAATTGGCGCCGGCATCCAGCCCATCAGCGCGATTAAGAAGCCCAAGCCTGCCAGTGTCCATGGGGTAGGCTCGATAAAGTCGGGTTTCATCTGCATGCCGCGCGACATGGCGATGGCGGCGGCGGCGACTGTGGCGATTGTCAGGCTGACGATGATGATTTTGGAAACGTTGTCCAAGGCTTTGTAGCGTCCGCTTGCCAAGATAATCAGGCAGGAAGCCATAATCAGCGCGGAGATTGCGCCGACATTCAGTGTCAGCGAAGGAATCGCCATTTTGACGATGGCGGCGGTCACGATGGCGACCGCACCCGCGTTAATCGTTGCTGAGATAACGCACAAAATCAGGAATACCCACAAATAAACGCGGCTTTTCTCCGCATAGCCTTCAATCAGGCTTTTGCCCGTATCCAGCGTGTAATGCGCGCTGAAACGGAAAAACGGATATTTGAAGAGGTTGGTCAAAATGATAATCAACGCAAGCTGCCAGCCGTAAAGCGCACCCGCCTGCGTCGAGGCAATCAGGTGCGAACCGCCGACCGCCGCCGAAGCCATCATGATTCCGGGCCCCAGCGCATTGATTTTGCTTTTCCAAGTCGAAGCGTGTGTATGTTGTTCAGACATCTATTCTCTCCGTCTTTTTCAGACGACCTTCACAAAAAAAGGCATATTTTAACGTAAATCAAAATCCTGAATGGTGAATATTGGAAAACATTATGCTGAATTTTGGATAAAAAATACTAATCAAATAAAAAAATAGGATATTCAGGAAATTTTATGCCTAAAAACCTTTTTCAGACGACCTTGTATCGCTTTTTATTCCTGTTTGTCCATGTTAAAAGGGATGTGTTGGAAAATGGGCGGAAGCCGATGACAAGCGCGCCATAGCGGTTTCGTTAGGGTTTCACTATAATATTCAACCTGTTCTACGCTAGGATGGGCAGGCGGTTCGGTCTATATAGTGGATTAAATTTAAATCAGGACAAGGTGACGAAGCCGCAGACAGTACAGATAGTACGGAACCGATTCACTTGGTGCTTCAGCACCTTAGAGAATCGTTCTCTTTGAGCTAAGGCGAGGCAACGCCGTACTGGTTTAAAGTTAATCCACTATATTGTGTAAAAAATGGAAGCAAGGCTGCATTTGGGCTGATTCAACGTTTTATCCAAACCGGATTGGTTGAGGGTCGAACGCTATGCCATCCTGAAATTTAAGGAAAAATATCATGAAAAAAATCGAAGCTGTGATTAAGCCGTTTAAATTGGACGATGTCCGTGAAGCTCTGACAGAAATCGGGATAAGCGGCATGACGGTTAGCGAGGTTAAAGGTTTCGGCCGTCAGAAAGGGCATACCGAAATTTACCGCGGCGCGGAGTATGCGGTTGATTTTCTGCCAAAAGTCAAAGTCGAGCTGGTGTTGGCAGATGAAGATGTGGAACGCGCCATCGATATCATTGTAGAGACTGCGCGGTCGGGAAAAATTGGCGACGGCAAGATTTTTGTGCTGCCGGTTGAAGAAGTGATTCGGATACGGACGGGCGAACGCGCGGAAGCGGCGATTTAATCTTATCGTTGCCGCGATTGGTTGATATAGTGGATTAAATTTAAATCAGGACAAGGCGACGAAGCCACAGACAGTACAGATAGTACGGAACCGATTCACTTGGTGCTTCAGCACCTTAGAGAATCGTTCTCTTTGAGCTAAGGCGAGGCAACGCCGTACCGGTTTAAAGTTAATCCACTATACAAATAAGGTCGTCTGAAATCCTGCATTGTCGGGTTTCAGACGACCTTGTTTTTGTTTCTATCGGGTTTAGATTTTGGTGAAGATGACTTCGTTTTCAAAACGCGATTTGGGCAGCGCGGCGTTGAAATCGTCTGCGGCACGGTAGCCGAAGGAGACGACGGCGACAGCTTTGTAGCCTTTTTCAGTCAAACCGAATTCCTCATTCAAAACCTGCAAATCGACGCCTTCCATCGGCACGGCGTCGATGCCTGCTGCGGCAGCGGCGAATAGGGTGAAGCCCATGTTGAGATAGACTTGTTTGGCAAGCCATTGCTCTTCATCTTGGAATTGGTTGCGGTGGATGCCCAAGAACAGGCGGCGGGTGGAATCGCCTGCCTGCTTGGCTTCTTCCGTGGCGAAACGTCCGTCTTTGTCCTCTTGCGCCAATACGGCGGCGACATAATCATCGTCGGCACAAACGCGGGCGGCGAAAACGACGACGTGGGAGGCATGAGTAATTTTCGGGGTGTTGTAAGGGAGTTTTTCGGTGGATTTGGCAATGCGCGCTTTGCCAGCTTCGTCATCGGCGATGATAAAGTGCCACGGCTGCATATTGACGCTGGAGGGGCTGTTGCGCAGGGCGGCTTCGATATGGGCGAAGTCTTCGGCAGCGATTTTTTTGGACGGGTCGAAAGACTTGGTGCTGTATCGTTGGCGGACAATTTCTGTGATGTTCATGAGGTGTTTCCTGTTTTTAGGATGGAAACGGGGATTATAGAGGGGTCGTCTGAAAGGGGCAATTCAGGAAATTGGTGAGGATTTCGGTATAAGGTCGGTAAAACGCAAACGCTGGCGTATGAAAAAGGTCGTCTGAAACGGGATGTTCTGTTTCAGACGACCTTTTTTCCTTTGCAAGCTATATCCGCAGGCTGATTTAAGTTTCTGCGGGCGGAAGGGGTGGGCGTTCGTCGGTTTCTTCCGATTTGGGTTTGATAAAGCGGCTGCACCAAATACCTGCTTCGTAAAGCAAGATAAGCGGGACGGCAAGCAGGGTTTGGGAAATCACGTCCGGCGGGGTAATAATGGCGGCAACGACGAATGCGCCGACAATGACGTAGGGTCGTGCGTTTTTGAGTTGTTCGGTGGTCACAACGCCGATTTTGGCGAGCAGGACGACGACGACGGGGACTTCGAAAGTCGTGCCGAATGCGACGAACATGCCCAAAATAAAGGACAGGTATTTGTCGATGTCGGTCGCCATGTTGACGCCGACGGGGGTAATGCCCGCGAGGAATTTAAAGATAACTGGGAAAACGAGGTAGTAGGCAAACGCCATACCGACAAAAAACAGGCTGACGCTGGAGAGGACGAGCGGGGTAATCAGGCGTTTTTCGTTTTGGTAGAGGGCGGGCGCGACGAATGCCCAGATTTGGTAGAGCGTGTGCGGCAGGGAAACGAGGAATGCCGCCATCAGCGTCACTTTCACCGGTACAAAAAACGGCGCGATGACGTCGGTGGCAATCATGCTGGTGTCTTTGGGAAGATTCACCATCAATGGTTCGGCAACGAAGGTATAAAGCTGCTGGGCAAACGGCATCATGCCGAGAAAGCAGACGACGATGCCGATGACGATCCACATCAGGCGGCGGCGCAGCTCGATAAGGTGTTCGATAAGAGGTTGGACGGGTTGTTCGTTTTGAGGTTCGGACACCGGTTTACTCACTTTTTACGGACGCGAAGTTTGGGTTTGGCATGAAATTTCGGGCGCAGGTCGCGCTTGCGGTTCATCGCTTGTTTTTTGAGGGAAGTGATATGCAGCACGGGCGCGTCTGCGGAAGTGTTGATATAGCTGACTTCTACGGCATTGGACACCGGAGCGGCGCTGCCGGTCAGGTATTCGCGCCAAGCGCGGTCTTGTTCGGATTCTGCAGGCATGTCGGTTTCGACGGCATCCGTCGGATTGCCTGCTTGCGCCATAGCGTTTTCAGACGACGTGGAAACAGCCGGGTCGTCTGAAACTTCCGTGCTTAACGAAGGAAGCGGGTTGCCGTGTTCATCCAAACCGAAATCGGCAGGCGTGCGTTGCGCCGGCAGGCGTTCCCAAGGTTTGAGTCCGTCGGAAATGTCGTGCAGGTTGTCCTGCATATCCGTACCGGTTTCTTTGAGGCTGTCGCGCACTTGTGCGGCGGCGGCTTCAAATTCCTGTTTGGCTTTGCGCAGCTCTTCCAATTCGACTTGGGTGTTGAATTCCTGCTTGACGCTGCTGACGAGGCGTTGCAGTTTGCCGATAAGCCGTCCGGCGGCACGGGCGGTTTCGGGCAGACGCTCGGGGCCGAGTACAATCAGGGCGACGATGCCGACTAAAAGCAGCTCGCCCAAACCGAAATCAAACATAGATTATGCTTTGTCTTCGTCTTTTTTGTGTTCGATGACTTCGTCTTTTTTGGCATCTTTGCCGTCGGTACCTTCATTCAGACCTTGTTTGAAGTCATGCACGGCACCACCGAGGTCTTTGCCGACGTTGCGCAGTTTTTTGGTACCGAAAACCAAAACAACGATGATTAATACGATAATCCAGTGCCACAGAGAGAAGCTACCCATAATAAATCCTTGATATAGTTGAAAATGGATGGTGGGAATGTTGGTTTACGCAGGCGTACCCATGATGTGGATATGCAGGTGGAACACTTCCTGCCCGCCGCCTTTGCCTGTATTGATCAGGGTTTTGAAGCCGTCGGTCAAACCTGCCGCTTTGGCGATTTGAGGGACTTTCAACATCATTTTGCCCAAGAGGGTTTGATGTTCGGGCGCGGCGTGTGCCAGCGAGTCGAAATGGACTTTCGGAATCAGCAGCAGATGAACCGGCGCGGCGGGACGGATATCTTTGAAGCACAACATCTCGTCGTCTTCGTACACGGTTTGCGCCGGAATGTCTTTGGCGGCGATTTTACAGAAAATACAGTTGTCCATAATGGCTCCGAGGTCGTCTGAAAACGAGCGCAGCGAGTTTCGCTAAAACGAGTGCAACGAGTTTCGCTAAAACGAGAGAATAGAGTTTCGCTAAAACGAGTGCAGCGCGTTTCGTCAAACAGACGGCAGAAAAACGAATAAGGTCGGATTGTAATATAAATTCAAGACTCTTTGCGAGAGGCTTTTTCCGCCAAGCCTGATAAACCTTGACGGCGCGCAAGCTCGTTGACGACATCTTCGGCGCGCAAACCATGGTGCGCCAAGAGAACCATAGTGTGAAACCATAAGTCGGCCACTTCGTAAACGAGGTGTTCGCCGCCGCCGTCTTTCGAAGCCATCAGCACTTCGCCCGCTTCTTCGATGACTTTTTTGAGGATTTTGTCTTCGCCTTTGTGCAGAAGCTGGGCGACATAGGAAGCTTCGGGGTCGCCGCCTTTACGCGAGTCGATGGTGTTTTGGATGGCGGTGAGGATGGAGTCGGTCATGAGGGGCTTTCTTAATTTAATTTCAGACGGCCAAGGTGAAACGGCCGTTTCGTTGGCGGTTCGCTCTAAGGGTGTTTATGCCCGTAAATCGCCTCTTCGTCTTTCAGCACTGCATCAACCGTCTGCCATGCACCGTCTTTCCAGACTTTGTAGAAACAGCTTTCGCGTCCCGTATGGCAGGCGATGCCGCCGTTTTGGTCTATCAGCATCACGATGGCGTCGCCGTCGCAGTCGAGGCGTAATTCGTACACCTTTTGCGTGTGCCCTGATTCTTCGCCCTTCATCCATTGTTTTTGGCGCGAGCGGCTGTAATAGTGGGCGAAACCGGTTTCTACGGTTTTTTGCAGGGCTTCGGCGTTCATCCATGCGACCATCAATACGCGGCGGGTCTGCCTATCTTGGGCAATGGCGCAGACCAAGCCTTTTTCATCGAATTTGACGGCTTCGAGCAGGCTGTTATCCATATTCGGTATCCTTATTTATTTTGGCGAAACTTACTGCGCTCGTTTTGGCGAAACTCGTTACACTCGTTCAGACGACCTTGAGTCAATCAAGTTCAACTTACAGACGCACTTCGATTCCGGCTTCACGCATGGCGAGCTTCGCATCGCGGATACTGACTTCGCCGAAGTGGAAAATACTGGCGGCAAGCACGGCATCGGCTTTACCTTCTTTGATGCCGTCAATCAGATGCTGAACATTGCCGACGCCGCCGGAAGCGATGACGGGAATATCGACTGCTTCGCTGACAGCGCGGGTCAGCGGCAGGTTGAAGCCTTGTTTCGTGCCGTCCCTGTCCATGCTGGTGAGCAGGATTTCGCCCGCGCCACGACGCTGCATTTCAACCGCCCATTCGACTGCGTCCAAGCCCGTCGGCGTGCGCCCGCCGTGGGTAAAAATTTCCCAGCGGGTGTTTTCGGGATTGACGGCTTTGGCATCGACGGCGACGACGATGGCTTGCGAACCGAAAAATCCGGCGGCTTCGTTGACTAAATCGGGATTGGTAACGGCAGCGGTGTTGATGCTGGCTTTGTCCGCACCGGCATTGAGCAGGCGGCGGATGTCGGCTACGGTGCGTACACCACCGCCGACGGTCAGCGGAATGAAAACCTGTGAGGCAACGTCTTCGATGACGTGCAAAATGGTGTCGCGGTTGTCGGAGGAGGCAGTGATGTCGAGGAAGGTCAGCTCGTCCGCACCTTCGTCGTTGTAGCGTTTGGCGACATCGACGGGATTGCCAGCATCGCGCAAACCGAGAAAGTTTACGCCTTTGACGACGCGGCCGTCTTTGACGTCGAGACAGGGGATGATGCGTTTTGCCAGTGCCATTTTGAATGCCTTTCCAAATCTAGGAATGAGGTCGTCTGAAAGTGGGCGCAGCGGGTTTCGCTAAAACCCATACAACGGATTCCACCCAAACGGACAATCCGTTTCAGACGACTTTTCAAATCATTGATACCGGCAAGGCAGGTGTCACGCCAGCCAGTTGTGCACCCATTTGGGCAGGTGTTGGAGCAGTTGGAAATAGCCGACGCCTGCAATGGCGGCGAATACGCAGGAAGTCATAAAGCTGCCGCTGAAGCGTCCGACGATATAAAACACTGTGCTGGCAAATGCCCATAACGCGCCGTTAAACACCATCCAATAGGTGTCGATCATCGGCATATCGAACGCGGAAAGCTGGCGGACGAGGATGGCGATAATGGTAAATCCCAAACCTTCGCTGACGGCGCGTACGTTGCGGCCGGACGACCAGATAATCCAAAAGCCCAAAATAAATGCTTCAAACATGAAATACCCCTTGAAAAGTAAATAAAACTAGTGAGTGTGGGATGGTGAGTCCCAAACAATATTCGGCGGTCTGCCGCCTTTTATTGTGAAGAAAAATGGACGAACCCATCTTTTGTCCTGCCTGTGAAGACAGGACAACAATGAAGGCAAACAGGTTCAACCGATTATTTTGTATCTTCGCCCCGCTATATTGTTTGAAAACGGCGGGACAAGTGAGTAAGAAAACATAGGTCATTTCAGACGACCTGGATGGTTGTTTTTAAATAAGGTCGTCTGAAAACGAGCGCAGCGAGTTTCGCTAAAATGAGTGTAACGAATTTCGTCAAAACGAGTGCGGCGGGTTCCGCCAATACAACTTATGCCAGCGAATCCGCCAGCTGCTGCGCTTGGGAAAAATCAATACTGCCCTCGTAAATCGCACGACCGGTAATCGCACCCGCCACGCCGTGTTTCTCAACGGCACACAAAGCGCGGATGTCGTCCAAATTGGTCAATCCGCCCGATGCGATAACCGGAATGGCGACAGCTTGCGCCAGTTTGACGGTTGCGTCGATGTTCACGCCGCTCATCATGCCGTCGCGGCCGATGTCGGTGTAAATAATGCTGTTGACGCCGTCGTCTTCAAAACGTTTCGCCAAATCAATCACATGATGTTCGGTTACGGTCGCCCAGCCGTCTATCGCCACCATGCCGTCTTTGGCATCCAACCCGACGATAATCTGCCCGGGAAATATTTTGCACGCCTCGCGCACGAAGTCGGGATTTTTTACCGCCGCCGTACCGATAATGACGTCGTTCAATCCCAAATCCAAATATTTTTCAATGGTTTCCAAATCGCGTATCCCGCCGCCCAGTTGTACGGGAATGTCTTTGGCAACGGCAGCGAGGATGTCCTTGATAGC
Organism: Neisseria macacae ATCC 33926; assembly: GCF_022749495.1. NCBI lineage: Bacteria > Pseudomonadati > Pseudomonadota > Betaproteobacteria > Neisseriales > Neisseriaceae > Neisseria > Neisseria macacae. The sequence continues at coordinate 2,089,073 of NZ_CP094241.1, read as the reverse complement.
AGGAAAATTTTGCGGAACACCGGCAAATGCGCCGTTCAAATCCACCAAATGCAAACGGCGCGCGCCTTGCTTGAACCAATGCAGCGCAGTTTCGGCGGGCGAATCGGAAAACACCGTCGCCTGCTCCATCAAACCTTGTTTCAGGCGCACGCAGCGACCTTCTTTTAAATCGATTGCGGGAATCAGCAGCATGGGAATCCTATCCTTATGTGGAGTGTATTTTACACAAATTATCGAGTTTTAGCATATTTAAATGAAAAAACGTCATTGATAACACTAAAACGGGGCTATTTTGTGTGTATTTTGCATGTTTCAGACGACCCCTTCCGAGAGAAATTCAGAAGGTGAAAAGGGCGGGATGCTATTTCGACTGTTTCAGCCCTTCATTTTTATTGCCTGAAATTGCTTGCCAACAGCCATTCTTGTGCCTTAGTGGCATCGTCAAAATATTTCGGATGTTGGTTGGTCAACAGGCTGGAGAGGCGGGCGCCGAGTTTGATCCAAATGTCGTCTGTAATGACAGCGACGCGGCCGAAGTCGTTTTCATGTTGATTGAGGAATTTGATTTGCTCCATCGCCATATCGATTGTGAAATCTTTCAGCATGGACAAATCCAAAAGGACGTCGGGTAAGTGGATTTTTTGTTTGCTTTCCAATAAGGCAGCTTCAAGCTGGCGGAAATCGTCGAGGGTAAATTCGTTGTACAGCGCCACATTCAAACCGTAAGACTGCTCGCGGATGGAAATCATCGTACTCTCCTTTTTATATGATGTTAATGATGAGGTTGATGGTCAGCTTGTTTTGGTAAGCCACTTTTTAATCGAAACCGGCCGGATGCTGCTTAATATGCCGCTTGTGACAATAATAATCATACCAAAGGTTTCCTGCCAAGTGACGGTATCGCCCAAAAATATCGTGCCTGATAGGGCGGAAAAGACGACGGTCAGATAAGAAAGAGAGGCGACGGTGAATTTGTTGCCGACTTTATAGGCGCGGGTCATGGAAAGTTGGGCAAGCATGGCGGCAAGCCCGATGCAGAAAAGATAGGGCAGGGCGGAGAGGGGAATGCTGTGCCAGCCGGTCAAAGTTGCCCAAACCGATGCCATAACGACGCCGGTTATCGAAAAATAAAACACTACCCGCCAACCCGGCTCGCCGAGCAATGACAGTTCGCGTACCTGCAAATACGCCCAACCTGACATGGCTCCGCCCGCCAAGCCTGCCAATGCGGCGATTTCCTGTCCGCCTTTGAACGAAGGGTTCAGCAGCAGGACGACACCGAAAAAGCCAAATAACAAAACTGCCTGCGTATAAAACGCGATCCGCTCTTTCAGGATAAAAAATGAAAATACCGCCAGAAAAATCGAGGAGGTGTAGCTTAAGGTTACCCCCGTTGCCAGTGGCAGGTGCATGACGGCATAAAACAGACAAAACATGGCGGCTGTACCGACAACGCTGCGGTTGAGGTGGGTTTTCCAATGTGGTGTGGCAAAGGTGTCGCCGCGTGCTTTTGCCATTATGCCTAATACGACGGCAGCAAAACTCATGCGCCAAAATACCAGTTCGCCACTGTTGAAACCGAATTTTGCTGCCGCGGCTTTGATGCACACGTTCATGACGGTAAAACCGAGTGCGGCAACAATCATCCATGCAGAACCGAGAGGGTCTTTGGGTGTGGGTGTAGTCATTTATCAAACTTCCAAAGAAGAAAGGGGTGTGTGGTTATAAATGGGGTCGTCTGAAAAGATTGAACTGGCCCCCAAATCTTGGACGCTCATAAAAGCCTATTCAGGCGCTCTGTGCAAGCTGGGTTCTGTATGCGACAGGACTCAGCTTTTTCAATTTCAAACTGCAACGCTCCCGGTTGTAGTAATCCATATAGTCATCTATCTGCTTCATCAATTCATCTACCGTCAATTCACCTGCGTTATAGAAACACTCCGTCTTCAACACCGCAAAGAAGCTTTCCATCGGCGCATTGTCCCAACAGTTCGCCTTTCGCGACATGCTTTGAACCATGGAATGCTCCGCAAGCAATTCCCTATACCCCGCCGTACGGTACAGCACACCTTGGTCCGAATGAAGCATCGTTCCTTTATCAGTCAGACGGGGGGCGGCTTTTTCGAGCATTTCCTTCACCATTTCGCTGTCGGCTCTGCGGCTCATGGCGTAGGCGACGATCTCGCGGTTGAACAAGTCCAAGATTGGCGAGAGGTACAGTTTGCCGTCCTTTCCTTTGAGTTCGGTAACGTCGGTCAGCCATTTTTCGTTGGGCTTTTCAGCTTTGAATAGGCGTTTGAGGAGGTGCTCCGATATCTCGCCCATGGCGGGATGGCGGTAGGCTTTTTTCGCCCGTATGAGGGCTTTCAGTTCCAACTGCTTCATCAACCGCGCCACTTTTTTGCGGTTCCAATCTAATGCGGCGGCAATGCGCCTTTGTCCGTAGCGTCCTTTATGCCGCCGGTAGGTTTCGACAAGGAGTGCTTTGTCGGCTGCGTCGGGATCGGGTCGGTCTTGGTGATGGTAGTAAAAGCTGCTTTTGGGCAGGTTTGCGATGTGCAGCAGGTATTTGAGCGGGTGTTGCGCCCTCAGTGTTTGGACGGTTTGGCTTTGTCCTTTTCGGTCTGTTTTTGGCTGAGGGCTTTTAACTCCTTTAGGTAGGCGACCTCTGCGCGCATATAGCACAACTCTTCGATAAGCTCTGCCTGCGTTTTTTCTTGGTCGGGTTTGTCGGCGATGAAGGGGTTTTTGCGGTGTTGGGGCATGGTTTTGGATTGGGGATGTTCGAGTGCGCCGATACCGCCTTCTTGATAGGCGCGTATCCATCGTCTCAGGTGGGTTCGGGAAATGCCGTAGTGGTCTGCGGTACGCTGTTGGCTGCGTATATGCAGGTAGTGGAGTACGGCTTGGTATTTGAAGTGTAATGTATATTTGCTCATAAAAAAACTGCACCTTGTGAGTTGGAGGGGATGTCCAACTTTTGGGGTGCAGTTCAGATTTCAGACGACCTATTGTCAAAAAGGCTCAATAAATAAACCTATGTTTTATGATATAATGATAATTTTTCTCATTCATAAACTTGGAAATTATTTTTATGGAAACTTCGCAACCTACGCAACATATTGCTGTACCTAATAGCCCCGTTAATCAACCCAAACGTTTGCGTGCAAGTGAAGGGGTAAATTGGTTTGCCGAATCATGGCGTATTTTTAATAAATACAAATTAAAATGGATAGGGGCAATGGTTTTGTTCTTCCTTATCCCGATTGCTTTGGGTTTGTTGTCCAGCTATGCAGCAGAAGGCAGCCAGCCTATGACCTTCAATCAATTGTCCTTAGGTATAGTCATACGCGAAGTGATCATCAATCTGTTTGTATATTGGGGAAGCTATTGTTTCCTAGGTGGTATTGTGCTGCTGGCACATCAAACCGCAAAAGGTGCGAATTTTAACTTTGGTAGTTTGTTTGCAGGTTTTTCAACTAAAAAGATCGGTTCGTTCCTAGTTCTTATGCTGATGAGTATAGTTGCGATACTGCTTCTTGCGTTGGTTGCTGTTATTCCTATCATGTTGCTTACGAAAGGAAATCTCTCTGCTCTAGAGATGTTGCCGATGGGGGAGTCACTTGTGTTCATTATAATGCTGATGGTCATTAGCATTGGTTCTATGATGTTTTGGTTGACTCCTGCTTTGGTCATGTTGGAGGATATCAGACCAGTTGCCGCCATTAAGGTTAGCTTAAATGCCTGTTTTCGCAATATCCCTGCGTTTCTGGTATATAGCTTGATTTGGTTTGGCGTTATTATGGCATTTGGGTTGGCAATGACATTATTTGCTATACCAATTATTTTTGTATTGGGTGTAGGAGGACAACTGTTAGGCGCAGGAGGGGAACAGCAAATATGGGAAGTTTTCATTTTTCTTACAATTTTGTCTGGTTCTGTCTTCACAGTTCCTTATTCTATGATGGCAATCGGTCTATACACCTCATATCACAGCATCTTCCCCGAGGGTTATCTGAACAAACGCTAAATAGCAGAAGGATTATTATTGCTTTATAACAGGTCGTCTGAAACGTATTTTTCAGACGACTTTTTCAATTCAATGTTACCAGTCATGCAACAAAACCTATGCCATACAAACCTTGCCCTGCCTAAATTTGACACCCGCCCTCCGACTGCCTACAATTCAGGTTTCTCAAAAATCATCGTACGTTCCGTACACTATTCTTTTCAGACGACCTCTGTCTTCCGAATCCCATTCTTTCCAATACAACTGTCAAAAATCATGCACGTTTCAGAACTACAAACCCTACACATTTCCAAACTCTTGGAAATGGCAGAAGAACACGGCATTGAAAACGCCAACCGTTTCCGCAAACAAGACCTCGTATTTGCCATCGTCCGCCAAATGATGAAGCAGGGCGAAAGCTTTACCTGTTCAGGTACGCTCGAAATCCTGCCCGACGGCTTCGGCTTTTTACGCAGCGCGGACACTTCCTACCTCGCGGGTCCCGACGATATCTACGTCTCACCCACGCAAATCCGCCGCTTCAACCTGCATACGGGCGACACCATTGAAGGCAGCGTACGCGTACCCAAAGACAACGAACGCTATTTCGCCCTCGTCCGCCTCGACAGCATCAACGGCGATCATCCCGAAGTCTGCAAACACAAAATCCTCTTCGAAAACCTCACCCCGCTTTTCCCTACCAAACAATTCAAACTCGAGCGCGACATTAAAGCCGAAGAAAACCTTACCGGCCGTGCTATTGATTTAGTGTCCCCCATCGGCCGCGGACAACGCGCCCTGTTGGTTGCACCGCCGAAAACCGGTAAGACCGTGATGCTGCAAAACATCGCCCACGCGATTACCGCCAACTATCCCGATGTCGAACTCATTGTCTTGTTGATTGACGAACGTCCGGAAGAGGTTACCGAAATGAGCCGTTCCGTGCGCGGCGAAGTAGTTTCCTCCACCTTCGACGAACCGGCGCAGCGCCATGTCCAAGTGGCGGAAATGGTGATTGAAAAAGCCAAGCGCATGGTCGAACACAAAAAAGACGTGGTCATCCTGCTTGATTCGATTACCCGTCTCGCCCGCGCCTACAATACCGTTGTACCCACTTCCGGCAAAATCCTGACCGGCGGCGTAGATGCCAATGCCCTCCACCGCCCCAAACGCTTCTTCGGCGCAGCGCGCAATGTAGAAGAAGGCGGCTCGCTCACCATTATTGCGACCGCTTTGGTAGAAACCGGCAGCCGCATGGACGACGTGATTTACGAAGAATTTAAAGGTACGGGCAATATGGAGTTGCATCTCGACCGCCGCATGGCGGAAAAACGCCTGTTTCCCGCCATCAACATCAACAAATCCGGCACACGCCGCGAAGAATTGTTGGTGCCGAACGACCAGTTGCAGCGCATGTGGCTCTTGCGCAAATTCCTGCATCCGATGGACGAAATTGAGGCGACCGAATTTTTGGTGGGCAAACTCAAAGACTCCAAAAACAATGATGAGTTTTTTGAATTGATGCGTGGTAAATAGTGACAAAGGTCGTCTGAAAGGGATTTCAGACGACCTTTACTGTTGATTGAGTTTGGTTTGAGAATATTTTGAAATAAAAGTCTTTGTATTTCAGGTTGTTGTTAGGTTTTGTGGAATTTTTTGTTGTTTAGGAGTTGACGGTTTTTGAGGGGAGGGGTATAGTTCGGTTCTTCGCTGCTTCGGCGGTGACTGAACGAACAGGTAAGTATATCACAGTTGATCTGATTTTTCGAGGTTTTAAGAAAAGTTTTGATTGACAATGAGATGAAATGCTTTATAATTCGTTTTCGCTCTTTAACAAAACAGATTACCGATAAGTGTGAGTGCGACAGCCTCACACTGTTTGAAAGACAGACAAGATGATGTTTTAGACATTGTCCTGTTGGTTTCTTTGAAGCAGACCAGAAGTTAAAAAGTTAGAGATTGAACATAAGAGTTTGATCCTGGCTCAGATTGAACGCTGGCGGCATGCTTTACACATGCAAGTCGGACGGCAGCACAGAGAAGCTTGCTTCTTGGGTGGCGAGTGGCGAACGGGTGAGTAACATATCGGAACGTACCGAGCAGTGGGGGATAACTAATCGAAAGATTAGCTAATACCGCATATATTCTGAGGAAGAAAGCAGGGGACCATTTGGCCTTGCGCTGTTTGAGCGGCCGATATCTGATTAGCTAGTTGGTGGGGTAAAGGCCTACCAAGGCGACGATCAGTAGCGGGTCTGAGAGGATGATCCGCCACACTGGGACTGAGACACGGCCCAGACTCCTACGGGAGGCAGCAGTGGGGAATTTTGGACAATGGGCGCAAGCCTGATCCAGCCATGCCGCGTGTCTGAAGAAGGCCTTCGGGTTGTAAAGGACTTTTGTCAGGGAAGAAAAGGGCGGGGTTAATACCCCTGTCTGATGACGGTACCTGAAGAATAAGCACCGGCTAACTACGTGCCAGCAGCCGCGGTAATACGTAGGGTGCGAGCGTTAATCGGAATTACTGGGCGTAAAGCGGGCGCAGACGGTTACTTAAGCAGGATGTGAAATCCCCGGGCTCAACCTGGGAACTGCGTTCTGAACTGGGTGACTAGAGTGTGTCAGAGGGAGGTAGAATTCCACGTGTAGCAGTGAAATGCGTAGAGATGTGGAGGAATACCGATGGCGAAGGCAGCCTCCTGGGATAACACTGACGTTCATGCCCGAAAGCGTGGGTAGCAAACAGGATTAGATACCCTGGTAGTCCACGCCCTAAACGATGTCGATTAGCTGTTGGGCAGCATGACTGCTTAGTAGCGAAGCTAACGCGTGAAATCGACCGCCTGGGGAGTACGGTCGCAAGATTAAAACTCAAAGGAATTGACGGGGACCCGCACAAGCGGTGGATGATGTGGATTAATTCGATGCAACGCGAAGAACCTTACCTGGTCTTGACATGTACGGAACCCTCCAGAGACGGAGGGGTGCCTTCGGGAGCCGTAACACAGGTGCTGCATGGCTGTCGTCAGCTCGTGTCGTGAGATGTTGGGTTAAGTCCCGCAACGAGCGCAACCCTTGTCATTAGTTGCCATCATTAAGTTGGGCACTCTAATGAGACTGCCGGTGACAAGCCGGAGGAAGGTGGGGATGACGTCAAGTCCTCATGGCCCTTATGACCAGGGCTTCACACGTCATACAATGGTCGGTACAGAGGGTAGCCAAGCCGCGAGGTGGAGCCAATCTCACAAAACCGATCGTAGTCCGGATTGCACTCTGCAACTCGAGTGCATGAAGTCGGAATCGCTAGTAATCGCAGGTCAGCATACTGCGGTGAATACGTTCCCGGGTCTTGTACACACCGCCCGTCACACCATGGGAGTGGGGGATACCAGAAGTAGGTAGGGTAACCGCAAGGAGCCCGCTTACCACGGTATGCTTCATGACTGGGGTGAAGTCGTAACAAGGTAGCCGTAGGGGAACCTGCGGCTGGATCACCTCCTTTCTAGAGAAAGAAGAGGTTGTCGCATTCACACTTATCGGTAAACTGTAGAAGATGCGGAAAAATGCTTGAGTGAAGACAAGGTTCGCTTAAGAAGAGAATCCGGGTTTGTAGCTCAGCTGGTTAGAGCACACGCTTGATAAGCGTGGGGTCGGAGGTTCAAGTCCTCCCAGACCCACCAAGAACGGGGGCATAGCTCAGTTGGTAGAGCACCTGCTTTGCAAGCAGGGGGTCATCGGTTCGATCCCGTTTGCCTCCACCAATACTTTCCAAATCAAAGCGAGTTAAAAGGCAGTGTAACTGCTTTCTTTTTTTCTAAAGAGAAGTCTGCTGACGAATCAGTTTGACGGAAAAAGAAAGGCTGCTATAATAATCAGCTCATTTTGATTTGCGAAGTAAATAGCAATATTGAACGCATCGATCTTTAACAAATTGGAAAGCCGAAATCAACAAACAAAGACAATGTGTCTGTTTTTGATGATTGACCAATTGCAAACGGTCAGTTGTCTCCTGGATAGGAAAAGAAAAACAGGTACAGTATTTGGGTGATGATTGTATCGACTTAATTCCGAAAGACAAAAGGCGGGATTAAGACACAACAAGCAGTAAGCTTTATCAGAGTAGGAAATTCAAGTTTGATGTTCTAGTCAACGGAGTGTCAGGCAAAGTCAGAGAAGTTCTTGAAATGATAGAGTCAAGTGAATAAGTGCATCAGGTGGATGCCTTGGCGATGATAGGCGACGAAGGACGTGTAAGCCTGCGAAAAGCGTGGGGGAGCTGGCAATAAAGCTATGATCCCGCGATGTCCGAATGGGGAAACCCACTGCATTCTGTGCAGTATCCTAAGTTGAATACATAGACTTAGAGAAGCGAACCCGGAGAACTGAACCATCTAAGTACCCGGAGGAAAAGAAATCAACCGAGATTCCGCAAGTAGTGGCGAGCGAACGCGGAGGAGCCTGTACGTAATAACTGTCGAGATAGAAGAACAAGCTGGGAAGCTTGACCATAGTGGGTGATAGTCCCGTATTCGAAATCTCAACGGTGGTACTAAGCGTACGAAAAGTAGGGCGGGACACGTGAAATCCTGTCTGAATATGGGGGGACCATCCTCCAAGGCTAAATACTCATCATCGACCGATAGTGAACCAGTACCGTGAGGGAAAGGCGAAAAGAACCCCGGGAGGGGAGTGAAATAGAACCTGAAACCTGATGCATACAAACAGTGGGAGCACCCATGTGGTGTGACTGCGTACCTTTTGTATAATGGGTCAACGACTTACATTCAGTAGCGAGCTTAACCGAATAGGGGAGGCGTAGGGAAACCGAGTCTTAATAGGGCGAAGAGTTGCTGGGTGTAGACCCGAAACCGAGTGATCTATCCATGGCCAGGTTGAAGGTGCCGTAACAGGTACTGGAGGACCGAACCCACGCATGTTGCAAAATGCGGGGATGAGCTGTGGATAGGGGTGAAAGGCTAAACAAACTCGGAGATAGCTGGTTCTCCCCGAAAACTATTTAGGTAGTGCCTCGAGCAAGACACTGATGGGGGTAAAGCACTGTTATGGCTAGGGGGTTATTGCAACTTACCAACCCATGGCAAACTAAGAATACCATCAAGTGGTTCCTCGGGAGACAGACAGCGGGTGCTAACGTCCGTTGTCAAGAGGGAAACAACCCAGACCGCCAGCTAAGGTCCCAAATGATAGATTAAGTGGTAAACGAAGTGGGAAGGCCCAGACAGCCAGGATGTTGGCTTAGAAGCAGCCATCATTTAAAGAAAGCGTAATAGCTCACTGGTCGAGTCGTCCTGCGCGGAAGATGTAACGGGGCTCAAATCTATAACCGAAGCTGCGGATGCCAGTTTACTGGCATGGTAGGGGAGCGTTCTGTAGGCCGATGAAGGTGCATTGTAAAGTGTGCTGGAGGTATCAGAAGTGCGAATGTTGACATGAGTAGCGATAAAGCGGGTGAAAAGCCCGCTCGCCGAAAGCCCAAGGTTTCCTACGCAACGTTCATCGGCGTAGGGTGAGTCGGCCCCTAAGGTGAGGCAGAAATGCGTAGTCGATGGGAAACAGGTTAATATTCCTGTACTTGATTCAAATGCGATGTGGGGACGGAGAAGGTTAGGTTAGCAAGCTGTTGGAATAGCTTGTTTAAGCCGGTAGGTGGAAGACTTAGGCAAATCCGGGTCTTCTTAACACCGAGAAGTGACGACGAGTGTCTACGGACATGAAGTAACCGATACCACGCTTCCAGGAAAAGCCACTAAGCTTCAGTTTGAATCGAACCGTACCGCAAACCGACACAGGTGGGCAGGATGAGAATTCTAAGGCGCTTGAGAGAACTCGGGAGAAGGAACTCGGCAAATTGATACCGTAACTTCGGGAGAAGGTATGCCCTCTAAGGTTAAGGACTTGCTCCGTAAGCCTCGGAGGGTCGCAGAGAATAGGTGGCTGCGACTGTTTATTAAAAACACAGCACTCTGCTAACACGAAAGTGGACGTATAGGGTGTGACGCCTGCCCGGTGCTGGAAGGTTAATTGAAGATGTGAGAGCATCGGATCGAAGCCCCAGTAAACGGCGGCCGTAACTATAACGGTCCTAAGGTAGCGAAATTCCTTGTCGGGTAAGTTCCGACCCGCACGAATGGCGTAACGATGGCCACACTGTCTCCTCCCGAGACTCAGCGAAGTTGAAGTGGTTGTGAAGATGCAATCTACCCGCTGCTAGACGGAAAGACCCCGTGAACCTTTACTGTAGCTTTGCATTGGACTTTGAAGTCACTTGTGTAGGATAGGTGGGAGGCTTAGAAGCAGAGACGCCAGTCTCTGTGGAGCCGTCCTTGAAATACCACCCTGGTGTCTTTGAGGTTCTAACCCAGACCCGTAATCCGGGTCGGGGACCGTGCATGGTAGGCAGTTTGACTGGGGCGGTCTCCTCCCAAAGAGTAACGGAGGAGTTCGAAGGTTACCTAGGTCCGGTCGGAAATCGGACTGATAGTGCAATGGCAAAAGGTAGCTTAACTGCGAGACCGACAAGTCGAGCAGGTGCGAAAGCAGGACATAGTGATCCGGTGGTTCTGTATGGAAGGGCCATCGCTCAACGGATAAAAGGTACTCCGGGGATAACAGGCTGATTCCGCCCAAGAGTTCATATCGACGGCGGAGTTTGGCACCTCGATGTCGGCTCATCACATCCTGGGGCTGTAGTCGGTCCCAAGGGTATGGCTGTTCGCCATTTAAAGTGGTACGTGAGCTGGGTTTAAAACGTCGTGAGACAGTTTGGTCCCTATCTGCAGTGGGCGTTGGAAGTTTGACGGGGGCTGCTCCTAGTACGAGAGGACCGGAGTGGACGAACCTCTGGTGTACCGGTTGTAACGCCAGTTGCATAGCCGGGTAGCTAAGTTCGGAAGAGATAAGCGCTGAAAGCATCTAAGCGCGAAACTCGCCTGAAGATGAGACTTCCCTTGCGGTTTAACCGCACTAAAGAGTCGTTCGAGACCAGGACGTTGATAGGTGGGGTGTGGAAGCGCGGTAACGCGTGAAGCTAACCCATACTAATTGCTCGTGAGGCTTGACTCTATCATTTGAAGAACTTCAAATAAAAAGCTTACTGACTGATTCAGTCATCACCGAATATATTGATTAAGGCTTTGCCGATTTGTACAGTTTAAGTTTGGCGGCCATAGCGAGTTGGTCCCACGCCTTCCCATCCCGAACAGGACCGTGAAACGACTCAGCGCCGATGATAGTGTGGTTCTTCCATGCGAAAGTAGGTCACTGCCAAACACCTATTCTAAGCCCCTGACAGATGTCGGGGGCTTTTACTTTTACCTCATATTTTATTCATACCTTTACTTGAAACTCGTCAGTGCCGTTCCTTGCCTTCTTGCTATGGCTTACTTGCTCACGAGTGGAGATAGGCGGGTGCGACGATAGCGCAGCGGGTAAATGTGACGGATAGGGAGGGTGCGGGTAAAATAGGGATGTTGTAGAATCAATACATAAAGAGATAGTAAACTAAGAAATCTTCAGGTATCGTTTGAAAGGAAACGGTAAGACGGATATGATAGCCAACTATTTTACGGTGCCGCACACACAGGCATCATCCGCATTCACAAACTATGGAGTATCTTCTTATGAAAAAATTCCTCTTTGCCGCCCTCTCCCTGCTGACCGCTTCGCTGTCGCTGGCCGCCGTCAACATCAATACCGCTTCCCCGTCCGAGTTGGAAGCCCTGCCCGGTATCGGCCCTGCCAAAGCCAAAGCCATCGTGGACTACCGTCAACAACATGGTGCCTTCAAATCGGTCGAGGAGTTGAAAAACGTCAAAGGTATCGGTGAGGGCATCTTCTCCAAACTGAAGGCGGAAGCAACCGTCGCCCCGGCCGCTCAAAACAAAGCCGCCACCCCCGCCGCTAAAAAATAAACCCGAGTGCGCCCTCCCGAATAGGGAATGTGCGCAGCTGCAGACCCGGTAATGAAAAGGCCGTCCGAATCCAGTCCGGAGTCGGACGGCCTTCGTGTCGGGCGGGTAAGGCTGCCATGCCTGTCCCGCTTCATTCGGCCGTCAGATCAGGATACATATGTGGAAGGGTCGTCTGAAAAGGTGGCGGGCTGCAATACTGCCTTAGTGTCGCAGTGAGAAGGTTCGTTATTGGAAACGACTGCCTTGCTGGCGCACTATGCCGACTACGTCTCCACCAAATAGCGCGTTCACATCCGTTAAGGTTTCAGGATGTTTGGATAAATCTTAGGTGTTCTCTTGAGATGTCGGAATAGGGTGAAAATCTGTTGGAGTTAATTTTGCAAAGACCTCTACTTTATTTATAGGCAACCGCTTATTGCTACCGAAGCAGGGATTATTCTGTTGCTGCGTGTGTTCCCGTTTGGTCAATTTTTTCGAGTTTGGCGGAAACGCGGTTCCATACTTCTTCCAGAGGAATGGCTTTCAGGAGACGTTCGGGATTGTTTGTATTGATGCTGTCGGGGTGGGGGAGATCGGTATAATCGCCCGCCCATATCACTTCGGCATTGAGTGAATAAGGATGCCATATGCCCAGCCAAGTCGCGCCAAATAGGGCGATTTGCGGTTTGTCGAGCGCGGCGGCGATGTGCATGGGAACGGAATCGACTCCGATAAACAGTTTGGCGCGGTCTATCGCCGCCGCAAGTTCGCGCAAAGTTAGGCAGCCGGACAATACCCATACTTTGCCGCCTTCCGGTATTTTCAGACGACCTAGGATGGCTTCAATCATGTCGTGCTCGACGGGACTGGAGGAGGCGGTCAGGACGACGTTGTGTCCGTGGTTCAGCAGAAGCTGGACGAGTGCGGCGTTTTTGCCGTCTTCCCAACATTTGAACAACCAGCGCGCGCCTGGATGCAGTAAGACGTAGTTTTCGCCTTGCCAGCCTTGTTCGCGCAATTTTTGTTCCATACTGTTGCGGACATCTAGGGAGATGCTCATACGGACTTTTGCGTGGGACAGCTCTTCCGGACGGATAAGCGGAGGCAGTATGCCCAGATGGGTTTCAACGATATGTTTGGTTGTGCCCATATCGGGGTTGAGAAAGTCGTGACACCAGCGCCAGGCGGCATTGTCGCGTTTGATGCAGTTGAAGCCGACGCTGCATTTTGAACAGAGTTTGGCAATGATGGCGGCACGCCACTGGTCGGAAAGGTTGAATGCCCAATCGTATTGACGGGCTTTTAACTGACGGAACAGGTCTTTTTCGTGTTTGAACTGCATCCGCACGCCTTGTTTCTTCCATTGCCGGTCAATGGTGAAAATTCGGGCGATTTGCGGATTGTCGCGGATGATGTCGGCAGTTTCCTGATAAACCAGCATATCGACTTCGCACTCGGGAAAATGTTGTTTGATCGCATCGACGACCGGCGTACTGAGCAATACGTCACCATGATGGCGCAGTTTGATGACGAGGATACGGTTGGGTTGTGCAAGTGACATACGGTACTTTCAGACGACCTGGTTCAAGAATGGCTCTTAATTTTAAAACGGAACGCAAGGTTTGGAAAACTGTTTCTGTATAAACGGTTTTTAGAGCAAATGAACGCTGCCGGTTTTCTTTGATTTTCTTAAACAATATTGATTTAGGATGGCCGGTGTAGGCAAAATCTTTTGACGCTGCGAAAGATTGTTCCATTCTGAAAACGCCTACGGGCTGACCGGCTGCCTGACAGGGTTGTGGCTGGAATGGGGCCGATTCACTATAATAGCCCAAGCTGCAGGCAGGATTTGTGTTCCAAAAAGTTTTGCAGGTTTCGAAGCAAATCCTAGTCCTCGGTACGTTTTCAGACGACCTTTCCTTCATCCACCGCCTTACACATCCGCCATGACACCAAATGCCCCGCTCCAACACATCACCCTTATCGGCGTCGGACTGATAGGCGGCTCTTTCGTTCTGGATCTCAAACGATTGGGATGGGTGCAAACCGTGACCGGTATTGATCTTGACCGCGATAATCTCGACCGTGCGCTTGAGCGTCGGGTGATTGATAAAGCGTTTACGGAAATCAACGCCGAAAGCATCGGTCATGCCGATTTGGTGTTGATTGCCACGCCTGTTTCCACTTTGCCGACCATCTGCCAAGCCATTGCGCCGCTGCTTGCGCCGGAGGCTTATGTGTCTGATGTAGGCAGCACCAAGCGGACTGCCATCGCCGCTTTCCGCCAATATCTGCCTGAGCGGATTTCACACTGTATCGCCGCACACCCCATTGCAGGCTCCGACCGCAGCGGCGCATTGGCGGCGCAATTCGGATTGTATCAAGATAAAAAACTGATTATCACCACACACGGACAAGAGCGTCCCGAAGGTATCGCTTTGATAAAAAGCCTGTGGCAGGCGGTCGGCGCACAGACGTTTGAAATGAGCGCGGAAGAACACGATGCTGTGTTCGCCGCCGTTTCCCATATGCCGCATTTGACCGCTTTTGCCTATGTCCACCAAATCGCCGACCATCCGGACGGACAGGAATATTTGAAATTTGCCGCCAGCGGTTTCCGAGACTTTACCCGCATCGCCTCCAGCCATCCCGCCATTTGGACGGACATCTGCCTGGACAATAAAAACAGCCTGATCAAGCTGATTGCCGGACTGCACGACCAGCTTTCCAAGTTGGAACGTATCCTCGAACAAGAAAACCGCGACGCGCTATACCGTTATTTTGAAGAAGCCAAGCAAACGCGCGACGAATGGTTGGGCAGCCAATAGCGGATTGATATCCAGCCTCACCTTGCAACTGCTTCTCTCCAAAAAGCAAAAAGGTCGTCTGAAAACCTATTTTCAGACGACCTTTTGTTGATTTCAGGCAGGGTTTACCAGTAGCCCAGCACTTTCCACCAGATAATGCCGATGGTGCCGAAAATCAGGATTTCGACCACGCTCATGATGAAGCCTGCTTTCCACCATTCGGTCATGCTGACATAGTTCGAACCGTAGATGACGGGGGACGAACCTGAGGCGTAGTGGGTCAGCGACATCATGATGCCAGTGGCGGATGCCATAATCAGGGCGAACAGCATCGGCGGTGCGCCCAAGGCGAGACCTGCGCCGTAGAAGGCGCCGAACATGGCGGTAACGTGTGCCGTGCCGCTGGCGAAAACGTAGTGGGCGTAGAGGTAGGCGAGTACCAACAGGGCGCAGCCGGCTTCCCAGCCCAAACCGAGATGGGAGATGCCGCCCTGCATGGATTCGGACAGCCATGCAATCAGTCCCAATTTGTTGAGGAAGTTCGCCATCATGACCAAGGCGGCAAACCAGACGATGGTGTCCCACGCGCCTTTTTCTTTCAGCGCATCGTCCCAAGTCAGCACGCCGGTGAGCAGACACAGGGAGAGGCCGAGGAAGGTGGTGGCGGTGGCATCGACTTTCACGCCGAACAGCATTTCGGGAACGCCCGCCCACAAAAGCAGCAGAATCACGAAAATGCCGAACATGATTTTTTCGTCGCGCTTCATCGCGCCCATTTCTTTCAGTTTTTCTTTGGCAAGGGCGGTCGCGTTAGGCGTTTGTTTGATTTCGGGCGGATACAGGAAATACAGCACCAGCGGCATCAGGAACATGGCGATCAGGCCGGGTACGACCATGGCGGCGAACCATGTGCCCCAAGAGAGATGGATTTGCGAATCGGTGGCTTTGGCGACCAATTCGACGACCAAAGGGTTGGGCGCGGTTGCGGTAACGAAGATGCAGCAGGTGATGATGTTGGCGTGGTAGTTGACCAGCGCGAGGTATTTACCGATTTTGCCCTCAGTGCCTTTTTCGGGGTCGGAATCGAAGCTCAGGGCGATGGAACGCATAATCGGATGCACGATGGCGCCGCCGCGCGCAGTGTTACTCGGCGTTACCGGGCCGATGACCAAGTCGGCCAGTGCCAAGCTGTAACCTACGCCCAGCGTGCGTTTGCCGAAAAGGGAAATCAGAAGGTAGCCGATACGCATCCCCAAGCCGGTTTTCAACAAACCGCGAGAGATGATGATGGCGATACCGATCATCCAGATTAACGAGTTGTTGAGGCTGCTCAGTGCGTCTTTAGTTGCGTCGGCGGCTTTTTCGTTGGTCACGCCGGTCAGCGCGACCAAGGTAATGCCCAAAATCGCCATTGCACCGATGGGCATGGCTTTGCCGATGATGCCGGCGATGATGCCGACGAACAACGCCAAAAGGTGCCATGCGTCGGGCGATACACCCTGCGGCACGGGTATGACGAACCAGATAATCAGCGTCAGCGCGAGCGCAACCGCAGCAGGAATTGGCTTGAAGCCCATGTTGAGTCTCCTAGTTTGAGGTATCGGGGAAATCGGATTTCAGACGACGTGTGCCTGATTTTGGTGGGAACAGGTCGTCTGAAACGTATTTTGGCAGTAGTTGTTTTTTATGTTTTTCTTTTGGTGGTTTGGGTAATGCGTGTTTGTGTTGTCATCTTTTTCAGACGACGTTTCTTGAGCTTTTACGTTTTGCCCTCTCCCTAGCCCTCTCCCACGGGGAGAGGGGACAGATTGCAGGAAGTCCGATAATGGTCGATTTCAGCACCATCATTCCCTCTCCGTGGAAGAGAGAACAGATTGCAGAAAATCCGATAATAGTCGGCTTCAGCACTATCATTCCCTCTCCCCGTGGGAGAGGGCTAGGGAGAGGGTAAAACCTCAGATTTGGCAGGTTCGGTTGTGAAACCCAACAAAGACTTAAATGTTGGTTCATGACCCAACCTACGAGCATTTTTCAGACGACCCCCCATAATAGAAAAGGTCGTCTGAAACCCCGTATCGGATTAATCCTGCTCAGCAGGCAGTCCGTACTCTTCGGGGAAGGTACGCAGCGAGCTTTGCAACACGGTAACCGCGCCGTCAATCAGACCGCAGCGGCCACTTCGGGGCAGCAGTTGGCACAGGCTTTGCAGGGCGCGGAGGTCGTCTGAAGTGCCGATGCCGGTATCCACGCGGTTGAGCAGGCGTGAAAGTTGGAACGTGCCGCCTTTGCACGGCGGGCATTGTCCGCATGAGTTGGACGCAAAAAATTCCACATACTCGGACACTTTACGCACCACGCTGGTTCCTTCGGAAATCACAATCATCGCGCCCGTACCGAGGCTGGATTTGCGTTCGCGCACGGACACGAAGTCCAAAGGCACATCCAAATCTTTCGCGGTCAGAAGCGTGTTTGACGGGCCGCCGGTGAAGACGGCTTTAAACGTGCGGCCCTCGAGCATACCGCCGCCGTGGTCGAAAATCAGCGATTGCAAGGTTGTGCCCATCGGCAGTTCGTACAGGCCCGGATTCAATACGTCGCCGGAAAGCGAGTAGAGTTTCGTGCCTGCGGCATCGCCCAAACCCAGCGATTTGTACCATTCCGCGCCTTTGGCAAGGATTTGCGGGATGTTGGCGAAGGTTTCGGTGTTGTTGATTAAGGTCGGTTCGCCTGCTACGCCGCTTTCGGCGGGGAACGGCGGTTTGCGCCGCGGGAACGGGAAACCGCCTTCCAACCATGAAATCACGGCGGTTTCTTCGCCGCCGATGTAGCGGCCTGAAGTTTCGACCAATTTCAGGTCTAAAGGTTTGCCCAGATAGTTTTCGATGCGGATGAACAAATCGCTTTTTTTCCATTGCTCGATGGCGGGCACGATGGCGGCGACAGATTCGGTCTGGTGCGGGTTGACATACATAATCGCTTTGTTGGCGCGGCAGGCGACGGCGGCAATCAGGACGCCTTCGATGACTTGGTGCGGTGTTTTCGCCAGCAATACACGGTCTTTGAACGTACCCGGTTCGTCTTCGTTGGCGTTACAGACGACGTATTTGTCGCCGTGTTTGCTTTGGGCGGCAACGGCCGCCTCCCATTTGCGCCAGGTCGGGAAACCTGCGCCGCCCATGCCGCAGAGGTTGGCATCTTGCAGCTTGGAAACGATGCTTTGAGGATCGGCAAGCGCCGCCAGCAGGCCTTCGCCGCCGCCGACTTTGCGCCACGCGGCCAAATCCGCGCCGACTTGGCGGGACGGGTGCAGTAAGTTTTGATTGGCTTGGTTCATGATTGTTGCTCCTGCAAACCGGCGTGTTCGCGCAAATCGAATTTGCCGTAGTCGGGATATAAAACGGGGGCTTTGATGTCGCTGGTCAGTCCGGCGCGGGTCATTTCGCGTTGCAGATCGTGGACGTGTCCGACACCGCCGCGCACTTTTTTCAGCGGCAGGCCGCAACCTGCGGCGGCTTTACCCGCGCGGCGGCCGAAGCTGATGATGTCCAGAAGCGCGTTGCCCATCAGGCGGTTGCGGCCGTGGATGCCGCCGGTAACTTCGCCGGCGCAATAGAGGCCTTCGACGCAGGTCGCGCCGTCGCCGTTGATTTCGACGCCGCCGTTTTGGTAGTGCAGGGTCGGATGGATCATCACAGGCTCAACAGCAGGGTCGATGCCGCATTTGTGGGCAACGTGGCCAAGCGTAACCAGACGGTTCAACACATCAGGATCGTTTTCAATCAGGCGCGGGGTGTCGAGGAACACGCCGACCTGTCCGTCGCGCACCACGCCGCGGCCTTCGCGGCACTCGCGCAAAATGGCGGCGGCAACGACGTCGCGCGGTTGCAATTCGTCAACGAAACGCTCGCCCAAACCGTTGACCAGTTTGGTGCCTGCGGAGCGCACGGCTTCGGAAATCAGCGCGCCTGCCAAGTGCGGCGGATGGGCGACGCCGGTCGGATGGTATTGGAAGGAATCGATGTCGCGCAGTTTCGCGCCGATGCGGTATGCCATCACCAAACCGTCGGCGGTTGCGCCGTAGTGGTTGGAAGTGGCGAAACCCTGCAAATGCAGCCGTCCGCTGCCGCCGGTTGCCAAGACCACAGCTTTGGCGTGAACCAATACCAAAGAGCGTTTTTCCAAATCGTACAAAATCGCGCCGACGCAGCGGCCGTGTTCGTCCGACAATAATTCGATGGCGGGGTGGCGGTTGAGCTGAGTGATGTTTTCGTCGAGTTCGACCGCCTCGCGCAGTACGCGCATCATTTCGAGGCCTGTGAAGTCGCGGTAGCTCAGGATGCGCGGCACGGTCGTACCGCCTGCACGCTTGCGGCTCAACATGCCGTTGCTGTCCGCACCTTTGGCAAGGTCGAAAGTCATGCCCAAGCCGATCAGCCAGCGGATGGCGGACGGCGCGTCGGTAACCATTTGCGCCACCAATTCTTTTTTGCCTGCGTTGTGGCCGCCTTTGATGGTGTCGTCAAAGTGCTGCTGCAAGCTGTCTTCCGCGCCGACTGCCGCCTGAATGCCGCCTTCGGCCATCACGGTATTGCTGTCGCCGATACGCAGCTTGTTCGCCATAATCACGCGCGCGCCTGCTTCGGTTGCAGACAATGCCGCTGCCGCGCCCGCACCGCCGCCGCCGATAACCAATACGTCGGTGTTCAAGTGTTCCGCGCCCGACAAATCATAGTCGTCAATCAGGGGATGACTGATCAGCAGTTTCGCCAAATCAGGATGACAGTAATCGCCCGTGTTCGGGCCGATGGGCAGTTTGACGCGCGCATTGGCCTGATAGTCGGGGTGAAACTGACTCAACAATTCGTTTTTTTCCGGCAGGTCGCCGCGCAGTTCCAATGAGGAAGCGCGCAGGTTGGCAAGGGCGGTTTCGTAGTCTATGCCTTGGATTTCGTTCGCCATCACATTGCCTCCTCTTCAAATTCGACTTTCATTTTGCCGCTGTCGATTTCGCGCAGGCGGCGCATCAAATCCACCGGACGCAGCGTGCGCGCCGCTTTCATACGGCGGGCGAACAAGCCTAAGTGGTTCGGACGGATGTGTTCCGGGCAGGAAAGGGTGCAGAGGTTGCACATCACGCATTGGTCGAAGGTCAGCGCAGCCGCGCCGAAATCGCCCGATACCACTTGCGCCACGCCGTTTTCCACTTCCAAGCCTTTGGGGCAGGCGCGGTTGCAGCCGCCGCAATGACGGCAGTGTTGCGCTTCGGGGAAGGCTTTGGCGGTGTCGTCCAGCCAGTTCCAGCCGTCGCCGACCTCGCTCACGTCGTAATATTGGATATGCTCGGGAATGAAGTAGTCCAAGAAGCTGACCTGCATCCCTTCTTCGACTTTGGTTTCACACGCCAACGCAGTCGTTACCTCGCGCTCGCCTTCCTTGCGGATCATGCAGCGGCAGGAGCCGCACACGCCTTGCCCCATACAGCCGACGTTGGCGGTAATCGCGCTGCCGGAACGGGCATAGGCCTGAATGATTGACGAGTCGGCGGAGGCCTTGACCTCGTGGCCGTCTATGGTCAGGGTTAACAAGTTTTCACTCATGGTAGTGTCCTGTGGAATGGGATAGAGGAAATCGGATGTGTGTATTTTTATTACAAACTTTTAAAGTGCAGATGTTTTTCAGGAAACGTCTTATAAATCAACGTCTGACTGTCTTTTATTAGTGTATCAGAATTTGGGTTTTTTGATGATGGCAGAGTCGTAAAGGCAGGGTGGGGGCGGATTGTGAACAAAAAACAGCGGTTTTCAGACGACCTTTGTGCCATCTTGTTATTTTGTAAGATAAAATAAACTTACGATAAAGGAATAATTACTAAAAACCGTTTTGAAATACGAGTAAATATCATTATTAAATGTTTGATATAAAAGCATATATCTATGTATTTATTGGATAAATTTGCAAAGTGTAAGTAAATGCAAATTGTGTTATAAAATTTCAGAAAAATGGCTAAGTTTGACTTCCGTCAAAAATCATCGTGGGTAGAATGACACGGCTTTTACATTTGTGTATGGTTGAAAAAAGAAAGACAGGTCGTCTGAAAAATAATTGTTTCTTTTTAAATTCATGTTATTAGTAAGATTCATTGCGGCGGTGAATCCAGCCTTTTCAGACGACCCTTTGGAATTTGAGTGGACGGATTAATTGTAGTTTTATTTCTACTGGTAAATATTGCCGACAATATCCGTTATCATCATCCGAGTGAAATGATAGGTTATTAAGTTTTATGAAAATCAATGGATTATAAAAATCATATTGTCGCCTCATATAGATTGACAGCACTATTACACCGATTAAGGTCGTCTGAAAAACGGCCTCTATAAAAAAGCTAACAAACCCTCCCTACCATATGAAAAGGAACACAATCATGACCGTCATCAAGCAAGAAGACTTTATCCAAAGTATCTGCGATGCCTTCCAATTCATCAGCTATTACCATCCGAAAGACTACATCGACGCGCTCTATAAAGCGTGGCAGAAGGAAGAAAATCCCGCCGCCAAAGATGCGATGACGCAGATTTTGGTCAACAGCCGCATGTGTGCCGAAAACAACCGCCCCATCTGCCAAGACACCGGTATCGCAACCGTCTTCCTCAAAGTCGGTATGAACGTCCAATGGGATGCGGACATGAGCGTGGAAGAGATGGTTAACGAAGGCGTGCGTCGCGCCTACACTTGGGAAGGCAACACCCTGCGCGCGTCCGTCCTCGCCGACCCGGCCGGCAAACGCCAAAACACCAAAGACAACACCCCAGCCGTCATCCACATGAGCATCGTACCGGGCGACAAAGTCGAAGTAACCTGCGCGGCAAAAGGCGGCGGCTCTGAAAACAAATCCAAGCTCGCCATGCTCAATCCTTCCGACAACATCGTCGATTGGGTATTGAAAACCATCCCGACCATGGGCGCGGGCTGGTGTCCTCCCGGCATTTTGGGCATCGGTATCGGTGGTACGCCCGAAAAAGCCGTGCTGATGGCAAAAGAATCCCTGATGAGCCACATCGACATTCAAGAATTGCAGGAAAAAGCCGCGTCAGGTGCAGAATTGTCCACCACCGAAGCCCTGCGCCTCGAACTCTTTGAAAAAGTCAACGCGTTGGGCATTGGTGCACAAGGTTTGGGCGGACTGACCACCGTGTTGGACGTCAAAATCCTCGATTACCCGACTCATGCCGCATCCAAACCGATTGCCATGATTCCGAACTGCGCCGCCACCCGCCACGTCGAATTCGAATTGGACGGCTCCGGTCCGGTCGAACTGACCCCGCCGCGCGTTGAAGACTGGCCCGATTTGACTTACAGCCCCGACAACGGCAAACGCATCGATGTCGATAAACTGACCAAAGAAGAAGTTGCCAGCTGGAAAACCGGCGACGTATTGCTGCTGAACGGCAAAATCCTTACCGGCCGCGATGCCGCGCACAAACGCCTCGTTGATATGCTCGACAAAGGCGAAGAATTGCCCGTCGATTTCACCAACCGCCTGATTTACTACGTCGGCCCCGTCGATCCGGTCGGCGACGAAGTCGTCGGTCCCGCAGGTCCGACCACCGCTACCCGCATGGACAAATTCACCCGCCAAATGCTCGAACAAACCGGCCTCTTGGGCATGATCGGCAAATCCGAGCGCGGCGCAGCCACCTGCGAAGCCATCGCAGACAACAAAGCCGTGTACCTCATGGCAGTCGGCGGCGCGGCATACCTCGTGGCAAAAGCCATCAAATCCTCCAAAGTCTTGGCGTTCCCCGAATTGGGCATGGAAGCAGTTTACGAGTTTGAAGTCAAAGACATGCCTGTAACCGTCGCCGTGGACAGCAAAGGCGAATCCATCCACGCCACCGCCCCGCGCAAATGGCAGGCAAAAATCGGCATCATCCCCGTCGAGTCTTAATACCTTGATGCCGGGTTGAAAAAGGTCGTCTGAAAACTTGAAACAGGGTTTTCAGACGACCTTTAATTTGTTTGGAGGCATTACGACTGCAAGGATAGGGGGAATGGACGGCAAAGCAATACGCCGCAAGTCTTGATAAAGAACAAGCATCGCCCCGCCCCGACTGCAGAAGCAGCCGAAATATGTTATAAATAGCCCCTTCTACCGACCTCAAATTGGAGCATACGACATGGAATTGGTATTTATCCGTCACGGACAAAGCGAATGGAACGCGAAAAACCTGTTTACAGGCTGGCGCGACGTGAAACTGAGCGAGCAGGGGCTTGCCGAAGCAGCCGCCGCCGGTAAAAAACTGAAGGAAAAAGGTTACGAGTTCGACATCGCCTTCACCTCCGTCCTGACCCGCGCGATTAAAACCTGCAACATCGTTTTGGAAGAATCCGACCAACTGTTCGTGCCGCAAATCAAAAGCTGGAGGCTGAACGAACGCCACTACGGCCAACTGCAAGGTTTGGACAAAAAACAAACCGCCGAAAAATACGGCGACGAGCAAGTCCACATCTGGCGCCGCAGCTACGACACCCTGCCGCCGCTGCTCGATCCGAAAGACCCGTTCTCCGCGCACAACGACCGCCGCTATGCCAACCTGCCCGCCGATGTTATCCCCGACGGCGAAAACCTGAAAGTCACTTTGGAGCGCGTATTGCCGTTCTGGGAAGACCAAATCGCCCCCGCGCTTCTGAGCGGCAAACGCGTCTTGGTCGCCGCCCACGGCAACTCCCTGCGCGCATTGGCCAAACACATCGAAGGCATTTCCGACGAAGACATCATGGGCTTGGAAATCCCGACCGGTCAGCCGCTGGTGTACAAATTGGATGATAATTTGAAAGTGGTTGAAAAATTCTATCTGTAAGCTTTGCGGATAATAAAAAGGTCGTCTGAAAACTCGGATTCGGGGTTTTCAGACGACCTTTTGATTGAAACGCTTGAGATATAAGATTTGAGACAGTCAAGGCAAAAAAACAGCCCGGTCAAAAATGACCGGGCTGTTGAATTTTTGGTCGGAGTGAAAGGATTCGAACCTTCGACCCCTTGCACCCCATGCAAGTGCGCTACCAGACTGCGCCACACTCCGACTCGAGAAGTTTGGGATTATAGTTTTCTTGCACGGCTTTGGCAAGGGTAAAGCCGGACGGTTTCGGCTATCTGCTTGAAGCGGCTTTGAATTTGTTTGGTGTCAGGGAGGGTAGGGCTGCGGAATGGTTCATACTTGATTGGAAGCCGCGATGTTTTTCAGACGACCTCGGGGGTAAATGGATGTGGCGGAATTTAATGGCTGCTATATAATCTCAGCTTTGATTTTTAATAAAAAACAGGGCGGATGGACAGTATTTTGCATGATTTGTTTGCGCGTCAGGCGTTTACATCGAGCTTGGTGGAGCGCAACTTCGGACAGGTTTCGGGCTGGATAGAGCTGGTCGGTGTCTTGATGCTGATGGTGGCGGCGTTTTGGCTGTCAAACCGCCTCAACGACCGTTATTTCTTCTCAGAACACGGCAGCTTCGCGCTTTTGCGGCATATCGGCAGAAGGATTTTGTGGCCGGTGCTGATGATGATTTTCGGCGCGGCGGCTTTGTTTGTCTGCAATCTGACGGAATTTCGCGCGGTATGGCTGCATCTGCTGATTTTGGCGGCGCGCTGGATGATTCTGATTCGGGTCAGCGTGGCGGTGGTTCATGCCGCTTTGCCGCAAAACAAACTGACCGACTGGCTGGAACGGGCGGTATCCATGGTTTTGTGGATAGGGTTCGTGCTTTGGCTGTCGGGTTTGGACGATAAGATTTTGGAGGTGCTGGACGGCATCAGTTTCTCGGTTGGTTCGGGCAGGCTCAGCCTGCTGACGATTCTGAACGGGATTTTGTGGGTCGGCCTCCTGATGATAGGCGCGTCATGGCTGGCTCGAGTTATCGGCGGACATTTGGAGAAGAGTAGCTTGGATACCAATCTGAGCATGATTTTGTCCAAAGTCGTCAAAACGGTGATGATGGTGTTGGCGGTATTGATTGCGTTGCCGCTGGTGGGGATTGATTTGACGGTATTGTCGGTGTTCGGCGGTGCGTTGGGTGTCGGTATCGGTTTCGGCCTGCAAAAAGTGGCGAGCAACTATATTTCCGGTTTTATCATTTTAGGCGACCGCTCCATCCGCATGAACGACCGTCTGACGGTCAACAACTTTACCGGTTATGTTACCAAAATCACCTCACGTTTTGTTGTGCTGCGCAATGCAAATGGTACGGAGGCGCTGATTCCGAACGAGACGTTCGTTACCTCGATGGTGATCAACGAATCCTACACCAGCCGTGAATTGCAGCAGGCGTTCAATATACAGGTTGCCTATCATTCCGATTTGATTAAGGCGCTCGACATCATCAAAAGCGCAGCCGCCGCGCAGCCGCGTGTTTCCAATAATCCCGCGCCTTTGGCGGTGGTGACCAATTTCGGCGACAACGGTATCGATTTGCGCGCGACGTATTGGGTGAAAGACCCGGAAAACGGTTTTGCCGCGCTGCAATCGGCAATTTTTCTGGATATTTGGCGGCAGTTTAACGAACATGGCATCGAATTCCCTTATCCGCAGCGCGAAGTCCGCATCTTGAACGAAAGTCAGGCACCGAGCAGCATCGCCATGATTAAGGCGGGAATGCAGGCGCGCAGCGATACCAAATCCGATCCCGCGATGGATTCCGGCGGAGACGATTGATGGCAAAGCCCTTGAAGTATCCCGTGTCTGCGCTGGTTATCCTGCATGATGCAGACGGCAATATCCTTTTAATCGAACGCACTTCGCCGCCAGGTTTTTGGCAGTCGGTAACCGGCAGCATCGAGCCGGACGAAACCATAGAGGCAACCGCCAAACGCGAAGTTTGGGAGGAAACCGGCATCCGCCTTGCGGACGGGCAGCTCTGCAACTGGCACGACAGCACGGTTTACGAAATCTACCACCACTGGCGGCACCGCTATCCCAAAGGCGTGTTCGAAAACCGCGAACACATCTTTTCCGCCGAAATTCCGCGCGATGCGGCTATTGTTTTGCAGCCCGACGAACACGTCGCTTACGGATGGTTCAGTATTGAAGAAGCGGCGGAAAAGGTGTTCTCCCCGTCGAACAAAAGGGCGATTTTGGCATTGGGGAAAAGGTTGGGATTGGTTGTTTGATGAATGATGGCGGGGAGATGACCGACAACCGCATTTAAAGACCGATGGACAGCCTCTTTTATATCTAATAAAATAAACGATAATTGTTATTGGTTAATTTGGTAACATCAAACCGTAAAGGTCGTCTGAACGTTCGGCTTTCTGATTGAAAGCCTTTAAATTTTCTTGTTCAAACGGCCTTTTCCATATTTTCGTTTTATATCTGCTTGGAGAATCCATGTTACGTCTGACTGCTTTAGCCGTATGCTGCGCCCTTGCTTTGGGTGCGTGTTCGCCGAAAGATTCCGCTTCAAACCAAAACGCCCAAACCGCTTCCGCAGCCCAAACCGAAGGCGCGGGTTTGACCGTCAAAACGACGCGCGGCGACGCGAAAGTGCCGCAAAATCCCGAACGTATCGCCGTTTACGATTTGGGTATGCTCGACACTTTAAACAAATTGGGCGTGAAAACCGGTCTGTCCATCGACAAAAACCTGCTGCCTTATTTGGACGAATATTTCAAAACGACAAAACCTGCCGGTACGCTGTTCGAGCCGGATTACGAGGCGCTCAACGCCTACAAACCGCAGCTCATCATTATCGGCAGCCGCGCAGCCAAAGCGTTTGACAAGTTGAACGCCATTGCGCCAACCATCGAAATGACCGCCGATACCGCCAACCTCAAAGACAGTGCCAAAGAGCGTATCGACGCGCTGGCGCAAATCTTCGGCAAACAGGCGGAAGCCGACAAGCTGAAGGCGGAAATCGACGCATCTTTTGAAGCCGCGAAAACTGCCGCGCAAGGTAAAGGCAAAGGTTTGGTGATTCTGGTCAACGGCGGGAAACTGTCCGCCTTCGGTCCGTCTTCACGACTGGGCGGCTGGCTGCACAAAGACATTGGCGTTCCGGCCGTTGACGAAGCCATCAAAGAAGGCAGCCACGGTCAGCCCGTCAGCTTCGAATACTTGAAAGAGAAAAATCCCGACTGGCTGTTTGTCCTTGACAGGGGCGCGGCCATCGGCGAAGAAGGACAGGCAGCGAAAGACGTGTTGAACAATCCGTTGGTCGCCGAAACAACCGCATGGAAAAAAGGACAAGTGGTTTACCTCGTTCCCGAAACCTACTTGGCAGCGGGCGGCGCGCAAGAATTGCTGAACGCGTCCAAACAGGTTACCGACGCATTTAAGGCTGCGAAATAAGTTAACAAGTTGGTTTAAACAATCAAAAGGTCGTCTGAAAACAAGCATTGCAGGTTTTCAGACGACCTTTTGATTTCCAACTTTGTTTCTTAGTGGATTAACTAAATCAGGACAAGGCGACGAAGCCGCAGACAGTACAGATAGTACGGAACCGATTCACTTGGTGCTTCAGCACCTTAGAGAATCGTTCTCTTTGAGCTAGGGCGAGGCAACGCCGTACTGGTTTAAAGTTAATCCACTATAATCTGCCAACAGGTTTTCAAGCCCAAAAATCGCGCGGCGGGTCGAGGACGGGTTTGACGATGCCGGTACGGACGGCAAAGTCGCCGAAACCTTCGTCGTCGAGGCGGTTTTGCGCCCAGTTGCCGACCCAGCCGTCCACGATTTCGAGGATTTCGGGTTCAGTAATGTTTTCTTTGAACAGGCGTGGGATGCGGGTACCTTCGCGGTTGCCGCCTGCATAGAGGTTGTAGCGGCCGACGGCTTTGCCGACCAAGCCGATTTCGGCGAGCATGGCGCGGCCGCAGCCGTTGGGGCAGCCGGTGACGCGCAGGACGATGTATTCGTCTTCCAGACCGTATTTGGCGAACATTTCGTCGATTTTGTCGGAGAACGACGGCAGGAAGCGTTCGGCTTCCGCCATCGCCAGCGGACAGGTCGGCAGGGCGACGCACGCCATCGAGTTTTCGCGCTGGATGGTGATGGATTTGCTGATTAAGCCGTGTTCTTTGGCGATTTTGTCTATGGTGTCTTTCAGCTCGGGCGGAACGTTGGCAACGACAAGGTTTTGGTTGGCGGTCAGACGGAAGTCGCCGGGGTGGATTTTGGCGATTTCGCGCACGCCGGTTTTCAACGGCCTGCCGGGGTAGTCGAGCAGGCGGCCGTTTTCGATAAACAGGGTCAGGTGCCAGTTGCCTTCGAGGCCTTTAACCCAGCCGATGTGGTCGCCGCGATGGGTGAAGGCGTAGGGGCGGATGGGTTCGAACTTGATGCCCATGCGCCGTTCGACTTCTTCTTTGAATACTTCGACGCCGACGCGCTGGAGTGTATAGCGGGTGCGGGCGGCTTTGCGATCGCTGCGGTTGCCCCAGTCGCGCTGGGTGCTGACGACGGCTTCGGCGGCGTTGAGGGTGTATTCGAGAGGGACGAAGCCGAATTCGTAGGAGGTGTTCGGGTAGGTTTTGGTGTTGCCGTGTTCGCTGGACAGCCCGCCGCCGACAAGGACGTTGAAGCCGACAAGTTTGCCGTTTTCTTCGATGGCGACGAAGCCTAAATCGTTAGAGTGGATGTCCACATCGTTATCAGGCGGGATGACGACGGCGGTTTTGAATTTGCGCGGCAGATAGGTTTTGCCGAGAATGGGCTCGACATCGTCGGCGATTTCTTTGTTGCGCGGCTCGGTCGGTTCGGTGGTGAACACTTTTTCGCCGTCCAGCCAGACATCGGCGTAAGCCATGGTTCGCGGCAGAAGGTGCATACTGATGCGTTTCGCCCATTCGTAGGCTTCTTGGTGTAGCGGGCTTTGGACGGGGTTGCTGGTGCAGAGTACGTTGCGGTTGACGTCGCTGGCGGTGGCGATGGAATCGAGGCCGAGTTTGTGCAGGGACTGGTGCGCCAGTTTCAAATCGGTTTTTAAAATGCCGTGGTATTGGAAGGTTTGGCGGTTGGTCAGGCGGATGGAGCCGTAAATGGTGTGGTCGCCGGCAAATTCGTCTATGCCCAGCCACTGCGCCGGTGTGATGATGCCGCCGGGCAAGCGGCAGCGCAACATCATGTTTTTTAAGGGTTCGAGTTTTTGATCGGTACGCTCGGCACGGATGTCGCGGTTGTCCTGCTCGTACATGCCGTGGAAACGGATGAGCTGGAAATTGTCGGCGGTAAAGCCGCCGGTAAAGTCGTCGGTCAAATCGTCTTTGATGGTACCGTGCAGATAGTCGCTGCGGTCTTTCAGGGCTTCGTTGCCGGAAAGCGGGGTGTCGGGCAGCTTGGCGCGCGGGTCGGCGGTGGTAGTCATAGGGTGCTCCTTATTCTCAGTTTGGAGCTACTTTAATCAGGTCGTCTGAAAATGGGAAAGAATGGTTTGTTCGATTTAAAGATGATTTCGTTATATGAATCTGATGTTTTCAGACGACCCTTGGTAATCTAAATTTTGCCAATCGCACTGTTTGTTTGGAAGCCAACACATTCATTTCAAAGTCAAGTTAAGCTATAATACCCGCCGACACATACCATCTCTCCCCCTTATCCCATGCAACTTACCGCCGTCGGACTCAACCACCAAACTGCGCCTTTGAGTATACGCGAGAAGCTGGCATTCACCGCAGCAAGCCTGCCCGAAGCCGTCCGCAACCTTGCTCGAAGCAAAGCAGCGAAGGAGGCAGTAATTCTATCGACCTGCAACCGCACCGAGCTTTACTGCGTCGGCGAAACCGAGCAAATCATCGAATGGCTGGCGCAATACCACAACCTGCCCGCCGAAGAAATCCGCCCCTATCTTTATACCTTGGACAACAACGAAACCATCCGCCACGCTTTCCGCGTCGCCTGCGGATTGGATTCTATGGTATTGGGCGAGCCGCAGATTTTGGGACAGATTAAAGATGCCGTGCGTGTCGCCCAAGAACAAGAAAGCATCAATACCAACCTCAACGCATTGTTTCAAAAAACGTTTGCCGTTGCCAAAGAAGTGCGTACCGACACTGCCGTCGGCGAGAATTCCGTTTCGATGGCTTCCGCATCCGTCAAGCTTGCCGAACAGATTTTTCCCGATATCGGCGATCTGAACGTTCTATTTATCGGCGCGGGCGAAATGATTGAATTGGTCGCCACCTATTTCGCCGCCAAAAATCCCAAACTCATTACTGTTGCCAACCGTACCCTGCCGCGCGCCCAAGAGTTGTGCGACAAACTCGGACTAAATGCCGAGCCTTGCCTGTTGACAGAGTTGCCCGACATTTTGCACGAATACGATGTCGTCGTTTCCTCTACCGCCAGCCAGCTCCCGTTGGTCGGCAAAGGCATGGTGGAACGCGCATTGCGCCTGCGTCTCAATATGCCCATGTTTCTGCTCGACCTTGCCGTTCCGCGCGATATCGAAGCCGAAGTGGGGGAACTGGGCGACGCTTATCTTTACACTGTTGATGACATGATGGGCATCGTCCAAAACGGCAAGGAGGCCCGCCAAAAAGCGGCTGCCGAAGCCGAAGCTATGGTGGAGAAAAAGGTCGGTGAGTTTGTCCGCCAACAACAAAGCCGCCAAAGCGTCCCCCTTATCCGCGCCCTGCGTGACGAAGGCGAACGCGCCCGCAGGCAGGTTTTGGAAAATGCGATGAAACAGCTTGCCAAAGGCGCATCGGCGGAAGAGGTATTGGAGCGGCTCTCCATCCAATTGACCAACAAACTCCTCCACTCTCCCACTCAAACCCTCAATAAGGCAGGCTCGGAAAACAGCAATCTGGTCGATGCCGTTGCCCAAATTTATCAATTGGATCAACACGATTAACGATTGGAAAGGTCGTCTGAAAATTTTCAGACGACCTTTCCGTATGCCTATTCGCCTTATCGATTAAATCCCCAAAATCCGTATCTCAAATATCTGAAAACTTATGCAGACACTTTATCTTGCCTCCGGCAGCCCGCGCCGCCGCGAAATCCTTGAAAACTTAGGCTACCAAATTCAACGCATTCCCGCCGATATCGATGAAACGCCGTTTCCTGACGAAAATGCCGCCGATTATGTTCAGCGTATGGCGAACGAAAAGAACGCAGCCGCCGTCGCCCAATGGTTTGAACAACATGATACGCCGCCCGAATTTCCCATTCTGACCGCCGATACCACCGTTGCCTATCAAAACCATATCCTCGGCAAACCCGAAACCCAAGAGCATGCCGCTACAATGCTTGGACAGCTGTCAGGGCAAACCCATCAAGTACTAACCGCCGTATGCGTGTATTGGCAAGGCGAAACGAGCAGCGTCTTGCAAACCAGCGATGTGCGTTTCAAAACCTTATCCCCTGACGAAATCCTTGCCTACATTCAAAGCGGCGAACCGATGGATAAAGCCGGTGCATACGGAATCCAAGGCTTGGGCGGCGTGTTTGTCGAGTATTTGCAAGGCAGCTTTACCGGCGTAATGGGGCTGCCCGTTTATGAAACCATCGGTTTACTGAAGCAATTTGATTTGTCTGTTCCGTCTTTTTTCTGAGGTTCGGAGCTGTTCAGTTGCAGTAAAAATCATCAATCTTCTTTGTTTGTCTTTATTGCTGTATCTGTGGATTTAGAAAGAGTAAAAAGAAAATGAAAAAAATCGGTTTGTATTTATTCATATTGTTATTTCCTGTGTCAGTAAGCGCCAATAATTACGAACCAATTGGAGATAAAAGGCAATCGATTGAAATAAATAATTTTTTTAGTGACGTAAAGAAGGAAAATATTACGTCTTATGAGGAGGGCGATTTTATTGTCGTTAGGGTTGATGATTTTGGCGGAAGGTTTTATGAAGAATATTACATAAAGAGGAATGGGAAGTTATTAATTTTAGATAAATTGAAAACGATTAGTCTGTATAAGGAAGATTTTGACGTTAAATCTTTAGAGTGCAGAAAAAATATCCATAAACCCATAAAAGATTATGATAGGCAGACTGTTTTAAAGATGCATGGTGAGAAATGTAGAACTTTTTATGCACTTGAAAATACATTGGACGATTTAGAAGAATATGTCAAAGACCACTCGGGTTTTGATATAGATAAAAGTAGAATGGATTGGTATCTTGGCAGATACCCGATTAATCAGAAAAATATTGCAACATATAATAATATTGCATTTTATCTTAATAATCAGGAGTATCATCAGTCTGCAATATATCTCTTACATAAGATTATTAAGACATCCCCAGATAGAACTGTTGCATACTTAAATATTGCAGATGCGTATTGGGATTCAAAAGATAAACGGAATGCGAAAATATTTTATAAAAAATACCTCTCCCAAATAAAGAAAACAGGGGAGAAAGCCTCCGTTCCTTCTCGGGTATCTAAAAGGATGGCTCAATAAATCTTATGACGGATTGAGGTTTTGTATAGTGGATTAAATTTAAACCAGTACGGCGTTGCCTCGCCTAGCTCAAAGAGAACGATTCTCTAAGGTGCTGAAGCACCAAGTGAATCGGTTCCGTACTATCTGTACTGTCTGCGGCTTCGTCGCCTTGTCCTGATTTAAATTTAATCCACTATATTTGAAAAGCTGTGATAAACCGTAGACTTGAATAATTCTCAGTAATGAAAAAGGTCGTCTGAAAACTGAACTGCACCCCAAAAGTTGGACATCCCCTCCAACTCACAAGGTGCAGTTTTTTTTATGAGCAAATATACATTACACTTCAAATACCAAGCCGTACTCCACTACCTGCATATACGCAGCCAACAACGTACCGCAGACCACTACGGCATTTCCCGAACCCACCTGAGACGATGGATACGCGCCTATCAAGAAGGCGGTATCGGCGCACTCGAACATCCCCAATCCAAAACCATGCCCCAACACCGCAAAAACCCCTTCATCGCAGATAAACCCGATCAAGAAAAAACACAGGCAGAGCTTATCGAAGAGTTGTGCTATATGCGCGCAGAGGTCGCCTACCTAAAGGAGTTAAAAGCCCTCAGCCAAAAACAGACCGAAAAGGACAAAGCCAAACCGTCCAAACACTGAGGGCGCAACACCCGCTCAAATACCTGCTGCACATCGCAAACCTGCCCAAAAGCAGCTTTTACTACCATCACCAAGACCGACCCGATCCCGACGCAGCCGACAAAGCCCTCCTTGTCGAAACCTACCGGCGGCATAAAGGACGCTACGGGCAAAGGCGCATTGCCGCCGCATTGGGTTGGAACCGCAAAAAAGTGGCGCGGTTGATGAAGCAGTTGGAACTGAAAGCCCTCATACGGGCGAAAAAAGCCTACCGCCATCCCGCCATGGGCGAAATATCGGAAAACCTCCTCAAACGCCTATTCAAAGCTGAAAAGCCCAACGAAAAATGGCTGACCGACGTTACCGAACTCAAAGGGAAGGACGGCAAACTGTACCTCTCGCCGATCTTGGACTTGTTCAACCGGGAAATCGTCGCCTACGCCATGAGCCGCAATGCCAACAGCGAAATGGTGAAGGAAATGCTCGAAAAAGCCGCCCCCCGTCTGACTGATAAAGGAACGATGCTTCATTCGGACCAAGGTGTGCTGTACCGTACGGCGGGGTATAGGGAATTGCTTGCGGAGCATTCCATGGTTCAAAGCATGTCGCGAAAGGCGAACTGTTGGGACAATGCGCCGATGGAAAGCTTCTTTGCGGTGTTAAAGACGGAGTGTTTCTATAACGCAGGTGAATTGACGGTAGATGAATTGATGAAGCAGATAGATGACTATATGGATTACTACAACCGGGAGCGTTGCAGTTTGAAATTGAAAAAGCTGAGTCCTGTCGCATACAGAACCCAGCTTGCACAGAGCGCCTGAATAGGCTTTTATGAGTGTCCAAGATTTGGGGGCCAGTTCAAACGCTAACTTGGTTTTCAGACGACCTCTTTGTTTGTCCACTTACGTCAATTACTCAAGCGATAACGCGGATATTTTGTCTGTCTCGTTTGAATTTAATTTTTAATATAGACGGCAGCAGGTTGTCGAAATACCAGTGTCCGTTCGGCAGTTCCAAAGCGCCTCCGGCGCAGCGCATGATGACGCTGCGGCCTGATAATTCGTCTGTTTCCGTGATTTCCACTTCATGCACTTTCCCCCAGTCGGCAACAGGCAGCTTGGATGCCATGGCATGAATTCGGGTATTTTGTTCTTCGATTCCGTCACCTTTATGGCATGTCCCATGGCACTTGCCGACAGCCTGCACGGGGCATAACGCTCCCTTTGCGTGACTGACTGGCAAAATGTTTAAGGCATCGGGACAGAAATTGTGTTCTTGCGCCCAGATGTTCAATGCGCGTTTTGCTGCTTTTTTGTGGATAAATAAGCCGTAAGGGCGGGTGGTGCTGCTGCCGTTGTCTAGCGGCACAATTCGTGCCTTCAGTACGCCATGTTCGTCGGGTATGAACTTAACAGTCATAAATGTTTTGGGATTCAATTGCTTGAGGGGAAATGGTGCAGATAACTCCCCTTGATATTCCTGCATAACCTGAGCTTTCAACCACAAGGCATGCAGGCTACCTACTGCGGGGATGAATTTCACATCTGCGGCATTTTGAATATAGTGCAAGCCTTCTTTGCTGTGGAGTAGGGCGGCGATTTCGCTATACGTTTTTTCATACGCCTCGACGGACAGCACTTTTCCTGAATGGTCAAACCAGACAAGTACGCCTACCGTATCGGGTAATGAATAGAGTTTTGCCGTCAAAGAATCGGATAGCTGCGTCGGCAGTATTTTTGGATTCATCAACGCACGGCAATGATTGTCCCATTCATCGGAGGTTTTCTCTTTCAGGCTGTGTTCCAAATAATCGGCAAGCGCCAAAACATCGGCCAATGCACGGTGACGATCGTCCGTTTGGATTCCCATCCTGCTGATAATACTGTCAAGATTGTGTTTATAAAATTGAGGGTACAGACGGCGGGACAGTTGGACGGTGCATAATGCCGGAGCGGCAAAATCGATGCCTGCCCGACAAAATTCATGACGCAGGAAGGTGTAGTCGAAACGGCTGTTGTGCGCCACAATCAAAGAGCCGCGCAGTAAAGGCAGTATGTCGGAGGCGATTTGGTCGAAAGCGGGAGCCTGCGCCACCATTTCGTTGGTAATGCCGGTCAGTTGGACGACAAATTCAGGAATCGGCTTCCCTGGGTTGATCAATTGTTCGTAATGTTCTACCCGGCCGTTTTCAAAGCGCAGAAAAGCAATTTCCGTCACTCTGTCTTGATACAGATTGCCGCCGGTAGATTCTAAATCAACGACCACAACAGGGCGGTTCAATCGGGTAAAAGCTTCCGATAATCTCAACCAGCGAGAAAGATGAAACATCCTAAATTCCTGAAAATTCACACAACAGGGCAGTATTCTACACTTTGCACATCGTTTATCCAAGAAAACCCTTGACAAGTCATATATGGGAAAATATAATCCAAATCTTTCTTTCAGCGCACCCGTAGCTCAGTTGGATAGAGTATCTGGCTACGAACCAGAGGGTCGGGCGTTCGAATCGCTCCGGGTGCGCCAATAGAAAATTTCTGCGCCCATCGTCTAGCGGTTAGGACATCGCCCTTTCACGGCGGTAACCGGGGTTCGATTCCCCGTGGGCGTGCCAGATTTTGACAAGCCCCTGATTTTTCAGGGGCTTGTCTTTTTTGTATCTCCGAAAAAGATAAAACTCTGGTTGCTTGTGGTCATGAATGTTTAAATATAGTGGATTAACTTTAAATCAGGACAAGGCGACGAAGCCGCAGACAGTACAGATAGTACGGAACCGATTCACTTGGTGCTTCAGCACCTTAGAGAATCGTTCTCTTTGAGCTAAGGCGAGGTAACACCGTACTGGTTTAAAGTTAATCCACTATATATCAGGCAGATATTCTTTTGATTAGGTTGACGGTACAATAGCCGAACTTTGAAATGATGAAACTTTTGTTTGCCTGCTTATGAAAAATCCGAAAATTATCTTCTTTGATATTGATGACACCCTCTATCGGAAATATACCGATACCCTGAGGCCTTCCGTTTATAAAGCAATGGCGGCGTTGAAAGAGAAAGGGATATTGACCGCGATTGCAACGGGTCGTCCTCCTGCGGCTATTCCGAAAAAAGTGCAGGAGCTGATCCGTGAAAGCGGAATCGATATGCTGGTGACCATTAATGGGCAATATACGTCGTTTCACGGGGAAGTATTGCAGGAATATCCGATGGATTCTGCGAATATGATGGAAATATGCGCGTCGTTGGACAATAAAAATATTGATTACGCCTTTGTGAATAACAATGAAATTGCGGTTTCCAGCCCTTCATCGCTTGTTAAAGATGCATTGGCGCATATTTTTCCCGATTTTTTGATGGATAAAGAATATTTTCATCGGGCAAAAGTGTATCAAATGCTGATCTTTGCGGATTCCAATCAAGAACGCGCCATTGAAGATGAAATTCAACAAAACGGATTTAAATTGGTTCGGTGGCATGAATGTGCCATGGATATGCTTCGTTCTGAAGGTTCTAAGGCAAGGGGAATTGCTCATGCCGTAGGTAAGCTGGGGATTGAAATGAAGGATGTTATGGCATTTGGCGACAGCTTCAACGACTTGGAAATGTTGTCTACTGTCGGATTTGGAGTGGCAATGGGGAATGGCGAGGCTGAGGCGAAGGCTGTGGCAAAATTTGTATGCCCGAGTGTGGACGAGGATGGGGTGTTGCGGGGATTACAGGAATTGGGTGTTATCGACTGAATACGTCGTCTGAAATTTCAGACGACCTTATGAGAAAGAGTTGATATAGTGGATTAACTTTAAACCAGTACGGCGTTGCCTCGCCTTAGCTCAAAGAGAACGATTCTCTAAGGTGCTGAAGCACCAAGTGAATCGGTTCCGTACTATCTGTACTGTCTGCGGCTTCGTCGCCTTGTCCTGATTTAAATTTAATCTACTATAGGTCGTCTGAAATTTCAGACGACCTTACGAGAAAGAGTTGGTAATGGTGATACGACATTTCTGTTCTGCTGCCAGTATATCCTGAGTAAAACAAAAGACCGCTTCGTTTTTGCGGTCTTTTGTTTTATCTGGCAGAGGGTGCTGATCAGTTATCCAGCTTGCCGATGATTTCATTTAACGCTTTTTGCCAATCGGATGCCTTGATGCCGCATTCGTTTTCTATTTTTTGGCAGTCCATAATGCTGTAAGCAGGACGCGGGGCGGGTAGGGGGTATTGGTCGGTCGTGATGGCGTTCAGTTGTGGAATTTTAAAATCAGGGTCTTGCTGTTGCGCTGCTTGGAAAATGGCTTGGGCAAATTCATACCATGTTACCGATTTATTGCCGCCGTAGTGATAAATACCCCGTGGGGCAACGGGTTGCTGCAGCAAAGTAATGATGGCTTGGGCAAGGTCGCCGGCATAAGTAGGACTGCCTGTTTGGTCATGAACAATGGAGAGATTGTCCCGTTCTCCGGCCAGTCTGATCATGGTTTTGACAAAGTTGTTGCCGTATTCGCTGAATAACCATGAGGTACGGATGATGACGCTGTCCGGATTGGCTGCCAAGGCGAGCAGTTCGCCTGAGACTTTAGTGCGCCCATACACGCTTTGCGGGTTGGTATAGTCTTGCTCTTTGTATGGGGTCTTGTTTGTGCCGTCGAACACATAGTCCGTAGAGATATGGATAAAGCGGGCTTGGCAGGCGCGGGCGGCAGAGGCGAGGTTGTGGACGGCGGTGGCATTGACGGCAAATGCGGTACTGACATGAGCCTCTGCTTTATCGACTGCGGTAAAGGCCGCTGCATTGACTATGGCGTCGGGTTGGAAGTTTTGAACCATATTGCGAACGGCTTCGGTATCTGTAATATCCAAGGATGTCGAATCGGTGGCAATCAATTCCCAATTTTCAGGCAGGCGGTCGCGAAAGCAACGCGCCAATTGTCCTTTTGAACCGGTTAACAGGGTTCGCATATGGTTTCTCCTCGTTTGAAAGTTTTAAAAAAGTATTGCCGGATTAAAAGGACGGCAATTGGAACGATTTGGGCAAGCATCCGAATTCATTATTCGGGAACGCTGAAACAGTACATTCAAAACAAAACAGATTGGAAGACGGTTGGGCAGATGTTTGACCCGCCAATAAGACCATTTTGTGAAATAACCCTTTTGCAAATTCATGCTGGGACATCTCAACTGCATCATCCCTGCGTAGAAATGAAGGCAGAAGATGCTTCCCATTTTCTATTTTCAGACGACCCCGCCTGTTTCCGAAAGAGATGGAAAGCGGATTTAAACCTGAAATCATGCTGATTTTTGCAAGAGGAATAATATAGTGGATTAACTTTAAATCAGGACAAGGCGACGAAGCCGCAGACAGTACAGATAGTACGGAACCGATTCACTTGGTGCTTCAGCACCTTAGAGAATCGTTCTCTTTGAGCTAAGGCGAGGCAACGCCGTACTGGTTTAAAGTTAATCCACTATAAAAATCCGATGCGGTAGGGAGTCTGCCAATGCCTGATATATTATAGTGCAAACTTCGCAGCGATACCGATTATCTGAAAATAATTTTGTTTGTTTGATTTTTATCCGGATAGGGAAAGCTTAGAGATATACTGTCCGATGGTTTTCAGACGACCTCTTATACAGATTGGGGTCGTCTGAAAAAATGAATACGGTATGGAATGTTGCGTATATTCACGGAGTATGTGGTTGATGTGGAAAAAATGGTGGCCGATAGTATTGGCAGTATTGGTAATAGGTATTGTCGGACGCAGCTATTATGTGATGCATGCTCAAGCACAGGATATCAAACATGCTTGGGTGGAAGTGATGAAGCAATACGGTCAGCGTTCGGCATTGGTGTCCGATTTATCGAATGTCGTTAAGACGTATGCCGGCCCTGAAGAGGATATTTTGTTCAAGTTGTCTGACATTCAAAGTCGGGCGGTCCGTATGAATCTGAATTTGGAGGAGGCTGCCAACCCGGCGAAATTGAAGCGTTTTCAGGAGGTTCAGGGAGAATTGAGCGGAATTTTGACACAAATGACGCTGATTTCAGACCATTATCCGCTTTTGGCGGAAAGCTTGGATTATCAGCGTCTGACTACGCGTCTTGAAGAGGCGGAAAACCGGATTAATCAAGCAAGGAATAACTATATTCAGGCTGTCCGCACCTATAACGCTACGTTGAGGCGTTTCCCGCAAAGTATGACCGCGAAACTTTTCGGGCAGTATGTAAGGGCAAATTTCAGTATTGAGAATGAACGTGAAATTTCCAATGCGCAACGGGTGCAATTTTGATACGGTTTTGCAGCCAATGGATTTGAGTGGTACCCAAAAGGGTCGTCTGAAAAACGTATTTTCAGACGACCCTTTTGTCATTTTGCAACGGATTATTGCCCGGTAATCAAGATTGATATAGTTCGGTGATTTATCTGTTTGTTTTGTAAGATGAAAATTAAAGTGTAAAAAAGTTTAAATTATATTCGTATGTCAAAATAAATGATAATGCAATAAAACCTTGATGGGTAAGGATGGGAGGGAGATTTTCAATTGAATGAGAAATGAGCGGGATTGAGTAAAAACTAGCAATTCTTAAAAAACTATTGAAATATATGAATAATATTTTTATGGCGTATTGTATTTTCATTTGGTTAAAATAATCATTATATTGCGTCATGATGAAAATAACAGGGTTGGTTTCCAATGTAATATTGTTCATTATCATGGAAAAATAAATTTCCATTTATCCAAAATTTTTACCGTTAGCGACGAGAATGTAAGTTTTCTGCGAAATATCACTAAAATAACAATGTAGGCAGTTTGGCTGGTCTGTATTTTTGTCAAAAGGCCTATGCTTCTTAATTATATTCTGGGAGTGATTTATTATGACTTATCATTATGGCGGCTACTCATCCAAAGGCCACTTCAACGCATATTGCCCTCCGGTCAAACCGTACAATCCTTACTGCCCACCGAGCCATGGCGGTTTCGGTTACAAAGGCGGTTTCCATAACTACGGCTCTTCACACGGCTTCAAAATGCCTCACGGCAAATTCGGTCATGGTGCCTACTGCCCTCCGCCGAAACCTGCGTACAAATGCATCATTATCGATTTCAACTGCAACCCGGGTAAACCTTATTACCCTAAACCGGCTCCAAAACCGGTTCCTCCGAAGCATGTTGATCCTTACTGCCCACCGGTTGAGCCAAAACCACAACCTCAACCCCACCCACAACCCCAACCTAAGCCGCAGCCACAACCTCAGCCGCAGCCTAAACCCCAACCGCAGCCTCAACCGCAGCCGCAACCTAAACCACAACCAAAACCGCAGCCTAAACCCAACGATAAAGACTGCAAAGATTGCGTTGACGATCAAAACCAACACAATACCTACGGACATGACGACAAAAATCCGGGTAACATCATCCGTGTTGACGAGTGCGACAAAGATCAAAACGGCGCAACCAAAACTGTGGGTACCGATAAGAAAGACACCATTTACGGTACAAGCGGCGAAGACGTGATTTATGGTGGCGACGGTGCCGACGTAATTTACGGCGGCGACGGTAACGACACCCTGCAAGGCGGTAACAACGGTGACTCCCTGTACGGTGAAGGCGGTAAAGACTACCTGCAAGGCGGTGAAGGCAACGACTACCTGAACGGTGGTGCCGACGCTGACATCATGCGTGGTGGTGACGGTAACGATGTTTACTTTGTTGACCACAAAGGCGACCAAGTTATCGAGTACGGTAATGCCAGCGGCGGTATCGATACCGTTCGCAGCGTAATCGACTACACCCTGACCGACAACGTTGAACACCTGTTCTTGCAAGGTTCCGGCAACCTCAACGGTACCGGTAACGCTCTGAACAACGACATCAACGGTAACTCCGGCAACAACCACCTGTACGGCTTGGCAGGCGATGACTGCCTGGTTGGTAAAGACGGTAACGACTACCTCGACGGCGGCATCGGCAACGATGTCCTGATCGGTGGTACCGGCGACGATACCTACTTCTTCGATAAAGGTTACGGTCGCGACACCATCCAAGACGAGAGCGGTAACGATACCCTGCAATTCGGCAAAGGTATTTCTGCTTCCGACGTGTTGTTGAGCAAAACAGGCAACAGCCTGACCGTATCTGTCGGCGGCGGTGACACTGTTACCATTGACGACTGGTTCTCCGGTAACAACCATAAGATCGAAAACTTCAAGTTTGCCGATGGCAGCACTTACGAAGTAACCGGTCATGGCGATTACTACTCTCTGTCAGCTGTAAACAGCATCCAACAACAAACCCAAGTTCCTAGCATCTAATCTCTGATTAGCTATACTTAGGATTGATAAGGTCGTCTGAAAGCGTCTGCATCCGTGCAAAACGTTTTCAGACGACCTATTTTGTAAACAATCTGACCCAAAAATCCAAATTCGGATAAAATAACGGAATCCTGTTTAAACCGAGTCAGCGAAGGGAGAAACCTGAAATGTCCGAAATCAGCTTGAAAAAGATTTACTCTGGAAAAGTGCGAGATTTATACGAAATCGACAGCAAGCGCATGTTGATGGTCGCATCCGACCGACTGTCTGCATTTGACGTGATTTTAGACAATCCGATTCCGGGTAAAGGAGAAATTCTGACGCAGATTTCCAATTTCTGGTTTCAAAAACTGGCGCATATCATGCCCAATCATTTTACCGGCGATACGGTTTATGACGTGTTGCCTGAACATGAAGCCAAAGCCATCGAGAAACGCGCGGTTGTCGCCAAAAAACTGACTCCTGTCAAAGTAGAGGCGATTGTGCGTGGTTATTTGGCGGGCAGCGGGTGGAAAGATTACCAAAAAAACGGTTCTGTCTGCGGCATCAAACTTCCCGAAGGGATGAAAGAAGCGCAGCAGCTTCCGGAAGTGATTTTTACCCCGTCCACCAAGGCTGCCGTCGGCGATCATGATGAAAACATCAGTTTTGAAGAATGCGAACGCATTATCGGTAAAGAGTTGGCGGCTGAAGTGCGCGCTAAAGCCATTCAGCTTTATACGGAAGCCGCAGAATATGCAAAATCACGCGGTATCATCATATGCGATACCAAATTTGAATTCGGGCTGGATGAAAACGGTACATTAACCCTGATGGATGAAGTGCTGACGCCCGATTCCAGCCGCTTTTGGCCGGCTGATCAATATCAAGTCGGCACTAATCCGCCGTCTTTTGACAAGCAATTTGTTCGGGATTGGTTGGAGCAAAGCGGTTGGAACAAAAAAGCTCCGGCACCGGACGTCCCTAGCGATGTTATTCAGAAAACAGTTGATAAATATCGGGAAGCATTAAATTTATTGACGGAATAATATAGTGGATTAAATTTAAATCAGGACAAGGCGACGAAGCCGCAGACAGTACAGATAGTACGGAACCGATTCACTTGGTGCTTCAGCACCTTAGAGAATCGTTCTCTTTGAGCTAAGGCGAGGTAACGCCGTACTGGTTTAAAGTTAATCCACTATATAAAGACGGACTGGCTGTGGCAAATCAGGTCAGTCCGTTTTTATTTTCCGATTAAAGAATAAAATCATAAATTTACAAAAATCCTCTGTTCATCAACGGATAAAGCATTTATGATGTCCTCCATAGCATCTCACAATAACTGTACTATATTTTATTTGAAAAAATAAATGGTATAGATAGGGCATCCGGTTTATAGAACCGGGAATAATCCAAATAATAGAAAAAGAAAGGAAATAATGATGCAACATCGTAGACGATTGGCTATCTTTCAAGCCGCAAAACGTGCTTCGTTCACTGGAAAACCAGTTGCACCGACTACACCGAAAGCACGTTAAGGAATAATGCTGAAATTCCTCACAATATCTAAGACCGCCCGTTTCTCGGACGGTCTTTAGTTTTTTGTACTGTTTCAAATGCGCCGCAATATCGTATGAGACGCACAGATAAATTAAAGGTAGGTCAGGGGGCGTCTAAGTTTAAAAAAGGATTTCTGAGCGGAGAATGCATGAAATAAATCAGCCTTGTCTTATCTCTGCGGTTCGTTGTTCCGACCCCTCGTCCTTATTCTTGTTTATTTGTTAAAGGCAAGTTGGTGCCTTGGAAGATTATAGTGGATTAACTTTAAACTAGGACGGCGTTACCTCGCCTTAGCTCAAAGAGAACGATTCTCTAAGGTGCTGAAGCACCAAGTGAATCGGTTCCGTACTATCTGTACTGTCTGCGGCTTCGTCGCCTTGTCCTGATTTAAATTTAATCCACTATAAAAAGGTCGTCTGAAAACCTTGAACTGCACCCCAAAAGTTGGACATCCCCTCCAACTCACAAGGTGCAGTTTTTTTTATGAGCAAATATATAGTCAATTAAAATCAAAATAGGACAGTAACGCATCGTCAAATCGGGCGTAATCAGACAATACGGTTCGCAGATACCGCTTAATATTCGCCCACACCTTCTCAATCGGGTTGAGCTCAGGTGAATAAGGTGCAAGAGGCAATACCTTATGTCCCCATTTTTCCGCCATTTCCCGTAAGACACCCATACGGTGAAATCGTGCATTATCTAAAATAATCACCGATTTTTGAGTCAATGCGAGCAGTAGGCATTGCTGAAACCACGCTTCAAAAAAGACTCCGGTCATCGTATTTTGATAAACCATCGGAGCAATCAGCCGGTTGCCGACTTGTGCGGACACCAGAGATAAGCGTCGGTATCTTTTTCCACTTATCTGCGCTTTCACTATTTGCCCTTTCGGGCTGCGGGCATAGGGACGGAACAGGTAGCAGTCAAATCCTGTTTC
Source organism: Neisseria macacae ATCC 33926 (assembly GCF_022749495.1). Taxonomy (NCBI): domain Bacteria; kingdom Pseudomonadati; phylum Pseudomonadota; class Betaproteobacteria; order Neisseriales; family Neisseriaceae; genus Neisseria; species Neisseria macacae. The sequence goes on along the minus strand of NZ_CP094241.1, from coordinate 2,045,535 downwards.
ATCCAAATAAACGCGTTGGTAGTCGGAAAATTCGGCCAGCTGTGTCAAATAATGCGTTACTTTGGCCGGGTCTTGTTCTTTGTAAGTGGTGGTCTTTTTTTGCGCGTCATCCCCATCTGTTTGAGTGCATAGCAAACGGCGGCTGGCGTACAATCAAAATGTTTGGCGATTTCATGCAGATAGGCATCCGGGTGTTGCCCAACATATTGAGCCAGTTTTTGCCTATCCAATTTGACGGCATTTAGACCGGTAACTTGATGTTTTAGGCTGCCTGTTTGTTTTTTAAGGCGAATCCACAGGTAAAGCGTGTTTCTTGACAAGTTAAACGTTGCTGCGGTTTGGCTGATGTTTTTGCATTGTTCGTAATAGTTTAAAGCTTTGTTTCTTAAGTCCGCAGAGTATGCCATGGTTAGACCTTAAAAATTGAGTATTGTACCATTTTGTTTTTAATTGACTATACATTACACTTCAAATACCAAGCCGTACTCCACTACCTGCATATACGCAGCCAACAACGTACCGCAGACCACTACGGCATTTCCCGAACCCACCTGAGACGATGGATACGCGCCTATCAAGAAGGCGGTATCGGCGCACTCGAACATCCCCAATCCAAAACCATGCCCCAACACCGCAAAAACCCCTTCATCGCCGACAAACCCGACCAAGAAAAAACGCAGGCAGAGCTTATCGAAGAGTTGTGCTATATGCGCGCAGAGGTCGCCTACCTAAAGGAGTTAAAAGCCCTCAGCCAAAAACAGACCGAAAAGGACAAAGCCAAACCGTCCAAACACTGAGGGCGCAACACCCGCTCAAATACCTGCTGCACATCGCAAACCTGCCCAAAAGCAGCTTTTACTACCATCACCAAGACCGACCCGATCCCGACGCAGCCGACAAAGCACTCCTTGTCGAAACCTACCGGCGGCATAAAGGACGCTACGGACAAAGGCGCATTGCCGCCGCATTAGATTGGAACCGCAAAAAAGTGGCGCGGTTGATGAAGCAGTTGGAACTGAAAGCCCTCATACGGGCGAAAAAAGCCTACCGCCATCCCGCCATGGGCGAGATATCGGAGCACCTCCTCAAACGCCTATTCAAAGCTGAAAAGCCCAACGAAAAATGGCTGACCGACGTTACCGAACTCAAAGGAAAGGACGGCAAACTGTACCTCTCGCCAATCTTGGACTTGTTCAACCGCGAGATCGTCGCCTACGCCATGAGCCGCAGAGCCGACAGCGAAATGGTGAAGGAAATGCTCGAAAAAGCCGCCCCCCGTCTGACTGATAAAGGAACGATGCTTCATTCGGACCAAGGTGTGCTGTACCGTACGGCGGGGTATAGGGAATTGCTTGCGGAGCATTCCATGGTTCAAAGCATGTCGCGAAAGGCGAACTGTTGGGACAATGCGCCGATGGAAAGCTTCTTTGCGGTGTTGAAGACGGAGTGTTTCTATAACGCAGGTGAATTGACGGTAGATGAATTGATGAAGCAGATAGATGACTATATGGATTACTACAACCGGGAGCGTTGCAGTCTGAAATTGAAAAAGCTGAGTCCTGTCGCATACAGAACCCAGCTTGCACAGAGCGCCTGAATAGGCTTTTATGAGTGTCCAAGATTTGGGGGCCAGTTCACCTTTAAATACAGGTTTTCAGACGACCTTTCATGTTTACAGCTTTACCGTAATGCTTTTACAGCTTTGCCAATGCCTGATTGAACGTTTCGCTCGGGCGCATGGCTTGGGCGGCTTTTGCAGCGTCGGGGGCGTAGTAGCCGCCGATGTCGGCTGCTTTGCCTTGTGCGGCGGAAAGCTCGGCAACGATTTTCGCTTCGTCGGCGGTCAGGGTTTCCGCCAGCGGCGCAAACGCTGCTTTCAGTTCAGCGTCTTTATCCTGAGCTGCCAGTTCTTGCGCCCAGTAGAGGGTGAGGTAGAAATGGCTGCCGCGGTTGTCGAGTTCGCCTGCTTTGCGTTTGGGCGATTTGTCGTTCAACAGCAGTTTTTCGGTGGCGGCATCCAGCGTGTCGGCGAGGACTTGGGCTTTGGTGTTGCCGGTTTTTTGCGCCAGATGTTCAAACGATACGGCAAGTGCGAGGAACTCGCCTAAAGAGTCCCAGCGCAGGTGGTTTTCTTCGAGGAACTGTTGGACGTGTTTCGGTGCGGAGCCGCCCGCGCCGGTTTCAAACATACCGCCGCCGTTCATCAACGGAACGATAGACAGCATTTTCGCGCTGGTGCCGAGTTCCAAAATCGGGAACAGGTCGGTCAGATAATCGCGCAGGACGTTACCGGTTACGGAAATGGTGTCTTCGCCGTTTTTCAGACGACCCAGGCTGAACTTGGCGGCTTCTTCGGGAGCGAGGACACGGATGTCGAGACCGTCGGTATCCAGTTCGGCAAGGTAGGCGTTGACTTTGGCGAGCAGGCTTTTATCGTGCGGACGGTTTTCGTCGAGCCAGAACACGGCGGGCGTGTTGCTCAGGCGGGCGCGGTTGACGGCGAGTTGTACCCAGTCTTTGACGGGCGCGTCTTTGGTTTGGCACATACGCCAGATGTCGCCTGCCTCAACTTCGTGCTGCATTAGGACTTTGCCCGCCGCATCAATGACTTGAACTTGGCCGTCGGCTTCGATTTCGAAGGTTTTATTGTGCGAACCGTATTCTTCGGCTGCCTGCGCCATCAGGCCGACGTTGGGCACGGTACCCATGGTCGTCGGATCGAACGCACCGTGTTCGCGGCAGAAGTCGATGGTTGCCTGATAAACGCCTGCATAGCTGCTGTCGGGAATCACGGCTTTGGTGTCTTGCGCTTTGCCGTCTTTGTCCCACATACGGCCGGAATTGCGGATCATCGCGGGCATGGAAGCATCGACGATGACGTCGCTGGGGACGTGCAGGTTGGTGATGCCTTTGTCGGAATCGACCATCGCCAAATCGGGGTTGGCAGCGTAAACGGCAGCGATTTCGGCTTCGACGGCAGCGCGGGTGTCCGCATCCAGTTTGTCCAGATTGGCAAGCAAGTTGCCGAAGCCGTTATTGACGTTGACGCCTGCAGCAGCCAGTTTGTCGCCGAATTTTTCAAAAACAGGCGCAAAGAACACTTTGACGGCGTGTCCGAAGATAATCGGGTCGGACACTTTCATCATGGTGGCTTTCATGTGCAGCGAGAACAATACGCCTTTTGCTTTTGCGTCTTTCACTTGTTCGGCAAGGAAGGCGAGCAGGGCTTTTTTGCTCATCACGGTCGCGTCGATGATTTCGCCGGCTTTCAGGGCAACGGGCTCGCGCAGCTCTTTTTTGTTGCCTTGTTTGTCGGTGAACACGATGGATACGGAAGTCGCATCGGGTACGGTAACGGATTGTTCGTTATGGAAAAAGTCGCCGCTTTGCATGGTGGCAACGTGGGTTTTGGAGTCTTTGGTCCATGCGCCCATGCTGTGCGGATTTTTTTTGGCAAAGTTTTTCACCGCTTTCGGCGCGCGGCGGTCGGAGTTGCCTTCGCGTAAAACGGGATTGACCGCGCTGCCTTTGATGCGGTCGTAACGTTCGCGCACGGCTTTTTCTTCATCGGTTTGCGGGTCGGCGGGGTAATCGGGGACGGCAAAGCCTTTTGCCTGCAATTCTTTAATTGCGGCGGTCAGTTGCGGTACGGACGCGCTGATGTTCGGCAGTTTGATCACGTTGGCATCGGGCTGTTTCACCAGTTCGCCCAACTCGGCAAGCGCGTCGGGTACGCGCTGCGCTTCGGTCAGATATTCGGGGAACGCCGCCAGAATGCGGCCGGACAGGGAAATATCGCTGGTTTTGACTTCGATACCGGCATGGCGGGTAAACGCCTGCACAATCGGCAGCAGGGATTGGGTCGCCAGCGCGGGGGCTTCGTCGGTATGGGTGTAGATAATGGTGGCTTTGCTAGTCATGGGATATTCTCTTGTAGGTTAGGTTTTTCTTTTCGAATGCGGCGCAAAAGCGCGCTGCGTGGCTATTATGGCATATTTCGGCAGGCTTGGGATATGGTTTTAATATGTTATCAATCAGTTTGCAAAAAGGTCGTCTGAAACGGCTTCGGTAGCGTTTTCAGACGACCTTTGGGGGGATTATAGGGAATATTTTTTCTTTAATGCACGGACGGCTTTCAATATTTCTGCATTGCTTTTCTTAACTCCTTCTTGAGCTTTATTTCGTTTTTCTAGAAAAGCCATTACATCCAATCGGTTTATTTCAGGGTCTCTTTCTCCTTCAGCCATCAAGGTTTTTTGATGTTTTATCAAATATTCCAAAACATGACTTGCCAATATATTGATTTCGACCCTCCGGTTGACCACTGCTTTAATTTCAGGATCGCGGAAATCAGCATCCAAAAATCTTCTGGTAACTTTTTTCCACTCATCAGCCAGCTTTTTTGCAGCTTCAAAAAATTCTGGAGAATGTGTCGAATTTTCTCCGGCCCGGTTAAATTCATCTTGTGCCGTCATCAATTCCGAATGAGACTGTAAAACGATTTCGAAAAATTTAACCAAATCCGCCCGTCCGTATGGCGATTTCACATTTGAAATAGGGATTGGCTCCAGAAGTTTCGGGTTAGGATCGGGGAAGTCGTTAATCATTTTGGCATAATCAGCAGGTGGCATGACCTTGCCTTTGGAAGACTGCACCGCGACGCGTTTTCCTGCAACGGGTTTGGCAGCGGCACTTACGCTGACAGTCAATGCGGATGCGGTCAGCAACACTGAAACGAAGCGGATGAAAGCAGTCATAAAGCTCCTTAAATATTGCGTTGATAATCTGTTAGTCCGACGGTGGTAAAAAAGGTTTCTTATTTTCAGACGACCTTCGGGCAAACCTGACTGCCGGACATAGATATAAAAACTTAAAGAAGAAATGCTTTAGAAACAGCTAAGAAAATATTATCGGATATAGATTTCAACCTACGGTTTTCTCATAAAAAAGGTCGTCTGAAACTTTTTTGTGTTTCAGACGACCTTAGGTTTAAACTCTTAATTATGTATATAAATATAATCTCGGTGATATTTCAGATAGTACTTCGTTTTTTCAGGAAGCTCTGTGAGTTTTATATCAATGTCAATGTTAAATGCATTTCTATCTTTTTCTCCCAATTGAGGGCTGATTAAAATTTTTCCTTCGTCATCAAAACTGATATAACCGTTATCAAAAAGTGCATCAATATGCGGTGCAAACATGAAACCATTATGGCCATCCAAACGCTCTTCATTATTGCTTTTACACCAAGGTTTAATATGGCTAGCCACCAGTAACCTCATATTCTCTACACCTGATACAGGACATTTGGGACACCATGCTGATACCTCATTCCGAAAGCGCCCCTGTCCTTTGCGTGCAAGGATTTGTACTTCGGCAGTTGTTTCTTCAATTTCCTTCTTTTTTCTTTTTTTATTAATGACTGCCAAATCATTTAAGAGAGATTCTATTTGTTTTACATTGTCACCGTGTTTTATAGGATCGTACATTTCAAAAATACCACGATCGACTAGGTAGAGAAAATCAGGTTTACTATTTGAATAATGCTTGGAAGAATTCGAATTGACGCACATACTGTGTAAGTTTGAACCAGTATTGTCTTTATATGGAGTATTCAAGCCTTGGAGATTTTTCAAATATTCATCTAATTCCTTAGCCGTAAATTGTTTTTTACCTTCTGATGCCCATTTTTTAATTATAAATCGGGTAATGGATTTTGCACCTGTCAAAATTTCTTTGCCTGTATCGTATTGGTATTTATCCATGACATTTTTTCCCTAAAATATTAAATAAAATTAGTAGATACACCAAATAATACCATTGTGCGTCTTACTTGGGTTGTCTAAAAACTAATTTTGACTAAGATATTTTCAAACAATCAGAATATTATCTAATTTATCTAAAATGCTAATCAGCCTTGAAACTAAAAATATCGAATTTAAAAATCAATTTGTTTTTCTATAAAAAAGGTCGTCTGAAAATAAAATTTCAGACGACCTTTCAAGCATATAACCTGATTAACCCAAATCAAACGCTTTATGCAGGACGCGGGTGGCGAGTTCCATGTACTTCTCGTCAATCAAGACGGAAACTTTGATTTCTGAAGTGGAAATCATTTGGATGTTGATGCCTTCTTCGGCGAGGGTGCGGAAGATTTTGGCGGCAACGCCGACGTGCGAACGCATACCCAAGCCGACTGCGGAGACTTTGCACACGGTGTCGTCGCCGTCGATGGCGGCTGCACCGATGCTGTCTTGCAGCTTGGTCAGGATTTCGATGGTTTGTTTGTACTCGCCGCGTGGTACGGTGAAGGAGAAATCGGTAGTGCCTTCGCTGCCGACATTTTGGATGATCATGTCGACTTCGATGTTGGCATCGGCAACCGCGCCTAAAATCTGATAGGCGACGCCGGGTTTGTCGGGTACGCCGCGCACGTTGATGCGGGCTTGGTTTTTATCGAATGCGATACCGGTTACGGCAGCTCTTTCCATGTTGTCGTCCTCTTCAAAGGTAATTAAGGTGCCGTTGCCGCCGTCTTGCAGGCTGCTCAGTACGCGCAGGCGCACTTTGTATTTTCCGGCGAATTCTACTGAACGGATTTGCAAAACTTTCGAACCGAGGCTTGCCAGTTCGATCATTTCTTCAAATGTAACCGTATCCATGCGGCGCGCTTCAGGCACGACGCGGGGGTCGGTGGTGTAAACGCCGTCTACGTCGGTATAGATTTGGCATTCGTCCGCTTTGAGGGCCGCGGCGAGCGCAACGGCGGAGGTGTCGGAACCGCCGCGTCCGAGCGTGGAAATATCGCCTTCGCTGCTGATGCCTTGGAAGCCGGCGACGATGACGACTTTGCCCTCGGCGAGGTCGGCGCGCATTTTTTCGTCATCGATGCTTTCGATGCGGGCTTTGGTGTGGGAAGTATCGGTTTTGAGGGCGACCTGCCAGCCGGTGTAGCTTTTGGCATCCACGCCGATGTCTTTCAATGCCATTGCCAAAAGGCCGATGGTCACTTGCTCGCCGGTGGACAAGACTACGTCCAGCTCGCGCGGATCGGGATGCTCCTGCATTTCGTGCGCCAGCGCAACCAGGCGGTTGGTTTCGCCGCTCATGGCGGATACGACGACAACGATGTCGTGTCCTTCGGCGCGGGCTTTGGCGACACGTTTGGCTACGTTTTTAATGCGTTCGGGCGAGCCTACTGATGTGCCGCCGTATTTATGTACGATTAACGCCATGTTTCGTGCTTTCTTGAGGGGAGTTGGTCGGGCAGTATGGTCTGCTGGAAAAGGGCTTATTATTACTATTTTTTACATGAAATTCAAGGCTGGGACGGGAATAATCGAATTTTCTACCGTAAGCGGAGGATAAGGGCGGTGGAGTGTGATTCATGGCAAAAGGTCGTCTGAAAACCGAGGGGATGGTTTTCAGACGACCTTTTGTTTCAGTTGGGCAATGAAACCGGGTCAGGAACAATGGATTGACGGGTTGATTGGTTTGGAGAGTATGGCTTGCCGTCAAGCAGTGCGGTGTTTTTTGCCGCGTATCCATTTGGTCAATATGCCGCCTTCGCTGCCGAAGATGACGGACAGGGTGTATAAGACGCCGCAACACAAAATAATGGCGGGACCCGACGGTATTTCGACGTGATACGAAAACAGCAAGCCCGCAAAGCCGCAGAAGAGTGCCAGCAAGACTGACAATAAAATCAACATTCCCATATTTTTTGCCCACAATCGGGCGGTAATGGCGGGCAACATCATCAGCCCGACCGACATCAGTGTGCCGAGTGCTTGAAAGCCGGCAACCAAGTTCATAACCACCAACACCAGAAACACAACATGCCAAAAGCCGCCTTTCCCGCCAACGGCTTTTAGGAACAGAGGGTCTATGCTTTCCAAGACTAAGGGGCGGTAGATGATTGCCAAAGCGGTGATCGTTATGCTGGCGGCGATGGCAATTAGTTGTAATGCAGGGATGTCCACTGCCAAGACGGAACCGAACAGCAAATGCAGTAAATCTACGCTGCCGTCCTTTTGTTTGCTGACCAAGATGACGCCGATTGCCAGACTGCTCAAATAAAATGCGGCAAAGTTGGCATCCTCTTTCAAAGTGGTAAAACGGCTGACCAATCCCGCCAAAAGAGCCATCAGCATGCCGGCAACAAAGCCGCCTATGCTCATTGCCGGCAGGCTCAAACCGGCAAAAATATAACCTATCGCGGCACCGGGCAACACGGCATGACTTAATGCGTCTCCGACCAGGCTCATGCGGCGCATCACGAGGAAAACACCGACAGGTGCGGCACTGAGTGCCAAACAGAATATCGATGCCAGCGCATAACGCATGAAATCGAACTCTACGAACGGAGAAATCAGTAAATCGTAAAAATTCATGGTGTTTGCCGTTTGAGTTTGAAAATAATCGATGCAGGCGCATTATCCTGATTCTGCCGCATAAGGGCAAATGGGATAACCGCCTGCAATCGTTTTCAGACGACCTTAAAAGGTTTCGGCTTCTGCCAAGATTTTACCTGCCAAGTCTTTGGGCGACAGGTTGGGTTCGCCTTGCAGCGGCCATTCGATGCCGACGGTTGGATCGTTCCAAATCAGTGAATGTTCGGCTTTCGGGTTGTAATAGTCCGTGCATTTGTAAACGAATTCGGCTTCATCGCTCAAAACGTAAAAGCCGTGTGCGAAACCTTCGGGTACCCACAGTTGGCGTTTGTTTTCAGCCGACAGGATTTCGCCTGCCCATTTGCCGAAAGTCGGCGAATCCTTACGCATATCGACGGCAACGTCGAACACTTCGCCGACAACGACGCGGACGAGTTTGCCTTGCGTGTTTTCGGTTTGGTAATGCAGGCCGCGCAATACGCCTTTGCCTGATTTGGAATGGTTTTCCTGCACGAAGGTGCGGTCGCAGACGTTGGCCTTAAACCATTCGTCGCGGAAAGTTTCCATAAAAAAGCCGCGCGCGTCGCCGAAGACTTGCGGTTCTAAAAGTTTGACTTCGGGAATGGTGGTATCAATGATTTTCATATTTTCAATTCCACTTGAACGAATCAAGAAAACTACGCTTGATGTTATGAATACAATAGATTTGAGCTTAGCGGTTTATGCCTGCCAACAAACGTAACAGGTATTGACCGTATTGGTTTTTTGCCATCGGGCGGGCGAGTTCTTCCAAGCGCTCGTCTGAAAGCCAGCCGTTGCGCCAGGCGATTTCTTCGAGGCAGGCGACTTGCAGGTCTTGGATGTTTTGCACGGTTTGGACGAATGAGGCGGCTTCGTGCAGACTTTCGTGCGTACCGGTGTCCAGCCATGCAAAGCCGCGTCCTAAAAGCTGGACGGACAATGAGCCGTCGTCAAGATACATTTGGTTGAGCGTGCTGATTTCGAGTTCGCCGCGCGCAGAGGGTTTGACTTGTTTGGCAAATTCTACGACGCGGTTGTCGTAGAAATATAAGCCCGTTACCGCCCAGTCGGATTTGGGCTGTTTCGGTTTTTCTTCGATGGATAAGGCATTGAAGTTTTCGTCAAATTCGACGACGCCGAAACGTTCGGGGTCTTTGACTTGGTAGCCGAACACGGTGGCGCCGTGTTTTTTGGAGGCGGCTTGTTTCAGGGTTTGGGTAAACGACTGACCATAGAAAATATTGTCGCCCAAAACCAAGCAGACGTTGTCGTTGCCGATAAACTCTTCGCCGATGATGAATGCTTGCGCCAAGCCGTCGGGGCTGGGTTGTTCGGCGTAGCTGATGGAGATGCCGAAATCGCTGCCGTCGCCGAGCAGTCGTCTGAAAGAGGGATTGTCTTCGGGGGTGGTAATGACCAAGATTTCGCGTATTCCCGCCAGCATCAATACGGACAGGGGATAGTAAATCATGGGTTTGTCGTACACGGGCAGGAGCTGTTTGGATACGCCGCGTGTGATGGGGTAGAGGCGCGTGCCGCTGCCGCCGGCAAGGATGATGCCTTTCATGGGGGTCCTTTGTTGGTCTGATTGTTGAAATCAGCAAAATGTGTGAAATGGATTTTAAGGTCGTCTGAAAACATAGTTTGTGCATGGCTAATGTTTTCAGACGACCTTTGGTTTTAAAGAGGCTTGCCGTTTACCATACCAAAGAAGCTTTTGATATCGAAGTAAACGGAACGGATGTCGCCTGCTTCATTTTGCACATCAATACGGTCATAGACTCCGCCGTTTTGCTGCAACAAGGCTTGTCCGACTTTGTGGTATCCCGGCATATTTTCTGCAATCCAGCGGTTTTCGGCGCCAATGCCGCGCATAGTGTCGTCTTCAATGATGACAACTGCCCGCTCAATAGTGCTGCCATCGGCTTTTGTCATCTTTTTAACAGTCGTTTGTGCGGCATGATGTCGCGTTTCTTTTGCCAGAACTGGCATAGAGACGAACAAGGATGAGGTCAAAGTTGCCGATAAGACTATGCGGGACAGAGAATGCATGGAAATACCTTTTTCGATGATGCCTGTTGTTTGCAATGTAGGGCAGGTATGGTTTAAAGCTTGCCCAGACGTTCCAGACGGTAGCTGCCGTTCAATACATTTTGCCACCAGGTTTTGTTGTTCAAATACCATTGCACCGTTTTGCGGATGCCGGATTCGAACGTTTCCTGCGGTTTCCAGCCCAGTTCCCTGCCGATTTTGGCGGCGTCGATGGCGTAGCGTACGTCATGGCCGGGGCGGTCTTGCACGAAGGTAATCAAATCTTCGTAGCGCGCCACGCCGGCAGGTTTTTCAGGAACAAGTTCTTCCAATAGGGCGCAGATGGTTTTGACCACCTCGATATTGGCTTTTTCATTGTGCCCGCCGATATTGTAGGTTTCGCCGACAACGCCTTCGGTAACAACCTGATACAGCGCGCGGGCGTGGTCTTCGACAAACAGCCAGTCGCGGATTTGCATCCCGTCGCCGTACACGGGCAGCGGTTTGCCGTCGAGCGCGTTCAGAATCATCAATGGAATGAGTTTTTCAGGGAAGTGGTACGGACCGTAGTTGTTCGAACAGTTGGTTACGATGGTCGGCAGACCGTAAGTACGCAGCCATGCACGTACGAGATGGTCGCTGGAAGCCTTGGAAGCGGAATAGGGGCTGGACGGGGCGTAGGGCGTAGTTTCGGTAAACAAATCGTCCGTACCGTGCAAATCACCATAGACTTCGTCGGTGGAAATATGGTGAAAACGGAAAGCTTCTCGTTTTTCAGACGACATTTGCTGCCAGTAGGCGCGCGCGGCTTCGAGCAGGTTGAACGTGCCGACGATGTTGGTTTGGATGAATTCGCCAGCGGAATCAATAGAGCGGTCGACATGACTTTCCGCTGCCAAGTGCATCACGGCATCGGGCTGGTGTTGTGCAAACACGCGGTCAAGTTCGGCACGATCGCAAATGTCCACTTGCTCAAAAGCGTAACGGGGACTGTCGGCTACGTCAGTCAGTGATTCGAGATTGCCCGCGTAAGTTAATTTGTCGAGATTGATGACGGAATCTTGGGTATTTTGGATGATGTGGCGGACAACTGCCGAGCCGATAAAGCCCGCACCGCCGGTAACAAGGATTTTTTTCATGGGATGGGTCTGAGATACAGTACAGCTTTGAATTATAACTGTATACATATATACGTGTATACATGGAGGGAATTTAACATCATGGTATTTTTCTTGCCGTTCAGGTGGAATTTATGCCATTCATCTTAATAAATATATTTGTCATTATGGTTATGGTATATTCCAGGCGTTCATCATAAATTCATCCTAGTGTTATCATGACTGCCCGCCAATCCTACCATCTCACCTTCGCCCGATTCTCCCCCTCACTCTCCGTCAAATCCTTCACCGCCTCCGAAGCCGCCAACACCGCCTACCGCGTCGAAATCACCGCCACCTCCACCGATTCCTCCCTGCCGCTGTCTTCCTACCTCAACCAGCGCGCAGCGTTTGAAATCCGTCCGCAGGAGGCCGTATTGTCCGAAGTAGTCAGTGCATTCAGGTCTGCTTCAGACGACCCTCCGGCGAAACAATGGCAGGGCATTGTGACTTCGTGTGAGAAGCTGTCCGTCTCCAAGGATGAAACCGTTTACCGCTTTGTTTTAGAGCCGCGTTTCGCGGCTTTAAAACATTTCCAATCCTCCCGACTGTTTCAAAACCAAACCGTCCCCGACATCGTTGCCGCCGTCTTCAAACACCACGGCTTCTCCGGTGTCGACTACCGTTTCCAAAAAAGCCGCAGCTACACCGTCCGCGAGTATGTGACCCAGTATCTCGAAAGCGACTTTGCCTTTATCAACCGTCTGTGTGAGGAAGAAGGCATTTGGTATGCCTTCGAACAGCATGAACAACATGGCGACGTAGTCGTCTTCGGCGACAGTCCCGAACACTACTTCCGCGACCCAAGCCTGCCCGTTTCCTACCGTCCCCATGCCGGACTGGAAAGCACCGGTACCGAAGCACTGTTCAACCTCAGCATCCGCCACAACCCCATCGTCGAAGGCATACGCAGTGCCGACTACAACTACCGCACTGCCGATACCGACCTCTTCGCCGAAACCGACAACAAACAATCCGAAGAATCTGCCGACAATACCGTCTTATTGGGCAAACAGCAAAACTGGGGCCTTCATCCCAAAACCCCCGACGAAGCCAAAGTTCAGACGACCCTGCTGAACGAAGCCGTCCTCTGCCGCCAAACCGTTGCCAACGGCAGCGGCAACGTCGTTTCCATGGCGCCGATGAAAGTGTTCCAAACCGATACCGCCTTCCCCGAAGCACCCGACGGCTGGCTGGTACTCAGCATGGAACACAGCGGCAGCCGCGATACCGCCTATACCCATACCTTTACCGCCATACCCGCCCAACTCGCCTTCCGTCCCGAACGCACCACCCCGCGCCCCCATATCGCCGGCACACTGCCCGCACGGGTAACCGCGGCAGAGAACTGCACCTACGCCTACATCGACGACATGGGACGCTACCGCGTCAAACTGCCGTTTGATTTGGACGAATGGAGTCCCGGCGGAGAAAGCCGTCCCGTCCGACTCGCCAAACCCTATGCCGGTCCCGAATACGGCATCCACTTCCCCTTACACGAAGGCACCGAAGTCATGCTGTCCTTCGTCCAAGGCAACCCCGACCGTCCGTATATCTCCGGCGTCATGCACGACAGCGCCCATCCCGACCACATTCCTGCCGATTGGAACACAAGGAACGTCATCCGCACCTGGGCGAACAACAAACTCAGGATGGAAGACCAAAAAGGTCAGGAACACATCAAACTCGCCACCGACTACCAGAAATCCCAACTCAACCTCGGCCACATCGTCGACAGCGGTAGGGAGAAACGCGGAGAGAACGGCGAAGGCTTCGAACTCAGAACCGACGGCTGGGGCGCCGTACGGGCGGGTAAAGGCATACTCGTCAGCGCACAAAACCAAGACGCCAACGGCAAAGTGCTGGATATGGACGATGCCATCGCGCAGATTGAACAGGCACTCTCCCTCGCCAAAAGCCTGAACAAAGCCGCCCAAACCGCCAACAATCACCACACCGATGAAGAAACCCAAAGGGGTCGTCTGAAAGACGCCCTCAAAGACCTGAAAGAGGCCGGTTTGATCCAAACCGCCCCCGCCGGCATTGCCACCGCAACCCAGCAAAGCCAACTGCACACCGCCAATGAAAACATCCACCTGGTCAGCGGCAACCATACCGACATCACCGCCGGCCAAAGCCTGACCGCCCATGCGGCAGAGAGCCTCAACCTGTTTGCCCAAAGCAGCGGCATCAAGGTACAGGCGAATCAGGGCAAAGTGGAAGTGCAGGCACAGAATGACGAGTTGCAGCTGAATGCGTTGAAGGATGCGGTGCTGACCAGCAGTTCAGGCAGAGTAAATATTGCAGCGCAAGAGGAAGTTTTAATTACCTGTAAAGGCGCATACATCAAATTCTCAAATGGAGAAATTGAGATTGGCAGTCCGAAGCTGGTTAGGGTGAAGGCGCCGTTGGAGGTGACGGGGCCTGCCAGTATGAATTACAACCATCCATCATGGCCGAAAACAATACCTAAAATTCCTTTGAAATTGAAGGTGGGACAATCGGCTCATGGGGGCGGAGGTTTTGCCGGTATGCCTTATGTTTTATTTGCGGACGGTGTAGAAAAAATGAAAGGGATACTCAATGCGAAGGGTGAGTTGGAAATAGAACATGAATTGACTACAGGTAAGTATAAGGTAGAGCTTGCCAATGGCCGGGTATTCCATTTGCCAGTTGTCAAGAAATGTGAAGGAAAAGATAAATACACCAGCAAAGGTTTCTTCCCGGGAAGTGCAAATCCGGAAGTTGAAGAATACGCCAAATTAGTTCAAGGAATTTTTACGGATAATAACGATGCCAAATGATTCAAAAACACAAAGTAAGTCTAAGCCCAAGAATGGCCAAATGCCGATTACTCAAAAAAAATCTACAGTAGCCGAAAGCTGGTTTGTCGGTAAAGGAGGGAATAAAAATGTACCTTCTGCCGAGCAAGCTACTTTTCTTTCGCTGGTAAACGGAGAAGTCGCATTCGGCGAGCTGTATGACTCGATCGAAAAAGCAAAAAAAAGTGTAGAGATAGTCTGTTGGGGTTTCCAACCTTCCATGTATTTTAAAAGGGGGGTGAATTTGGCAGGTGCGCCTATTGGCGAGTTGCTGATGGAAAAGTTCATACAGAACAATGTAGATGTCAAAATACTATGTTGGCAGACAAACCCTTTTGCAACAGAAAAATTTCTTGAAGACAATACACCGGGCAGAAGTACTTTATTGTTCATGCATGAATACTTGGCGTATGAACATTTCTTAGACTTTATACTGGAACCTGACAACATTTATAGCCATTTTGAGAAATTGGAAAAAGAAAAATTTCTAGAGCCTAAAGTTGCCATGCATAAAATGGGTTCTAGAGAGAGGCATAAATTTTATCGTGGAAAACGCAGTCATTCCGTAGAACAAAGGCGTTTTGACTGGGCATGGTACGATGCCGTGGAAGGTTACAATACCATTACAAGCGATGAAGAATTTCACAAAACCATGGAGGAATTTCAAAGTCTGCATGATGAATTCCACAGTCTGGGGATGGGGGCTGTCGGATTTGTCTTGAGGGTTAAAAAGAGCGTTGGCACCGGAATAGACGAATTTAAGGAATTCTTTGATACCCATTTATTACCAGATTGGATTAAGGAATTGAGAGATGGATGGCGGAATATGCGTTTTGGCATTAGAGAGGAAATCCATTTCCGTTTGATGAATTATGTGCATACTGCCGCCCAAGGATTATATGAGGAATATAGGGATGGAAAATTAGTTAAAACCGCTATTGGTGTCGTGTCCAAGGTTACAGGCCTTAACAGTAACGGTCCGGTAAACGATGTTGATGACTTGCGTATTGCCTTATTTGATAAGTTGTTTGCAAAAGTAAAAGAAGAAGTTAAGGGATCAGAACCGGTTCACCTAATCGATCAAGTTAAGGGGAGTGTCACAAGTCGTCTAGAGAAATTGGGCGGATTAAAAGACGACCTAGAAAGTATTTGGGATTTATTTTTTAATTTCAATTTATTCCGTAATTACGTCAATTGTATGAATTACTATTTCTTATTGCGAAACGAAAAGAAATATCCTAATACAATGGCTTTTATGCGTCTGCGCAACCAAGAGGATTATAAAAATCGGAAGCAAAAAGTCTCTTTTCTTCCTCGAGAAATCAATCCCGCAATTTTCCCGAAAGATTTCCCCTTTGAAGATAAAGGACTGTCCGCTTTAACCAAAGACGTATTGAGATTTACACCAACCCATCATCAAAAAAGCGTCATGATTGACTATACCGATCCAAAATCGGCAGTTGGTTTTGTGATGGGGCACAATATGCTTGACCGTTATTGGGATACTAGCGACCACTATGCTTTGCCGGATGAGTATAAAACCTATACAACGAGCAGAAAAGGTCCAGGAGAAGTCGTAGAGCTGGAAAAGTTAGAAAATATAGAAGAAAGCCAAATGCGCGGACGTGATCCAAGCGCAGGTGCATTTTTTGGTACGCCGCGTCAGGATATCTCCTGTAAGTTGACAGGGAAGGTGTTGTACGACATTGATGCCAATTTTGTTCAAGGTTGGAATAAAGCAATCGAAGACAACGGTTATTACCAAAACCGGATGGATAAAATAGAGCCGGTTGAACGTGTGAAGCGTGAACAGTTCAAACCCCAAAACGTTGAAAAAGACGATTCGCAAACAGAGTTGCTATATGCTCAAGTTCTGCGTACACAGCCTGAATATCAGGAAGAAAACATACTGGCTTTATATAATCAAAATTTCAAAATGGCGACTTCCTATATCTATTTTGAAAACCAGTATTTCCGCTTTCCTCCATTTGCTGAGGCATTACGCGATAGCTGTAAAGAGCGTAAAAACTTTGCCGAACGTTTTGGGATTGATGCTTCTGGGATGCAGCCTCTTTGTGTCTTTGTGGTTACCAATTCTTCTAAAGAAGGGTTAGGACCGGGAATGATCAATACTGAACGCATGCTTGCAAGTTTGGGGCGTCGTGATGTTATGCCTACTGTCGCACGTGAACGTATTTTGGAGCAGGCAGGGTATGGCAATGCAATACAACGCATGTTCCCTAACCTTTCCGCAGACAGTATTTGGCGCAAAATCCTACCCGATTTTATTTTGCCTCCTCCGCCGTTGAAACCTATTGAAGGTCTGAACGATAGGGAAGTCAAAGAGAGGGAGTTGGCGGAGAAAGTCAAAAAGACAAAAAATACTGAAGAGCTTCGCAAAATTTTGAAGGAAGATTTGGAAAAAGAAGGTATCAAGGTGCATATTTGTACATTGGTTGCCGAAGACTGGGAAGAAATTTATATCCATTCCAAACTTTGCCTAATCAA
This sequence comes from Neisseria macacae ATCC 33926, assembly GCF_022749495.1. NCBI lineage: Bacteria > Pseudomonadati > Pseudomonadota > Betaproteobacteria > Neisseriales > Neisseriaceae > Neisseria > Neisseria macacae. The sequence continues at coordinate 2,028,603 of NZ_CP094241.1, read as the reverse complement.
CGATACCTTCGCCACGCTCGGTTCTGCCAATATCAATACACGTAGCATGCAGATAGACAGCGAATTAAATGTAGCTGTCGAAAGTCAGCCTGCTTCATACAAGATAAGGCATGAAACTTGGGGATGGCATACGAATGGTAATACAGAAATGAATCCAGGAGAGCAGTTAATTGACCCTTCGCTTGCAGGAGATGTTTTTGATACATGGTATGAAGAGTTAGATAATAATAAAGGTGCGAAAGACAAGAATAAGAAGCGATTAATGCCCTTGTTGGAGTTTGATTTAACTAATAAAAACCGAGTGTATACCCAAGATTTGGATTAGGAGATGATATGAGGATCAAAATTTTATCTACTATACTAATCAGCATCCCATTACTAGCTGCATGTGATATAGGTAGAGAACTAGCTAAAACTGCAATTGATGTCGTTAAAAATCCCCAAACAGAAACAGGAAAACAAGTTATGGGCTCATATTCCTCTAAACTTAAAAACTTAGAATTTACCTGCGTCAAAGAACAGTTCCCGTCCTTGCCACAGGAAGCAGATCAACTATACCGATACGCCCTTTACCACGATTTTAAAAACCGTTGGCTGCCCAAACCTGGAGTGCTCGACCGTTATTTGCCGTATTACCGTATTGCCGCAGCCAACGGACATTGGCAGGCAAACCTGACCTTGCAGGAAATCTTGTTAAAGAGCAAAGACATTAATCTCGAAACCCGCGAACGTCGTGGCGAAGGTATTTACTGGAACGAAAAGTTGATGAAAATCCTGCCTGCCAGCGCACATTATTGGTGGTCGCTCTATATTGATGTCGGTTACGGTCCCAAACATGGCCCAGACGATTCGTTTATTTATCTGCGCAAAGCTGCGGATTTGGGGAATGCCAAGGCACAGTATGAAGTAGGTGAGCTGTTGCTGAAAATAAAAGATGAGATGGTCCGTCCTACAGTGCTGAAAATAGTGGACAAGATGCGTGTTTGTTCTTTAAATCAAACTTATCCCGATGGTATGGCAGCACGAATGATGGCTGCTGATGCTAGAAATGAAGAGAATTTTCAACAATCTCTTGTATTTAGCCACCAAGCTCTAAAGGCTGGAGAAAGTTCTTCTGGATTAACTTTGTCACGTGCTTTTTACACGGAAAATTCTAAGTCTAAACATAAAAATTGGGGTATTCCAACAGATTTGGAACGTTCGAAGCGTTATCGTATCATTAGAGATTTTCTATGGAAAAACGCTCACCTCAAACCCGAACTCAACGTTCACGATCTAGACGAAATTGTCCCGCTACCCCCGGCAAAACTGCCGAGCTGGGACGGTAAAATCGCCATCCAACGTTTTGTAGAAGGTCCGGCTCCGGCAAAACCATCCGATGAACTGGTGCGCAAATTGGCACAGCAGGCGGGATTGGATCCGAAAACCGGGCTGCCCAAGTAAATAAAAGAGGCTGACAGGGGATAAAGCCTGAAGGTCGTCTGAAACATAGTTTTCAATAGTTGAGTTTCAAACTTGTTGAAACCGTACTTTCAGACGACCTTTGAATACCAATGTTGGGATTGTCTCCCATATGATTTAAACCAAACACACGCTATTTCAATAAAAAACAATGAAAAACAAACATATACCGTCCCTTTTATCTACTATATTGGTGAGTATGCCATTGCTTGCCGCATGCGATGTCGGTAGGGAACTGGCAAGGTCTGCGATGGATATTGTCAGAAATCCCCAAACAGACGTGGGTAAGCAAGTTTTGGGTTCATCTTCTTATAAGCGTTCCAAACTTAAGAACTTAGAATTTACCTGCGTCAAAGAACAGTTTCCGTCCTTGCCACAGGAAGCAGATCAACTATACCGCTACGCCCTCTACCACGATTTTAAAAACCGCTGGCTGCCCAAACCGGGCGTACTTGACCGCTATCTGCCGTATTACCGTATTGCCGCCGCCAACGGACATTGGCAGGCAAACCTGACTTTGCAGGAAATCTTGCTGAAAAGCAAAGACATCAATATCGAAACCCGCGAACGTCGTGGCGAGGGTATTTATTGGAACGAGAAGCTAATGAAAATCCTACCCGCCAGTGCACATTATTGGTGGTCGCTTTATATTGATGTTGGTTATGGTCCCAAACATGGTGCAGACGATTCACTTATTTATCTGCGTAAAGCCGCAGATTTGGGGAATGCTAAAGCGCAATCTGAAGTAGCTGAGCTGTTAATGAAGATACAGGATGATTCAAGTCATACCTTTAGATTGGGGCTAACAAATAAAATGCGGACTTGTGCTGCAAATCAAGACCGTCCTGATGGAATGGCTGGAAGGATGATGGCAGCTACATTTGATAATGCAAAAGACTATGGAACTGCCGTGAATTTTTATCATCAAGCGATAAAAGCAGGTGAAACCTCTAGTGCTTATGTATTATCTCGAGTTTTTACTTTCAATGATCCTCAAAGTGACTTTAGCAATTGGGGCGTTGGAGAGGATCAAGAACGTTCCAGGCGTTATTACCAAATTAACAACTTTCTATCGAAAAGTGGTCATCTCAAACCCGAGCTCAACGTTCACGATCTAGACGAAATTGTCCCGCTGCCTCCGGCAAAACTGCCGAGTTGGGACGGTAAAATCGCCATCCAACGTTTTGTAGAAGGTCCGGCTCCGGCAAAACCATCCGATGAACTGGTGCGCAGATTGGCGCAGCAGGCGGGATTGGATCCGAATACCGGGCTGCCGAAGTAAATAAAAGAGGCTGACAGAGGATAAAGCCTGAAGGTCGTCTGAAACATGGTTTTCAATAGTTGAGTTTCAAACTTATTGAAACTGTACTTTCAGACAACCTTTGAATACCAACGTTGGAATTGTCTCCCATATGATTTGAACCAAACACACGCTATTTCAATAAAAAAAACAATGAAGAACAAACATATATCGTCACTTTTATCTACTATGTTGGTGAGTATGCCGTTGCTTACTGCATGCGATGTCGGTAGGGAACTGGCAAGGTCTGCGATGGATATTGTCAGAAATCCCCAAACAGACGTGGGCAAGCAAGTTTTGGGTTCATCTTCTTATAAGCGTTCCAAACTCAAGAACTTAGAATTTACTTGTGTTAAAGAACAGTTTCCTTCTTTGCCACAGGAAGCAGATCAACTATACCGCTACGCCCTCTACCACGATTTTAAAAACCGCTGGCTGCCCAAACCGGGCGTACTTGACCGTTATCTGCCGTATTACCGTATTGCCGCCGCTAACGGACATTGGCAGGCAAACCTGACTTTGCAGGAAATCTTGCTGAAAAGTAAAGACATCAATATCGAAACCCGCGAACGTCGTGGCGAAGGTATTTACTGGAACGAAAAGCTGATGAAAATCCTGCCTGCCAGCGCGCATTATTGGTGGTCGCTTTATATTGATGTCGGTTACGGCCCCAAACATGGTGCAGACGATTCGATTATTTATCTGCGTAAAGCTGCGGATTTGGGGAATGCCAAGGCGCAATATGAGGTAGGTGAGCTGTTAATGAAGATACAGGATGATTCAAGTCATTCTGTTAGGTTAAAAGTAACAGATAAAATGCGAGTTTGTGCTATCAATCAAATATATCCAGATGCAGAAGCCGCATTAATGGCAAGTGTTACAGAAAGTAGTGAGAAAAATTACAAACTGGCGTTAATTTATACTCATCAAGGAGTTAAGGCTGGCGATGATACGTCTGCGCATATAGCAGGAAAAGTGTTCTATAGTCAAAACCCTAATAGCCGCCATAAACAATGGGGAATTACAGAGGACAAAGAGCGTTCGCGCCGATATGGAATCATTTCCGACTATCTAACCCGCCGAGCACATCTTAAACCCGAGCTCAACGTTCACGATCTAGACGAAATTGTCCCGCTGCCTCCGGCAAAACTGCCGAGCTGGGACGGTAAAATTGCCATCCAACGTTTTGAAGAAGGTCCTGCTCCGGCAAAACCATCCGATGAACTGGTGCGCAGATTGGCACAGCAGGCGGGATTGGATCCGAATACAGGGCTGCCGAAGTAAAGAAACCAAGGCGTGTTAAAAGTAGTTTGACCGCGTTCAAAGGTCGTCTGAAAGCGCTACTTTGATGAAATGAAAAATACTCAAATGCTTTTCAGACGACCTTGCGTCACAAACGGCCATACTGTAATTGGCTTTTATAGAGAATGACCGTAAACGGCTATGACGTTATACCGCTCTAAATTTTGTTAAACCACTACAATAAAAACATGATGAAGCACACACCTATACCTTATGAGCGTCAGGAAATCATCCGACGTGAGCGTGAGTTGGCTAAATATGCCAATACTATGGATAGTTTGTTTTGCATTCCTTTTACCAAACAAGGAATCGGCATTGATGCCATATTGTCGCTGATTCCTTTTGTCGGGGATATTGCCGGGCTTTTTTTGACGATGAAGGCTTTTCGCATGGGGCGGGAGTTGGGTGTGCCGGATCATAAAATGCGTCCTGCCGTATATCTTGCTTTTGCCGATATGGTGCTCGGCATGATTCCTGTCGTCGGTACGCTTATCGATATTTTCTTGCAGCCGAGCCGCCGTACTTTGAAAGTCATCAATGAGTATGTGCGCAGCGAGTATGGTGTGGATTGTGATCTGCATTTGGAGCGACCGTTTATGCACGCGGCTTTGGAGAAGAAACAGCAGCAATCAGATTTTTGGCGCAAACCTGTTGCGGCTTGGTTTTATCTGCATATACCTGATTTTTTCGGTTTGATTGTGCTGGTGTTGATGGGCTGGATAACGGTTGCAGTAAGCAAATGGGCGTGGAGCGGTATGACTTATCTGTTTCATGCTGTTGCCGGTTGGTTTTGAATGCCTGTGATTTGAGCGGATAGATAATTTATCGTGAACGGCTTTCAACCGGTATGGTGTTGCCTGACCTGAACTCAAATGTGTTTTGATAAATTGGAGAAGGTCGTCTGAAAAATCGATATTTGATTTTTCAGACGACCTTTTTGCAAAGTGCAAACGGTTGTAGAAAATGGGATGGAGGGCGTGCGAGAAATTTAGTTTAACCAAAAACGGAATACTAAATAAAACACCAAAATCAATACGCCCGCCCATACGATAACCATGAATCCGGCGACAGCCCGACCGAGTCGGTAAACAGGGTTTTTGCGTTCGTCTTCCAAAAGCGGATTAGGGGCGTTGCGTTGTTCTTCGGACATGGTCATCTCTGTTGTGAATGGGTGGCAAAAGCGTAAGGGTACGCCGATGGACAGGAAGATTCAAGCAGGGCGGTTTAATTTTCTCCGTATTCAAAAACATCGTCTCCGTCCCAACTGCTTTTGAGCGCGGCGTGGATGGTGTCCATATCGAAGCCGCGATAGGCGAGAAACCGCGCTTGTTTTTGCTTGTCTTTCAAATCGGCGGCAGGCTGTTTGAATTTTTTGCGCAGCACGGCGACTGCGGTTTGCAGTTCGCTCGCTTTGTCGGGCATGAATTCGCGGCTGACGGTTTCGTCTATGCCTTGCTGCGCCAATGCCTGTTTCAGACGCAGGGAACCGTGTTGGCGGCTTTTGCTGTGGATGTAGGCTTCGGCGTAGCGTTGGTCGGATTGCCAGTTGCGTCCGGCAAATTCATCCAACACGTTTTCCAATTCTTCTTCGCTTTCGGCATACGGGGCGAGCTTGCGCTTAAGTCCGACGCGGCTGATTTCCTGTCGGGAAAGAATGTCCATCGCGCGGGCGCGCAGGGATTTTTGGGGTTTCATGCAGAGGTCGTCTGAAAAGGTCGATTCGTAGGTCAGATTCTTGAATCTGACTTGTGTGTCGTAGGATAGAGGAGAGATAAGCAACTTTCATTCCGTCATTCTCTTTGTTCGATAATGACGAATCTTTTTATTTCCACGGCTCTATTTTCAGACGACCTTTGAAGTGGAAATAAAGGTTGTCTGAAAACAAGGATACTGATTACTCGTCGTCTTCTGCTTTTTTCGGTCGCAGGTTTTCGTAGATTTCGGGCAGCGAACCGATAATCCAATCGGGCTTGGTCGCCTTGTCTTGCGACAATAAAGTCATGTCGCCGTAGCCGAAGGTGACGCCGACGCTGAGGCAGCCTGCGGCTTTGGCGGCGATGATGTCGTTGCGGGAGTCGCCGACCATGATCATGTTGGCGGGATCAATACCCAAGACTTCGGCGGCGTGTTGTAACGGCAGCGGGCTAGGTTTCTTTTCGGGCAGGCTGTCGCCGCCGAGAATCAGGCTGAAGTAGTCAGCGAGTCCGAGCTGTTTTAAGAGTTCGACGGCGAGGATTTCGTTTTTGTTGGTGATGACCACCAGCGGGATGCCCAGTGATTTGAGCAATGCCAGCCCGGCTTCGGTTTCGGGGTAGGGGCGGGTGAAGTCGCTCAAGTGGTCGCGGTAGTATTTCATGTAGAACACGAAACCTTTTTCCCATAAATCGGGCGCGGCTTCTTGGTCGCGGTCGTTGGTGATGACGCGGTGGACGAGTTTGCCGATGCCATCGCCGACGTAGCTTTCTACTGTTTTGGCGGGCAGCGGCTCCATGCCGAGATATTCGCGCATGGCTTCGGCTGCGGCGGCAAGGTCGGGGACGGAATCGCATAGTGTGCCGTCCAAATCAAAGGCGGCGGCTTGGACGTGTTCGATGGCGGCGGTCATGATGTGTTTTGCTCGTGAATGAAAGAGGTGCGTATTTTAACATTGATTCGGCGGGCAGGCTTGGAAGCTGCTGATGTCGGTTTGGTATTCGGTTTGCAGCGGGTGACTTTTATTTGGATGTGGCGTACTAAGATTAATGAAATAGAGTTACAGCTTAAATATTACAATGAATTAATTTAGAAACTTTACAAGAAAAATACTTGCCTAAAATTTTATTTTCATGGATAATCCGATTCGTTAGCTGGTTCGAGTAGTCAGTTAATAGTTTCTCCTCTATTTCTCCTTTGTAGACTTGGCACACATTCAATTGAATGTGTGCATTTTTTTTGTTTGTGGGTTTGGTAGGGAAATGCTTGGGCTTGATGGGGAAGGGATGGGTTTGAAACTGTCAAAGCATCTTGGTTGATAGTGTTTCTATCGTGGGTATAAAAGGTATTTTGAAAAAAGGTCGTCTGAACGTTATAAACTTTCAGACGACCTTTTTTAATGTAGTTAAATCACTCTAAATCTAACACTGCCGTTTCTTTGACCTCTTCCATGACGACATAGCTGCGGCTTTCTGCTGCCGCAGGCAGGTGCAGCAGGATATTGCCCAACATATCCCGATAAGCCGCCATATTGGGCAGGCGGACTTTAATCAGATAATCGTATTCGCCGGATACGAGGTGGCATTCCAAAATTTGCGGAATCCGCATGATTTCACGACGGAAATCTTCAAAAATATTGCCCGATTTGGAACGCAGCTTCAGCTCGACAAAGACCAGCAGGCTTTGCCCGAGTTGGTGCGGGTTGAGGCGGGCATGATAGCCGGTAATGAAATTATCGCGCTCAAGGCGGCGGACGCGTTCGGTAACCGGAGTGGTGGATAATCCGACTTTTTCTGCCAACTCCGTCATGGGTGTGCGGGCATTTTGCTGAAGGATTTTCAGGATTTTCAGGTCGGTTTTGTCTAATTCTTTCATCGCGGAGTTTCTTTCAACTGAGCTGAAACATATCGTTTAGGCAGATGGATAAAACGCAGGGCAGGGCAGCGCAAAGCCGCCCTTGTTTTAAGTTGACCCACTATATCTTTAAAGCGACTGAAAAGAAAGTCAGTCAGTGGTCAATGGTATTGCGCTTTTGCGGTATCGGGTCAAACAGGTCGTCTGAAAACGGTTTTGTCCGTAGTTGTGCCTTATGGGCAGGGGAAAACAAGGAAGGGCGGATTCTAATGGAGGAACGCCTCTTCCGCAATGTGAGTCACTGAATCTAAAAGAAAAGGTCGTCTGAAACGGGATGGGCGGCAATACGGCGCAGGTTGGTTTCAGTTAAAATACCGCCTGTTTCAAATAGCATTCCGCCGCAATCGCTCGACACCGATAAGGCAGCTTTTTTCAAGGGAGGGACTATGCCCGTAGATTCCTTTTTCTACCTCTTACTGCTCACCGGATTTTGCGCCGGACTGATGGACGCGGCGGTCGGCGGCGGCGGGTTGTTGCAAATACCCGGGCTGTTTAACTTGCTGCCAACTTCCACACCTGTTGCTTCGGTGATGGGCGTGAATAAGTTTGCCTCCTGCTGCGGGACGGTTACTGCCACGGGGCAATATCTGCGCAGAATCCCCGTACCGTGGAAAATGCTGCTGCCTGCCGCCGTGCTGGCGTTTGCCGCTTCCTATCTGGGCGCGAAAGCCGTGGTCTTTTTCCCCGTGCAATATATGAAACCGGCGATGCTGGTCATCATGATTGCCATGTGTGTTTATACCTTTATCAAAAAAGATTTGGGACAAACGGTGCGCACTGAAAAGCTGACGCGCCGCGAAACCTTGTGGGGCTTGTTTTTCGGCGCATTAATCGGCTTTTACGACGGGATTTTCGGGCCGGGGACGGGCAGCCTTTTGGCTTTCGTGTTCGTCCGTTTTTACGGCTACGATTTTTTGACGGCAAACGCATCGGGTAAAGTCATCAACTCGACCACCAATCTCGCCGCGCTGACATTTTTTATCCCGCAAGGGCACGTCGTTTGGGCGTGGGCAATCCCGCTTGCGCTGGCGAATTTGTGCGGCGGCATGGTCGGCGCGAAATTGGCGATACGCGGCGGCACCCAGTTTCTACGTTATGGATTTATGGTGTTGCTGTGCTTAACCATAGGCAAATTCGCTTGGGATTTGATTCGATAACAGAAGGCGTGTCAAAGGCAGGATTCGCCCGCCGAAAGCGTTTCAGACGACCTTTGTATGCTAAAATCCGTCATCTTTCAGCATATGACCGATAGAGGGAAACATGGCAGGCAACACTTTCGGACAACTCTTCACCGTTACCACCTTCGGCGAAAGCCACGGCGCAGGTTTGGGCTGCATCATCGACGGCTGCCCGCCCGGACTGGCATTGGCCGAATCAGACATCCAAGCCGATCTCGACCGGCGCAAACCCGGCACCAGCCGCCACGTTACCCAACGCCGCGAAGCCGACCAAGTCGAAATTCTCTCCGGCGTCTTCGAAGGCAAAACCACCGGCACCCCCATCGCCCTCTTAATCCGCAATACCGACCAACGCAGTAAAGACTACGGCAATATCGCCACCAGCTTCCGTCCCGGCCACGCCGACTATACCTATTGGCACAAATACGGCACGCGCGACTACCGCGGCGGCGGCAGAAGCTCCGCCCGCGAAACCGCCGCTCGCGTTGCCGCCGGAGCCGTTGCCAAAAAATGGCTGAAAGAAAAATTCGGCACAGAAATCACCGCCTACGTCACCCAAGTCGGCGAAAAAGAAATTCAGTTTGAAGGCTACGAACACATCTCCCAAAACCCCTTCTTCGCCGCCAACCAAAGCCAAATTGCCGAGCTGGAAAACTATATGGACAGCGTGCGCAAATCGTTGGATTCCGTCGGCGCGAAACTGCATATCGAAGCGGCCAACGTCCCCGTGAGCTTGGGCGAACCCGTTTTCGACCGCCTCGATGCCGAAATCGCCTACGCCATGATGGGCATCAACGCCGTTAAAGGCGTGGAAATCGGCGCAGGTTTCGGCAGCGTCATCCAGCGCGGCAGCGAACACGGCGACGAACTCACCCCGCAAGGCTTCCTGTCTAACCACTCAGGCGGAATCCTCGGCGGCATCAGCACCGGGCAAGACATCCACGTCAACATCGCCATCAAACCCACCAGCTCCATCGCCACTCCGCGCCGCAGCATCGACATCAACGGCAACCCTGTCGAACTCGCCACCCACGGTAGACACGACCCCTGCGTCGGCCTGCGCGCCGCCCCCATCGCCGAAGCCATGCTCGCACTGGTCCTCATTGACCACGCCCTGCGCCATCGCGCGCAAAATGCCGACGTAGTTGTCGATACGCCAGACATTACCAAGTAGTGAAGATAAAATCTAAAGAGGTCGTCTGAAAACAAACATGGCGGATTGTGCCGAACATTTTCAGACGACCTTTCTCAACGCCTATTGAGATAAGTGTGCCGGCCCGTCCGCAACATAAACATTTACAATCGAACATTCGCAAAAAAACTTAGCCAAAACACAGGCTTTATACTAAAATACCGCCATTACCGTGCCATAGCGAAACGCACGGCTTTATTTTAGAGGAATACAAACGACATGACACAAGAAACCGCTTTGGGCGCAGCTTTGAAATCCGCCGTCCAAACCATGAGCAAGAAAAAACAGACCGACATGATTGCCGACCACATCTACGGCAAATACGACGTCTTCAAACGATTCAAACCGCTGGCCGTCGGCATCGACCAAGACCTTGTTGCCGCGCTGCCCCAATACGATCCTGCACTGATCGCCCGTGTTCTCGCCAACCATTGCCGCCGCCCCCGCTATCTCAAAGCCCTGGCGCGCGGTGGAAAACGTTTTGATTTGAACAACCGCTTCAAAGGCGAAGTCAGCGCGGAAGAACAAGCCATTGCCCAACAACATCCGTTTGTCCAGCAGGCTTTGGCAGAACAAGCCGAGCGCCAAGCGGCCAAACAGGCAGCGAAAACTGAGGCGGTAGAAGCCGAACAAGTCGGCGCAGCCGCCGAAACTGAAGAAGTGGCACAAAACAACGCCGAATAATACCGAATGATTTTAAAAGGTCGTCTGAAAACGGATTTTCTGTTTCAGACGACCTTTTTTATCGGTATTTCTAGTGGATTAAATTTAAATCAGGACAAGGCGACGAAACCGCAGACAGTACAGATAGTACGGAACCGATTCACTTGGTGCTTCAGCATCTTAGAGAATCGTTCTCTTTGAGCTAAGGCGAGGCAACGCCGTACTGGTTTAAAGTTAATCCACTATCAAATCAACGGAGGAGGGAAAAGAGGGGATAAGCTTTGCGGTCATGATTTCCGCTTTGGTAGGGATTCATAAACGTGTTTTCGTTTGTTGATTTTTTATTGGGGATGATACGTTTTTTAAAGATGGATTTTTGTATGCGTGAGAATTGAAGTAGATGGGAATATCTTGTTTTATTTGATTTTATTTTAAACTTGGAAAATCAAGATAAAAAAATGCGCATATCGTTTGGGATATGCGCCAAGTCTACAAAGGAGAAATAGAGGAGAAAAATCAAGCTGCATCAAGCAACTCAACGGGCGTTATTATCTACGAAAGGCATCGTTTTGTCAAATTTTTATATGAAAAAATTTTCTATTTTTTGAGAAAACGGCGGATTTTCTGCTTGCCAAATGTCAGGTAATTGCCCTGTTCTTTTTAAAATCTATATAAATCAATGGGTAAGTTGTGTGTTGTATAAGATACAGGATACCTGTTCCATATAAAACGGCATAAAATGCACCAACGCTTTTTTTGACCAAAAGGTTTACCGAATGGCGCGGACGGCTTGGATGAAGGTAGCCATTTTGGCTTCGTCTTTGATGCCGCCGGCACTTTCCACGCCACCTGAAACATCGACTGCCACCGCATTGCTGGTTTGGATGGCTGCTGCAATATTTTGCGGAGTTAAGCCGCCTGCCAGAATCCAAGGTTTGGTCAGATGGTCCGGCAGCAGCGTCCAGTCAAAGCTCAGACCTGTGCCGCCGTATTCGTTGGGATGGTAGGCATCAAACAGCAGGGCGCGGGCGTTGGGGAATCGGGTTTGTGCGGTTTCAATGTCTGAAGCGGATTGGACGCGTATGGCTTTGAGATAGGGGCGGTCAAACTGACGGCAAAATTCATCGTCTTCGTCGCCGTGAAATTGGATGATGTCGATGGGCACTTGCCGGAGGGTTTCGCGGATGGTTTCTGCTGTTTCATTGACGAATAAGGCAACGACGGAGACGAAAGGGGGAAGGGCTGCCACGATTTTTTTTGCCTGTTCGGGCGTGACGGCGCGTTTGCTGGCGGCGTAAAAAACCAAACCGATGGCATCGACGTCCAGCTCGGCGGCTTTTCGGGCGTCTTCGGGGCGGGTGATGCCGCAGATTTTGATGCGGATGGTTTTCATCTGTTTTCCTTTTTTGGGTCGGTCTGTTCGGTTGGTTGCAAAAGATGTGCCGCCGTTGAAATGGGGCATGGGCGTATTTTTGTTGATATCGTTCTTTACGGTCAAGGTCGTCTGAATATTTTCAGACGACCTTTTTGTCTGTCTTCTTCAACGTCTAACTTGAACAACTGACGCAAACCGGAATGCTGCCTTCGGGCGGCGGTTCGGCAAGGTCGGCGAACTCTGCCTGTTCGTCAAAGGGACGGGCGAGGCAGCGGCGCAGGCGTTCGATTTCGCGGTAGTCGCCGTTTTGGGCTTGGGCGATGGCCTGTTCGGCAAGGTAGTTGCGCAGGATGTAGAGCGGGTTGGTCCGGTTCATGTGTATTGCGCGTTCGGCGGGAACGCTGTTTTCGGCGCGCAGGCGTTGGCGGTAGCGTCCGAGCCAGCGGATGAAGGCGGGCGGGACGCCGTTTTTGAAGGTCTGTTCGAGTTTGGACGGGAGGGGTTCGCCGTGTGTATTGCCGACTTCGGACAGATTTCTGAAAAACAGGGTGAAGTCGGTTTTTTGGTCTTGCAGGGCGGCGAAGAGGTCGGCGATAAGGCTTTCGTCGTCTCTTTTGTCTGCTTGCTGCAAACCGAGTTTTCGGCGCATTTTCTCTAAATAGGTCGTCTGAAAAACTTCTGTCCAGCCGTCAATGAGTTGTTCGAGGGTGTTGTGTGGGACGAGGGCATCGAAGCAGGAGGCGAGGGCGGAGAAATTCCAATGGGCGACGAAGGGCTGGGCATTGTAGGCGTAGCGGCCTTGGGTGTCGGAATGGTTGCAGACGTGGCGGCGGTCGTAGTCGTCGAGGAAACCGAAGGGGCCGTAGTCTATGGTCAGCCCCAGTGCAGACATGTTGTCGGTATTCATCACGCCGTGGCAGAAGCCGACGCTTTGCCATGCGGCGACGGTATCGGCGGTATGGTTGCGGATTTGTTCCAACAGGGCGGCGTAGGGATTGTCGGCATCTTGGCAGCCGGGGTAGTAATGCCGGATGAGGTAGTCGGCAAGTTGTTGGATTTCGGCTTCGCGGCCGGTGTAATAGAAGTATTCGAAATGGCCGAAGCGCAGAAAGCTCGGGGCGATGCGGGTCAGGACGGCGGCGGTTTCGACGGTTTCGCGATAAACGGGGTCGTCGCTGCCGCACAGGGCGAGGGCGCGGGTCGTGGGGATGCCGAGACCGTGCATGGCTTCGGAACAGAGGTATTCGCGGATGGAGGAGCGCAAGACGGCGCGCCCGTCGGCAAAGCGGGAGTAGGGCGTTTTACCTGCGCCTTTGAGCTGCCACTCTTGGCGTTGTCCCGCGGCATCGACGGAATCGCCAATCAAGATCGCGCGCCCGTCGCCAAGGCGCGGGGTATAAACGCCGAACTGATGGCCGCTGTAAACACCGGCAATGGGCGCGGGCGCGTATTGCGGCGCGTTACCGCTGAGGTAGGCAAGGTTGGAGGTCGTCTGAAAATCTGTATCCAAATTCAACTCTGCCGCCAAATCGGTGTTGAAGGCGACCCAATAGGGCGCGGTCAGCGGCTCAGGGGAAACGCGGGAATAGAAAAACGGTGGGAGTTCGACGAACTGTTGGGTAAGCAGGGGGAGTGTGTGCATGGGATTCCTGACGGGCGCGGGCGGGTTTGTATAACGCGCGGGTATGTTTATTGTGTTTTAGAGTTGGATGCTGCCTGTTTGATTTTCAAGCATTTTTAAAACAATGCCTGCTGCCGTTGTTTCAAATAATCTGCCAGCGGTTTGGGCAAACCGTAATCCGCCAAATTTTCGGGTTTAATCCAGAGGCAGTTATCTTTTGATGCGTTTTCAGAACGGGGCAGCGTGTCTGGCGAACTGATTTGCGCTTCAAACGGCGTAATCATCAATAAACGATGCGTCAGGCGGTGGGTGAGGACGGGTTGTTCGGAAAGGTCGTCTGAAAAAATGCCGAGCTTTTCGGCGCAAGCGTATGTTTCGTTCAGGGTTTCAAAACACGGCACGCAATACAGGCCGCCCCAAATGCCTTTGGTAGGGCGTTTTTCCAGCAGGATTTCGCCGTCTGGGTTGCGGACAATCAGCCAGTAAAGCGGCAGGGTTTGCACTTCGGGGGCGGTTTTTTTGCGCGGCAGCTCGGCGATGCGGTTTTGCTTTTTCGCTTCGCAGATGTCCGTCATCGGGCATTGATGGCACAAGGGTTTTGTTCGTTTGCACACGGTTGCGCCTAAGTCCATCAAGCCCTGCGTATAGGCGGGCATATCGGCGTTTTCAGACGGCAGCAGGCTTTCGGCAAGCGTCCAGAGCGAGTTTTCGAATTTTTTATCCTGCGGATTGCCGTCGCGGGCGAACACGCGGCAGAGCACGCGTTTGACGTTGCCGTCCAAAATGGTTTCGCGGCGGTTGAAGGAGAAGGCGCAAATAGCGGCGGCGGTGCTTCTGCCGACGCCGCAGAGGGTTTCCAAGTCTTTACGCTCCGACGGAAACGTACCGCCGAATTGTTCGACGACTTGTTGCGCGGCTTTGTGCAGATTGCGTGCGCGGCTGTAATAGCCCAAACCCGCCCACAACGACAACACTTCGTCTTGCGGCGCGGCGGCAAGTGCCTGCACGGTCGGGAATTTTTCCAAGAAACGCGGATAGTAGTCCAACACGGTGGCGACCTGCGTCTGCTGGAGCATGATTTCGGAAAGCCAAACGCAATAAGGGTTTTTGACCTGCCAAGGGAGGTGGTGCCTGCCGTGTTGTTTTTGCCAGCGGATGAGCCGTTCGGAGAAGGGGGTGGGTGTGTTCATTAATATCAATCAGTGGTTTTATTTATATTGAAAACAAAATGTTATGATATAACATTGTGAAAATAATTCTTATTGACTTATTTTTTTTAGGGGTATATAACTCATATAAAGAGACTTTATTGCAGTATTGAAATTATTTATCAACAAGCAAGGAGTATCAGCATGAAAGCAATGGTTTATCACGGCGCAAACGATATCCATTTTGAAGAAAAACCCCGTCCGCAGATTATCGATCCGACCGACGCAGTGGTGAAAATCATCAAAACCACGATTTGCGGTACCGACTTGGGTATTTGGAAAGGCAAAAATCCCGAAGTCGCCGACGGCCGTATTCTTGGCCATGAAGGCATCGGTATTGTAGAAGAAGTCGGCGAGGCTGTAAAAAACATCAAAGTCGGTGATAAAGTCATTATTTCATGCGTCAGCAAATGCTGTACTTGCGACAACTGCAAAATCCAACTCTATTCACACTGCCGCAACGGCGGCTGGATTTTGGGCTACATGATCGACGGCACGCAAGCCGAATACGTCCGCACGCCTTATGCCGACAACAGCCTTGTTCCGCTGCCTGACAACGTCAATGAAGAAGTTGCGCTGCTGTTGAGCGACGCCTTGCCGACCGCCCACGAAATCGGCGTGCAATACGGCGATGTCAAACCAGGCGACACTGTCTTCATCGCAGGCGCAGGCCCTGTCGGTATGTCCGCCCTGTTGACCGCCCAACTGTACAGCCCCGCCGCCATCATCGTCTGCGATATGGACGAAAACCGTTTGAAACTGGCGAAAGAATTGGGCGCGACCCATACCATCAGCCCCGCTTCAGGCGACGTATCCAAACAAGTCTTTGCCATCTTCGGCGACGACGGAGTGGACTGCGCCATCGAAGCCGTCGGCATCCCCGCCACATGGAATATGTGTCAAGACATTGTCAAACCGGGCGGTCATATCGCCGTTGTCGGCGTACACGGTCAATCCGTTGATTTCAAACTCGAAAAACTCTGGATTAAAAACCTCGCCATCACAACCGGCTTGGTAAACGCCAATACCACCGAAATGCTGATGAAGGCAATTTCCAGCAGTGCCATCGATTACACCAAAATGTTGACCCACCGTTTCAAATTCAGCGAATTGGAAAAAGCCTACGACGTGTTCAAACACGCCGCCGAAAACCAAGCCATGAAAGTGGTTTTGGAAGCGGATTGATTTGAAACAGATTATTGAGTTTTAAAAAGATAGAGGTCGTCTGAAAACAGGTTTTCAGACGACCTCTTTATTTATGGGGCTGATGTTTGGTTCACATGGAGCGATTTTTTAAAGTCCATTCACGATAAATCTTGCCGTTTCCATTTTCAGACGACCTTTTGCCATTTACCCGTAAATGCTTTCCCTCACTTCAACCAAAGCCGCCAAAGCCGAAGCAGCATTTACCGTTTCGGGCAGGTCGGCAGCCTCAAACGCTGTTTCCACTTCCGCCATCAGCCGTTCTGCTTTTTCCAGCAGGTCTTCGTAGGAGGATTCGCCGCGTTTGATGGCGAGCAGTTCGTCGCGGTTGGGGCGGCGCGGGCGGATTTCGCCGTGGCGGGCGATGTCGCGGGCGGTTTCGAGCAGGCGGAAGGTGTGCATCATGTTTTTGGCGTCGTAGCCCTGTCCGTGTGCCTGCGTGCCTTGGTAGCGCGTTTCGTTACGTTCCGCCAGCCATTGCTGATAGGAGGTGTATTCGCGGCAGTAGCTGCTGTATCCATCTTGGTTGAAGGAGAGGTAGGCAAGCGGGGTTTCGCCTTCGGGAACGGAGCTGAGGGAGAGGTTGGTGGCTTCGGGTTTGAGCGCGACGCCGTGGTAGCCGCGCGTGCCGTCGGGGTCGTAAAACAGGGCGTAGAGTTCGCGGGCGTGGGCGATTTTGACCAAACCGACGCGCCGTTGCTCCATCCTGCGTTGCGAAAGCCAGTGTTGCAGCGGCACGGTTTGCGCGCCTTCTACGATGTGGCAGAAATCGAGTACGCTTTTCTTTTCAGACGACATCGGGTTGCTGATTTTCTTGTTTAGCCCGCGTGCTTTTTTGATTTGCCCGTAGGCGTATCCGGCGAAACTCTGACGGCAGGCTTTGGACACAAACCATTCGGTTTTGAACGCGTCCATCAGCGGCGAACGGTAGCGCACGCAGTCGGGCGGCGAGGCGAGCAGTTCCAGCGTGTTCGGGTTGCTTTGCAGCAAAAGCTCGATAAACCGCCCCAGTTCGTAATAAACGATGTCGTTGGTTTCGTTGCTGATTTGCGGGATGTATTCCATGCCGTAAAACATGGATTTGGGCAGGTAAAACACGCCTTTGATGTCGGTATCGGATTCGGGTGTCGCCAAACCGTAGGCGCGGCTGCCGGAAACGGCTTCTAACAGAAGCAGGTTTTGTGTGTGCAAGTCTTCGATGGTGAGCATTTTCAGACGACCTTTTGTGAGGTGGTTAGGCATTGAAAAGCAGCCTGCACTTTCAGGCTGCCTTTAGTGTGTGTCGGATTTGTGAATCCAATTTACGGCTGCTGTTGGTTGGAATTATCAATCGAAGGAAATCCAAGATTTTTATCCCCGTTCCAAGATAAATTTTCTTTTTTCCAGAAATCGGTGTGAGACAGAATAACGCCAAGTTTAACCATAGCCAAATAAATAGCCTGCAACATATCTTCACCGATTGCCCTTCCCTCATCACAATAATCATATTTGCTTATTTTATACTGGCAAATATACGCTTTGTATTCGTCAGAAAAAAAGGGGAGATACATGGTAATTTCAACAGGCTCGCCATTTTCTGTATGTAATTCTCTATATCCTATGATTTTATGCATAAATTTATCCATTTACCGCCGCCAAAGTTTCGCGGAACAATTCATTCAGCGGCGCGCTGTCGGCGGCTTGGGTGGCAGGGGCGGATAATTCGGAAACTTCGTTATATAAATCAACGGTCAATCGTTGCAATTCGGGCGACAGCGTATGCAGGTAACTTTCGTCCTGTTCCGCCTTGATGGCCACCAAATCGGCGATTTGGGCGGCGCAGTCCGTTTGCCATTCGCTCATCAGTTCCGCCAGCGTCATCGGCGGGATGCCGCCTTGTTTGACTGCCCACCGTGCCGCGAGCAGCGGACGCAAGACGTAAAACCATTTTTTCAGTTTGACGGGTTGTGCCAAATCCATGTTTCTCAAAGCGTTGCCAGCGATGCCGCGATAATGGTGCAGCAGCGCGGCGGCTTGGGCGTATTGCGGCGCAAGCGCGTTCAGACGGCTTGTGAAATCATCGTCCTGCGTATAAACCATCGGCGAACGCAGCCATTCGAGCAGCGTGGCATTGCTTTTCCGCAGCAGGCGCAACGCTTTGCGGATGTCCCAGCCGCCCACGTCAAACCATTGGTTTTCGATAAATTCAAACGTGTCTTTCGCCTCGTCGATTCGCAGATAATATTCCTGCGGACGGATATAAATGGCACGCACGTCGTAATCGCTGTCGGGCGAGGCAAAGCCCCATGCGCGGCTGCCGCTCTCTACCGCCAGCAGGAAATGCAGCGGCTCGGTATGGGCGATGTGGGTGAGTTTTTCTTGAATGGCTTGTTTCATGATGTTTCTTTTAATAGAGGTCGTCTGAAAACCCTAAAACAGGTTTTCAGACGACCTTTGCTTTTTGATGGATGGCGGGTTCGACCGAATCAGTCTTTCAACCTGAATTCCGCAGCGCGCGCGTGGGCGGTCAGGCTTTCGCCGTGTGCCAACACGCTGGCGGTTTTGCCCAGTTTCTGCGCGCCTTGTTCGGAGACTTGAATCAGGCTGGAGCGTTTTTGGAAGTCGTAAGTACCCAGCGGCGAGGAGAAGCGGGCGGTGCGGCTGGTGGGCAGGACGTGGTTGGGGCCGGCGCAGTAGTCGCCGAGGCTTTCGCTGGTGTAGCGTCCCATGAAAATCGCGCCGGCGTGGCGGATTTTTTTCGCCCATTCCTGCGGGTTTTCTACCGACAATTCCAAGTGTTCGGGGGAAATGTAGTTGGCGATTTCGCAGGCTTCGTCCAAGTCTTTGGCGAGTATCATCGCGCCCCTGTTGCCGAGCGAGGCTTCGATGATGTCGCGGCGGGGCATGGTTTCGATGAGGCGGTTCATGGCGGCTTGGACTTCGTCGAGATAGGGCTGCGACGTGCCGATGAGGATGGCTTGGGCGATTTCGTCGTGTTCGGCTTGGCTGAACAAATCCATCGCCACCCAGTCGGCGGGCGTGGTGCCGTCGGCGATGACGAGGATTTCAGACGGCCCCGCCACCATGTCGATGCCGACTACGCCGAACACGCGCCGTTTGGCGGCGGCGAC
Source organism: Neisseria macacae ATCC 33926 (assembly GCF_022749495.1). Taxonomy (NCBI): domain Bacteria; kingdom Pseudomonadati; phylum Pseudomonadota; class Betaproteobacteria; order Neisseriales; family Neisseriaceae; genus Neisseria; species Neisseria macacae. The sequence continues at coordinate 2,009,384 of NZ_CP094241.1, read as the reverse complement.
GAAGGCGTTGCCCGGGCCGGTGATTTTATCGACCTGCGGTACGGACTCGGTGCCGTAGGCGAGGGCGGCAACCGCCTGCGCGCCGCCGACGGTAAAGACTTTGGTGACGCCCGCGACGAAGGCGGCGGCAAGTACAATGTCGTTGCGTTCGCCTTTGGGCGTGGGGACGACCATAATGATTTCTTTCACGCCTGCGACATGGGCGGGCATGGCGTTCATGATGACGGAACTCGGATACGCCGCTTTGCCGCCGGGAACGTAAATGCCGACGCGGTCAAGCGGTGTAATTTGTTGTCCCAACAGCGTGCCGTCTTCGTCTTCGTAGGTCCACGATTCCATTTTTTGGCGTTGGTGGTAGCTTTCGACGCGTGCGGCGGCGGTTTTCAAGGCGGTTTGAATTTCGGGCTGCAAACGCTCAAACGCGGCCTGCAAATCGTCTTGAGTGAGGATGAGGTCGGTTATGGTTTGGGCGGACGTGCCGTCGAAGCGGTTGGTGTATTCGATGAGCGCCGCATCGCCGCGCTTTTGCACGTCGGCGCAGATGTCGGCGACAATGCGGTCGATTTCGGGATTCTGCGCGGTTTCAAAAGCCAGCAGGGCTTTGAGTTCGGCTTGGAAATCGGGCGATTGGGTGTTGAGTTTTTTCATGATTTGGGATTCTCCGTTGTTATTTTTGGACTTGGGGTCGTCTGAATATTTTCTTGTTCAGTCTCGGTTTTGGGTCTGATATACGCTTTTTCGCCCGCTCCGCCGAACTTCAATTCGGGCAGGCATTTTTGTTGCAAGCCGAGTTTGGCCAACACTTTTTTGCTGGACGAGGCGGTATGGAAACGGTAACGGGTTTGTTTTCTGCCGTTTTTGGTTTCTTCAAGCGTTTCGAAACCGTCCACCTCATACGCGCTGACAACGGCGTTTTGCAGCCCGGTGTGAACGCCGATAACGTATTTCACTTTGGAGGCGGCATCTTTGCCGATAACCCAGTTGCCCAACGTACGCGATTTGAGGTTGGCATCGTCTTGGTTGTCGAAGCGGTAGTCGGTTTCTTCGTCGGTATCCAAGTCCAAAGCGTCTTGGATTTTGACGGCGAGAACCAGTCCGTCGGGATTAAGGTCGTCAAGCGGGCAGGGCGTGAATTTGAAGCGGTCGTCGAGTGCTTCCGCGCTGATGCCGCTTGCGCCGCATCCGGCAGATTTGTTTTTGAATTTTTTGCCGACAACGGATTTGACGAAATGAATCAGGACAGTTTCGGCGGCTTGCGCTTCGGCTTCGGTCAGATGATAGCTGATGATATGGCGGCCGAGTTTCTTGCATTTGGCAATGGCTTTGCGTGCCGGTACGTCAATGTCACCGTCTTGCGAACGGGCGGCTTGTTCATGCTCGAAGATACGATTACCGCAGCCTTTGCCGATGTAGAGGATTTTGTCTTTTTTCAGGTCGGTCAGGCAATAGACGTAAAACCGACGTTCGCCGTTATTCAAAACGGAAAGGGTTGAATCTGAAAATTTTTTTATTTTTGCAACCATTTTAAATCCTCCTATACAGTTTACTGCCGGTGGTATTTTCAGACGACCTGTCGGCGGGAACGGCTAGGGTCGTCTGAAAACGCATCTTCATTTAAATGAACGCTCACCCCGCCTTCGCTGCGCTGCCGAACGCCTGAATAATCGGCTCCAGCAGCGCGTGTTTCGTTTTCAATGCGGCTTTGTTGACCACCAGACGGCTGGAAATATCGACGACGTGTTCGACCGCTTCCAAGCCGTTCGCCTTAAGCGTGTTGCCGGTGGAGACCAAATCGACGATGGCGTCGCTCAGGCCGACCAGCGGCGCAAGCTCCATCGAGCCGTAGAGTTTGATGATGTCAACGTGTACGCCTTTGCCGGCGAAATGCTCGGCGGCGATGTTGGGGTATTTCGTCGCGATACGCAGGCGGCTGCCGGGCTGCGAGGCGGCGGCGTAGTCGAAACCTTTTCGGACGGCGACCATCATGCGGCATTCAGCGATGTGCAAATCCAGCGGCTGGTAAAGCCCGCTGCCGCCGTGTTCGATTAAAACGTCTTTGCCCGCGATGCCGAAGTCTGCCGCGCCGTATTGGACGTAAGTCGGCACGTCGGTGGCGCGGACGATGACGAGGCGGATGTTTTCATGGTTGGTGCCGATAATCAGCTTGCGCGATTTTTCGGGCGCTTCGGCGGGAACAATGCCCGCCGCTGCCAAAAGCGGCAGGGTTTCTTCAAAGATGCGCCCTTTGGACAGGGCGATGGTCAGCGTGTTTTCAGTCATTGTTGTTATGCTGTCAGACTTTGAACCCGTACCAAACAGGCAGTCTGACTTTCTCCACTATATGTTTCAGATGGGAAAAAGGTCGTCTGAAAACCGCGACCGGCATTCAGACGACCCCATGCGGATCAAAGCAGTTTTTTGATGTCGGCGGCAATGGTTGCCGGTTCGCTGCCGTAACGCGAGAAAATCGCCACTTCGCCGGTTTTATCAATCAGATACGCGCCGGAAGAGTGGTCAACCAAATAGTTTTCGCTGTCTTCTTTTTGATTGACTTTGGAGGACACCACGCGGTATTGCTGTTTGATGACCGGCAGGCTTTGGTCGCCTGTCGCAGTCAGACCGATAAATTCAGGATTGAACTGTTTGACGTATTTGCCGATGACTGCGGGCGTGTCGCGCTCGGGGTCGATGCTGACGAACACCACTTTCACATCTTTCGCCTGATCGCCCAACTGTTTCAATGTGTCGCTGTAAGTCAGCAATTCGGTCGGACAAACGTCGGGGCAGTGCGTATAACCGAAGGACAGAATCACAACTTTGCCTTTCAGGCTGCTTAAGCTGAACGGCTTGCCGTCGCCGTCGGTCAGCGTGAAATCGCCGCCGATGTCCTCTTTACGCATATCCGTTCCGGGCGCTTGCGGTGCGGGCGCGGTAGCGGCAGGTGAGGATGCGGCGGGAGCGGAAGCAGGCTGTTCGGCCGGAGCCGCTGTTGAAGAAGCGGCTGAAGCAGGCGCAGGATTTTGTTCCGGCGCTTTGGCTTCTGGTTTGCAGGCGGCAAGTGCGGCAAGGGCGAATGCGCCCAAAATGGCGGTACGGATTGCAGTAGGCATCATAAAAATTCTCCAATGCGGGTATGGTGTGTGAACGTCGTCTGAAAATAAAAAAATGAAACGAACGCTGCCATCTTAGCGCGTTTGCAACATTTAATATAGCGGTTTATGCCGTTTTTCGGCTGAAAATGAATGATGTTTGATATAAGTGGAAAGAGTAGGGCGCGTCGGGAACAAAATAAAATGAATTTAATGTTTTTAAAAATCAAAAATATAAGCAATATGTCTGCAAACAAGGCAAGATTTTGCTTTACAAGCCCGAATACGCCGCTATAATAGCGACTTCTTCACCAGCCCAGGTGGCGAAATTGGTAGACGCAGGGGACTCAAAATCCCCCGCCGCAAGGTGTGTCGGTTCGAGTCCGACCCTGGGCACCACAATAAACCGCTTATCAGCGGTTATTTTTTTGCCTGTCGAAAACTCATATTAGAAGCCAACATTTTGATCAATCAGGATTTTTGTTGGTTTTGCCATGTTCTCAGTATTGGATCAAAACAAACACGCGGTTCAGCAAAAGTCGGATTCATTTACCTCTTATTTCTCTGCTTATGTTGAATAAATACCGCCAAGCCCGTTTTATGACAAAGGTCGTCTGAATAAACTATACTTTCATACGACCCCTATTTATTACGGAGCTTATTTATGTCTATCCGTCTGACCACGCTGTCTCTAACACTTGCCGTCGCAGCCTGTACGCCCACCGTTTCCCCATCGGCAGAAACCTCGCCGACCGTCACCAAATCCGCCATTGATACTGCCTACTGGACCGAACAGCCCTATTGCAGCGGTCGCTATCAATTACGCCTGCCGTCCAAACGCCGTCATGGCAGTACGCACCTTGATTACAACGGCTGGAGCGTGATGGTCATGTTTAACGACTGGAAGAGAAACGTTAGGACCATCAATGAGACTAAGCAAAATGGTAGAGATGGAACGGATATTGTCGTCGATACCCGCACCCTGATTCCGGATCGGGCAATGATGCAGGTAACGCGCGGGGGATTTCATTGGGAAAACATTATCGGGAAAGACGGTATGCCCTACGAAGCCGACTTACATTTCAAACTGGATAATGATGACGCCTATATCGTACGCAGTTTTTTCTATATCCCTGCCGACAATAAGAAAGCCCCTGCCAACTGGAAAGCCCAAGAAAAAGAGCTGATAAACGGCATGGAGAAAAAATTCCGCCAAGAAATCCTCAATGGATTGAAAACCAGGCAGGAATTTGAAGTGCCAAATAAACACGGTATATGCCTGATAGGCGGTTTTATCGCCGATGACGGCAAAAAACCGTTTGAAGTTCATAGCACCGTCGAATTTGCCAAACAACATGATATGAGTCTGGAAATCATGCACGGCGATGTGTTGAAAGCGGGCGAAGCGACGTTGCTGCAACGCAAAGTCGACCCAGAAAAAGGTTTATTGATTAAAGCGTTAACCCGCACCATCCGCCAAGGCAAACGCACCATCAACGGTATGTCGGGCGAGGAAAAACTGGTGAAATGGGGCGGCAACAAATATATGTTCTTTTGGGAACGCGACGGCGGCGATCCGCGCATTATGATGCAGTTTGGCGCGGAGAAAAAAGACGGGACGAAGCGCAGCGAAGCCGAAGTCCTTGCAATTTGGGATACGGTTTTGCCGACTTTGAAGCCTGTGAAGCCATAGCGATGAAAAGGTCGTCTGAAAATGGTTTTCAGACGACCTTTGTTTTGGGAAAAAGCTCAACGGATGACGTTGTGCCAGTCGCTTTCGAAATAGCTGACAAGGATTTGGTTGTTCAGATAGTTCGGCTCGACCTTGCGTCTTGCCATGTCGGGTGGGAAGCGGAACATTTCGGCGGCGGTTTGGGCGTTTAGATAACGTGTGGGAACGTCGAATTTCTGCGGGACAGGGAATTGTTTATCAAAGCCTGCCAACACAAATCCCCATTCGCCGAAGGAGGGGACGTAAACGTGGTAAGGCGCAGTGGAAAGGCCGGCGGCTTCGAGGGTGGCGACGACCGACCAGTAGGCATTGGGGGCGAAGTAGGGCGAGGTGGATTGGACGACGATTTTGCCCTGCGGCTGAAGATGGCGGGCGACGAGGCGGTACATGGGGACGGAGTAGAGTTTGCCCAGTGAGAAATTGGACGGGTCGGGCAGGTCGATGATGATGACGTCGAATTGTTCAGACGACCCCTCCAGCCATTTGGCGGCATCGTCGTTGACGACGTGCATTTTGGGATGGGACAGCGAGCCTTGGTTGAGCGCGCTTAAGGTGGCGGAGATTTTAAAAGTGGCGGTCATGTCGGGGTCTAAATCGACCAGGGTAACGTGTTTGACCTGCGGGTATTTCAAGACTTCGCGCGCCGCCAATCCGTCGCCGCCACCGAGGATGAGGATGCGGGAGGCGTTGGAAACCATCTGCATGGCGGGCAGGACGAGGGCTTCGTGGTAACGGGCTTCGTCGCGCGAGGAGAATTGCAGGTTGCCGTTGATGTAGAGGCGGGTGTCGTCTTTCCAGCGGGTAACGACGAGCCGCTGGTAGGGCGAGTGGCTTTGATAGACGATAGGATCGCCGAAGTAGCTTTGTTCGGCTTTGAAGGAGATGCGGTCGGCGTAGGCGAAGGTGGCGGCGAGGACGGACAAGACAATCAGCGCACGCAGGCGGATGGCGCGGTAGCGGGGCAGTTCGGCTTTGAAGACGCGTGCGGTCAGGTAGGCGACGGCGGCGTTGAGGATGCCGAACAAAAGGGCGGAACGCGCCATGCCGAGTTTGGGGGCGAGCAGGAGCGGGAAGAGCAAGGAAACGGCGAGTGCGCCCAAATAGTCGAAGGTTAGGACTTTGGAAACGAGTTCTTTAAACTCCGCGCCTTTGCGGTTTAATACGCGCATCACCAACGGGATTTCCATGCCGACGACCGCGCCGACAATCAGTACGAAGGCGTAGAGCAGGGTGCGGAACGGGGCGGCGGAAAGACCGAAGGCGACGAACAAGGCCAGCGCGGAAATGCCGCCGATGATGCCGACCAAAAGTTCGATTTCGATAAAGCGGTGCAACACGTCTTCGTCTTTGATGTAGCGGGTCAGGTGCGCGCCTATGCCCATCGAGAAAAGATAAAGTCCGATGACGGAGGAAAACTGCAAAATGCTGTCGCCCAAAAGATAGCTCGCCAGCGCGGCAATGATGAGTTCGTAGGCAAGGCCGCAACTGGCGACGATGAAGACGGAGATGATGAGGGTGCGGTTGGCGGTCATGGTGTGGGCGTTTTATAGGGTCGTCTGAAATCTGAAAAACGGATGATTCGACAATGGTGGGGCTTGATGTGTAAAACGGTATGTTTTGAACAGAAATGCGTATCCTGCCGCGCTGCCTTGGGTGTTAAATGTATGGTTTTTCGATTCCAAAACCGTTTTTTAAGGAAGGGCCGGTTTGTGGTGCGTCCCCTTTAATTTCAGATGGCTTAGAGTTGTGGCATAATCCATTATATCAAAATACCGAGGAAGCCCTATCGTGAGTATTTCCCTGCCCCAATACCTGCTTTACCTGCAATATATGCTTGCGGGGGTGGCGATGACTGCCGTTTTCGGCGCGGTGTATCTGCGGATTACGCCTGCGGAAGAATTGCGGCTGATTAAAAACGGCAATCTTGCCTGCGCCTTGTCGTTTGGCGGCGCGCTGGTTGGATTTTGTTTGACGCTCGCATCCAGCATTGCCCATAGCGTCAGTTTCGTTGATTTTATCCTGTGGGGTCTTGCGGCGGCGGTGATTCAGATTTTGGTGTATTTCGCCGCCACGATGATGATTAAAGGCGCAACGGAGGAACTCATCGGCAACAACGTCGCCGTCGGCGCGCTGTTTGGCGCGGTGTCCGTATCCATCGGCATCTTGAATGCGGCTTGTCTGACCTGATGCTTCTGTTTTCTTGGTTTCAGAAAGTTGTGTGTTTCCATAAATATAGTGGATTAACTTTAAATCAGGACAAGGCGACGAAGCCGCAGACAGTACAGATAGTACGGAACCGATTCACTTGGTGCTTCAGCACCTTAGAGAATCGTTCTCTTTGAGCTAAGGCGAAGCAACGCCGTACTGGTTTAAAGTTAATCCACTATACTAAAAATTTCAGACGACCTGCCTGTCTGCAAGGTCGTCTGAAAAGGTAAACGCACCGTCAGTGCATCAGAACGTATATCGTACTTTTACACCAGCTTCATGGGTGTAGTTTTTAGGTTCGGTGGAACCATATATGCCGTCTGGCAGATAGACGAGGGCCGTATCCGATTTCTTGACTTTCCAGCCGCGATAAAACGGAACGACGCTTATTTTAGATTCGTTGGCGAATTTTTTAGATACGGGTACTTCGACTTCGATGCCGTGCCCGCTCGACTGTTTCATTTCAATGTCCTGATGGGCGCGATAAGAATGCTGACGGCCTCTCAGGGAATGGTTGTAGGCGATATTGGGTGAAACTTCGAAACCGGCAGGAAGCGCAATGTTTACACCGGCATTGATTTGCGCATAAGTGGTCCGGTTTTTGCGGTCGTAATTGTTGGCTACGACGCGGGAACCCAAATCTTTCAAAACGCGGTGTCCCACGCCCGCTCCGGCAGTCAGGCTGACACGGTCGTTAATCGGGTGCGTATATTCATATAAGGCGCGGACATCATAGACGCGGCGCGGAGAGCCGTTGAACGTGGCAGTGCCGTATTCCGTTACATTGCCTCTTCCGTCCTGATACCTTCCTGTGTAATCCGACTTGCCTCGGGAGTAGCGTCCTTCTAATTTTGCCGCATGGCGGTCGTTAAAGCGATATTTGACGCCGCCTGTCAGAGACCACAGGTTTCCCTTTTGACGCATAAGGCGCTCGCCGTCTTTATATTCCCGATAATTCTCTTTGTAATATTCCGTACCCACGGTAAACTCGACAGGACGGGCAGCCTGTGTGCAGACGGCGGCAGACAATGCCAAAACGGCAAAGCAGAAGCGGGTGGTTTTTTGCATGTATATTCCTTTTCTTTGTTAGAATCAATATGATAAGTTAGAGAAATTGCACTAACCATTCTATAATGACCCAACAAAACCCAACAATTACCGCTTGGCGGATATATCAACCGCTCAGATTTTTCATCCGACGATTTTCCCGATGGGCATTTTTCGATTAGCGGCGAAAATCCCCGAAATAGCGCAAACCTGACCGTCTACACAAAGCACAGGCGGCAAGCAGTCCGACGCTATGCCGATATTCTTAGAAATGCCGGTGTTTAACCTGATTTTATAATCGGTTGAAGAAAACATACGTTTTCTGCCCTTATGTCATGTCTACAACCGACAAGTTACCCATTCTTCAAAATAAGGAACCGCAATGTTCAACTTTATCAAGAAACAGTTTATCGACGTCATCCAATGGCCGAATCCCGACGACAGCCTGCTGATGTGGCGTTTCCCGATTGCCGACGAGGAAATCCAAAACGGCGCGAGCCTGACCGTGCGCGAGGCGCAGATGGCGATGTTTGTTGACGAGGGCGTAACCGCCGACGTGTTCGGACCGGGCCGTTATACACTCAACACGCAAACGCTGCCGCTGCTGACCAACCTGAAAAACTGGGACAAGCTCTTTGAATCCCCGTTTAAATCCGACGTTTACTTTTTCAATACCAAACAACAGCTTGCGCGGAAATGGGGGACGTCGCAACCCGTTACCGTACGCGATGCCGAGTTCGGAGCGGTGCAGTTGCGCTCGTTCGGCATGTACGCCTACCGCATCAGCGATCCGGCAAAATTCTTCAAAGAAGTCAGCGGTGTAGCGGCAGAATACAGCGGTGTCGAGTTGGAAAACCAGTTGCGCAATATCGCCATCACCCAACTCGCGGCGGCGTTCGGCAGCTCCGGCATTCCGTTTTTGGATATGGCGGCAAACCAAGTTTTGCTGTCGCAAAAAATCGGCGAATTACTCGGCGCGGAATTTGCCAAACTCGGCTTGACACTGGAAAACTTCACCGTCGAAAGCATCACTCTGCCTGCCGCCATCCAAGAAGCCTTGGATAAGAAAATTTCCATGGGCGTCATCGGCGACTTGGGACGCTACACCCAATACCAAACCGCCGAATCCATCCCGCTCGCTGCGCAAAACGAAGGCGGACTTGCAGGAATCGGCGCAGGTTTGGGCGTAGGCACTGGCGTCGGTCAGGCAATGGCTGGCGCGATGGCGGGCATGATGCAGCCCGCAGCGCAACCGGCAGCACAACCCGCCCAAAGCGTTCAGACGACCTCCGAAGACCCGCAGGCAAAATTGACGAAACTCAAATCCCTGTTGGACGGTGGTTTGATTTCCCAAGAGGATTACGATAAAGCCAAAGCGGAAGTGTTGAAGCAGTTGATCGGCTGAGGAAAGAGGTCGTCTGAAAACACTAGGCTTCAAAATATTGGACACTCATAAAAGCCTGCTTGGACGGGTTGATAAAAAGCTGAGTTCTGTATGTGACAGGACTCAGCTTTTTTAATTGCTGTATGCACCGATGTGCTTTCAGACGACCCTTTAACTAAGTTCGATAGATTTAGTTAAAGTGCGTGTATATCAAATTTTTTCAAAACGTTTTCTCAAAATCTATAAATACGCGATTTTTAGTATAACTATGAAGTTCGTTAATATTGCTGTTATTGTTTGTATATCGCCAATTTAATCTCGGCGTAATTCCTAGAAAACTAAGTTTATTGTGCCAGAGGCTTAAATTGGTAACCACGACATTATCTGTACGATGACGGTCGGTAAAGACGTAATGTTTTCCATCAAAGTGTTCATTGTAGTAATTAATGATAAGGCGACTATTGAAATTTTCACCCCAAATTTGCCCCCAACCTAAGTAACCTCCTATCCGTTTGGAGCTGCTGCCTGCGAAATTTTCAACTTTGTCACGCGCATAATTCAAACCTCCTAAGAAATAAGTTTTATCATTCATCAGGTAGGTCGCCCCAAATCCAATCTGATAATCTTTCCCTTGTTGTTTGGTATAGGCATAATCTTTTTGTGCAAAGGTTCCGTTGGCAGATAGACGTAAATTTGGTTTTGTCCAACGTGAAACACCTAAATCTACCCCTTTACGCGTGTAATAAGGATGATTTCCGTAGCGACGCTTTTCTAAAAATGGCATAACAAAACTATCTGTTTTAAAACTTTTATTTTTATAACCTAGACTGACTTTTGCCGTTTGATCATCATAATCATGATTATCCCAATAGCTGACACCGTCGACATCGCCTGAAAGAGCGAAATAATGGTTGCCTTTGAGATTGATATCGCGATCAACGGATAGGGCGTAGGTAAAACCATGCCCTTTTTGTGGCAGATAGTCAGAATTTTTTTCAAAAGCCAAGTTATCAAATTGAGGAAGATGGATTTCACGCTCAGCTGAAACGTTGTTGATATTGTTGTCTTGGGTGTAACTCAGACTGCCTGAAAATTGCCATTTATTTTGCCCCATAGCGTTTTCATAAAGGGCAATAGTAGGAAGGACATCTTCTGGTAAACCTTGCTTTTTGGCAGCATTAAATTCATGTTGTGAATTACGGGTTTGCTTATCCTCATAAAGCATAGCAGCCAAGTCTAGACGAACGGTGACAAGATTAGGATGTCGAACAAGAATATTACGGTAAAGTGTAATGGCTTTTTTATGCTTTCCTTGCGAACGCCAAATTGCGCCTTGCGCATAATCCAATAAAATAGGGTCATGCCTATCCCATTTACGATATATAGGCAAGAGCTGCTCTGCAGCAATATAGTTTCGCGCTTGCAATGCTTGATTTAACAAAGGTTCGGCCAGCTCTGGTTGTTTGGCTAGATCATCTAATGTCAATGTCTGAGTATGCTCATTCAAAGAAGCCTTGACACCATTCAAAAGGGAGGTGCCTACCTCCGGTGGTTTAGGAATGGCCATTTCTTGTATCCTTTCCATTTGGCGATCGGCTTCAGTTTCAGGGTTAGCAATGGTTTTGGCAGTAACCATTATGGGAAATAATATGCCCGCAATAAAAATGAATTGATTAGATTTCATGAGTATATTTTTCAGATAATTCAGGATATTTTAAGTTGCCCCTCCAATTGCGCTTTGTTTATTTGCAGAGGGGTTTGCTTGGAAAATAATAAGCAGCAGATGCAAAGCTTCTGCTGCTTATTTCTTTGGGTAAGCGTCTTAGCGTTTGCCAATGAAACCGATATTGTTTTCGCCATGGCTGGTAGTAATTTTTAACAAACCACCGACTTCTTCAGCATTTGGACCGGCAAAACGTACGTTACCTTGACCATAAATTACTTTATTTTCACCTGGGTTTTTTCCTTCCATCCAGACAGTAACATTTTGAGCAACTTGGTTTCTACCCACTAGAGAAACTTTTTGACCCGCGCTTGCAGAAGGCATTCCACTCTCTGTTTTTACATTACCGCTGGCAAAATATACATTACGTTTGTCATCTAGGCGACGGTTGGTAATCGCGCCATTGAAGGTAACGTTATTGCTTGAAACAGTATTGTTGTAAGCCATATCTGGTTCATGGAACTGTGCAGTCATATTCATCACACCGTCTTGTTTACCATCTCGGCTAGAATAGGCAACGCCTGTATATTTGGCAGATAAACCTTTTTTAGTCTTCATGTCATAGACATTGGCAACTATACCATTTTCAGTAGCAACTCGGTCGAAAATGCCGATGTTAAAAGGATTATTGAGTCCATAAGTGCCATCGCCATTTTTATAGCGCCATGCATTTAATGAGAGATATTGTTGATTGAAGCCATTGGCTTGTCCAACGTCATAGGTATAAATCGCACGAATTTCATTTGTCTTGCCATAGTTTAATGCACTGAACATTTCGGCAATTACACGTTTATTTTGGAATGCACCCAATGCTTTATTGTCATCAATACCGACATGGACTGAATATAAGGATACCTGCGTCATTTGTCCGTTATCGGCTACAATTTTTAGGCTGCCATCTTTTTGTGTAACCATAAAGTAGCTACCTGGTGCGAAGTGATATTGCTTGCCAGCAGACCACCCTAATGCTTTGAGCGCCTCTGCACGTTCCGGATAATTTTTTGCTGATTCTGCACTGACTTCAAATGTAGTTGATTTTTTTAATGTAAAACGATATGCATATTCACCGTTTTGGTTAACATATAATTCATCGTCTGGATTATTGTTAAAATAACGATTTAAAGAATGTGCATATTGATAACCGCTGCTGGGTTCGGTAGTTACAGTCCATACAGGATTATTATTTGCATCTAATTTGTATTTCACATCTGTTAATACACGGCGGCCTTTATCCAATTCAGTTTCATTATCGGCATTAGTAGCAAAATTATTAAACCATTTTGTATAACGGCTACCGCCTACACTATCTAATTCCAGTTTGCTGGCAGTTTGATCTAAGATGTTAACACTCCTGCCATTTTTAACTAATATGCCATTTTTATTGCGTTTATCTACACCAATCAGATTTTTTGCACTTAATGGCGTATCAATCTCGTCATAACCGGCTCTCTTCGCAACATAACCATCTGTATAGTTGGTAAAGTAACGCGTTGCTACACCCCCTAATATAACTGTTTGAGGGCGCAAAAGTTTGGTTTTATCTTTTCTATAAGCGGATGTCAAAAGGTGAGAGGTAGGGTGATCATGTGGACCTTTAGCTGTCTCTAATAATGGGGTCGCACTTAAGTTATTTGCAATGAAACCGGTATTCACTTCAGTTTGATTGAATTGTTCAGTTTTTATTACATCACTTAGTTTTAGTGTGGTCAGTTTATCCTGAATGCCTTTATTTAATAATAATGTTTCTTTGTTAGTGTTAGTTTTATTATCTTTATTGGCATTATTTTTGTCGGCATTTCCTTTGTCAGTGTTAACCTTGTTGGAATTGTTTTTATTGGTAGTACCTTTGTCAGAATTATCCTTACTAGAGTTGTTTTTGTTGGTATTGTCTTTTTTTGCGTCATCTTTATTGACGTTGTTTTTTGGGGCTACAGATAGATTTTTGGGTGAATCTCCACCTCCATTTGAACTGCCGCAGGCTGCTAAAATTGCAACGCAAATACCGCTTAGAACAAAATGAGTAATAGGTGATTTATTTTGAGTGTGCATAAATAATCCTTACTGGTTGAAAAATAAATTCATAGTAGTTTAAGTTTAAATCAGTATGGTCTTACCATTCTGATCTAGACTTGCTACGCAATATTTTAAAAATAATAAGCAGTGATTTCGTAGGTGATAAAAACAAACATAAGCAGAGACCTTTGCAAAATTCCCCTAAATCCCCTAAATTCCCATCAAGACATTTAGGGGATTTCTTATGAGCACCTTCTTCCAACAAACCGCACAAGCCATGATCGCCAAACACATCGACCGCTTCCCATTATTGAAGTTGGATCAGGTGATTGATTGGCAGCCGATCGAACAATACCTGAACCGTCAAAGAACCCGTTACCTCCGAGACCACCGCGGCCGTCCCGCCTATCCCCTGTTGTCCATGTTCAAAGCCGTCCTGCTCGGACAATGGCACAGCCTCTCCGATCCCGAACTCGAACACAGCCTCATCACCCGCATCGACTTCAACCTGTTTTGCCGTTTTGACGAACTGAACATCCCCGATTACAGCACCTTATGCCGCTACCGCAACTGGCTGGCGCAAGATGACACCCTGTCCGAATTGCTCAAACTGATTAACTGCCAACTGGCCGAAAAAAACCTAAAAGTAGAGAAAGCATCCGCCGCCGTCGTTGACGCCACCATTATTCAGACCGCCGGCAGCAAACAGCGTCAGGCCATAGAAGTCGATGAAGAAGGACAAGTCAGCGGCCAAACCACACCGAGTAAAGACAAAGATGCCCGCTGGACAAAGAAAAACGGCCTCTACAAACTCGGTTACAAACAACATACCCGTACCGATGAGGAAGGCTATATCGAGAAACTGCACATCACCCCCGCCAATGTCCATGAGTGCAACCATCTGTCCCCTTTGTTGGAAGGTATTGCCGAAGGCACGACCGTCTATGCCGACAAAGGCTACGACAGTAAGGAAAACCGGCAACATCTGAAAGAGCATCAGTTGTTAGACGGCATTATGCGCAAAGCCTGCCGCAACCGTCCGCTGACGGAAGCGCAAACCAAACGTAACCGATATTTGTCGAAGACCCGTTATGTGGTCGAACAAAGCTTCGGTACGCTGCACCGTAAATTCCGCTACGCCCGGGCAGCCTATTTTGGTCTGCTCAAAGTGAGTGCGCAAAGCCATCTGAAGGCGATGTGTTTGAACCTGTTGAAAGCGGCTAACAGGCTAAGTGTGCCTGTTGCCGCCTAAAAGGCGGCCCGGATGCCTGATTATGGGGTATCCGGGGAGGATTAAGGGGGCATTTGGGTAGAATCAGTGGATATTTGAAACGAAAACAGCCGAAAACCTGTGTTTGGGTTTCGGCTGTTGGGGGAAAGGCTTTTTTGCAAAGGTCTCAAGCAGTGTTTACGCTATCGTAATATTATAAACAAATACAAATATTCGGGTTTGATTAAGCTCAGTTAAAAATGGTAAATGAGTAATTTGAATGTATTTTTTGCACGAGTAAACTTTGCTATATGAAATTTAAGAATGTCACAGTTGAAGTAAGGAAAAGAGGGGAGGTTTATTCGTTAAGAATTACCATAAAACACAAGGCCGTCTGAAAATCAGTTTTCAGACGACCTTGTGTTTTATCGGAATGAAACGGGCAACTTATTGGATGCTGCTGCCGATGCGGCTGTAATCGCCGAAGTTCATCCACACGAAGAAGGCTTTTCCGACGATAAGTTTGTCGTCCACAAAGCCCCAGTAGCGGGAGTCGGCGCTGTTGTCGCGGTTGTCGCCCATGGCGAAGTAACGGCCTTCGGGCACTTTGCAGGTAAAGCCGCTGCCGTCTTCGGCGTATTGACAGTGTTCCAAACCGCTTTGCTCTACGGAATAACCGTTTTCAGGCATGATTTTCATGCGGTAGTTGTCGAGCGCAGGAATGGATACGGTAGGTTGTCCGGGCTCTTTCAGGATGTTGAAGGTTTTGCCGTTGAGGGTCGTCTGAAAAAGTTCGGGGTTGTGGATTGCGGACGGCTCGGTATCGTCAGGGTAGGAGTAGGTGCCGTTCGGTTGGTCGGGGGCAACTTGTCCGTTGACGGTCAGGACTTTGTCGCGGTATTCGACGGTATCGCCCGGCAGTCCGACGATGCGCTTGATGTAGTTCATTTCAGGCTGGACGGGGTAGTTGAACACGACGACGTCGCCGCGCTCGATTTGTCCGGTCGGAATCAGGACGTTGTTGATAATCGGGGTTCTGATGCCGTAGGCGAATTTGTTCACAAGGATGAAGTCGCCTTTAACCAAGCCCGGGCGCATGGAGCTGGATGGGATTTGAAATGGTTCGGCGATAAAGGTGCGCAGGATGAATACGACGAGGATGATCGGAAAAAAGCCGCTCATGTAGTCGGTGAAGTGGGCTTTGTCCTGGTGCGACGGGTCTTTTTTCAGACGACCTTTGTGAATGGCCCAAACGATGCCGGTGAATACGACAAATATCAGCAATACGGCGGTAAAGCTCATGTAAAAAGACAGGATGCCGAAAACGCCGATCATGCACAAAAGATACGCCCATTGCAGGCCGGAGCTCCATTCTCCGTTTTCCTGACGTTCTTTGCTGCTTATGAAATAAAGGAAAATGCCGATAACGATGGCGGCAATCGCGCCGTAGATTAAATTTGTGCTCATTATTTGTCGCTCACTTGCAGAATCGCCAAGAATGCGCTTTGCGGGATTTCCACGTTGCCCACTTGTTTCATGCGGCGTTTGCCTGCTTTTTGTTTTTCGAGAAGTTTTTTCTTACGCGTAATATCGCCGCCGTAACATTTCGCCAAGACGTTTTTACGCAGGGCTTTGACGTTTTCGCGGGCGATAATCTGGCTGCCGATGGCGGCTTGGACGGCGATGTCGAACATTTGGCGCGGAATCAGCTCGCGCATTTTCGCTGCCAGCTCGCGGCCTCGGTGAACCGCGCTTTGACGGTGCACAATCAGGCTCAGGGCATCGACTTTTTCGCCGTTGACCATGATGTCGAGCTTAATCAAATCAGACGGTTGGAATTCTTTGAAATGGTAGTCCAGCGAGGCATAGCCGCGCGAAGTGGATTTGAGTTTGTCGAAAAAGTCCATCACGACTTCGTTCATAGGCAAATCGTAAGTCAGCATGACTTGACGGCCCATGTACTGCATATTGACCTGCACGCCGCGCTTTTGGTTACACAAAGTCATGACGTTGCCGACGTATTCCTGCGGCACGAGGATGGTCGCGGTAATAATCGGCTCGAGAATGGTTTCGATGCTGCCGATGTCGGGCAGTTTAGACGGGTTTTCGACTTCGATTTTTTCGCCGCTCTTCAACACGACTTCATAAACCACCGTCGGCGCGGTGGTAATCAAATCCATGTCAAACTCGCGCTCCAAGCGTTCCTGTACGATTTCCAAGTGCAGCAAGCCCAAGAAGCCGCAGCGGAAGCCGAAGCCTAATGCCTGAGAAACTTCAGGCTCGAATTTCAACGAAGCATCGTTAAGCTGCAATTTTTCCAAAGCATCACGCAAGGCTTCGTAGTCGTGGCTTTCTACAGGGTAGAGACCCGCGAATACTTGACTTTGCACTTCTTGGAAGCCGGGCAGCGGCTCAGAAGCGGGGTTGGCAACCAAAGTAACCGTATCGCCGACTTTCGCCTGTCCCAATTCTTTCACACCGGTAATCAAAAAGCCCACTTCGCCGGCTTTGAGTTCTTGTTTTTGAACCGATTTAGGTGTGAATACGCCCAGCTGCTCAACCTGCGTTTCCGCCTTGGTGCTCATAAAGCGCACTTTGTCTTTCAGCTTGATGATGCCGTTTTTCACACGAATCAGCATGACCACGCCGACGTAGTTGTCAAACCACGAATCGACGATAACGGCTTGCAGCGGCGCGTTTTCGTCGCCGGTCGGCGCGGGGATTTTGGCAACGATTTCTTCCAAAACGTCTTCCACGCCGATGCCGCTTTTGGCTGAACATTGCACCGCGCCGACGGCATCGATGCCGATGATGTCTTCGATTTCCTGTTCCACGCGTTCGGGGTCGGCGGCGGGCAGGTCGATTTTGTTCAAAACAGGCACGACTTCCACGCCCAAATCAATCGCGGTGTAGCAGTTCGCCACGGTTTGCGCTTCCACGCCTTGCGATGCGTCAACGACCAAAAGCGCGCCTTCGCAGGCGGACAGCGAACGGGAAACTTCGTAAGAAAAGTCGACGTGTCCCGGCGTGTCAATCAGGTTGAGCTGATACACCTGCCCGTCGCGTGCTTTGTAGTTGAGTGCGGCGGTTTGCGCTTTGATGGTGATGCCGCGCTCTTTTTCGATGTCCATGGAATCGAGTACCTGCGTACTCATTTCGCGCAAATCCAAGCCGCCGCAGTATTGGATGAAGCGGTCGGCAAGCGTCGATTTGCCGTGGTCGATGTGGGCAATGATGGAGAAATTTCGGATATTTTTCATATTGTTATTTTGAAAGATAAGCAGTGATTCTGAAAAGGTCGTCTGAAAATCAAATAGACCGTTCAGACGACCTTCAGGCAAAGTGAAATAGCCTGACATTCTAGCGGAAATTTACTGTTTCCGCATGATTTTATGCGTGTTTTACAGCGACGCGACAATCTTTTCCACCATTTTCGCCGAGCTTGCCGCCGCTGTTTTCAAAAACTCTTCAAAGCTGATGTCCGCTTTTTCGTCCGCCGAATCGGACATCGCGCGAATCACGACGAAAGGCGTGTTCAACTGGTGGCAGGCTTGCGCAATCGTCGCTGCTTCCATTTCCACCGCTTTGACTTCGGGGAAATGGCTGCGGATTTCCGCCACGCCTTCGCTGCTGTGGACAAAGCGGTCGCCGCTGACAATCAAACCTTGATCTACCGCCGCGCCTTCAAATACTTCCGCCGCCTGTTTTGCCTTGCCGACCAAGAGGTCGTCTGAAACGAATACAGCGGGCAGTTGCGGCACTTGTCCCCAAACATAGCCGAACGCCGTTACATCGACGTCGTGGTGCGCGATTTCCGTGCCGACTACTACGTCGCCGACTTTCAAACCTTTGCCCAAGCCGCCCGCGCTGCCGGTATTGATGACGCAGTCAGGCGCAAATTGATGGATAACCCAAGCCGTTGAAACCGCTGCATTTACCTTGCCGATGCCGCTCAATACCAACACCATGCGTTTGCCCGCCATCTCGCCTTCGTAGGCGGTAAACTTACCGAAAGACACGCTTTTGACGTTATCCATTGCTTCGCGCAAAAGCTCGATTTCCTGCTCCATCGCGCCGATGACCGCTACTGTTTGTACAGACATTTTTTATCCTTCCATGAAATTGTGGGCGGTATTATAACAGCAGCGGCGACATTCCATACCCGTATTGAATCCGCCATATTGCCCGCCTGTCCTATTATTCGATACGGTAATCTTGCCATTTTTATGTATCATGATTTATTTGATATAATCCATTTTAATAAAATAACCACCGAAATTATCCAATATCATGATGACCAATCCCCCCAGCGCAAAAGACGAATTGTTCACTTGGCTGCGCCATATGAACAAATACAAAGGCTCCGACCTCTTTATCACGACCAATTTTCCGCCCGCTATGAAAGTGGACGGCAAAATCACGCCGATTACCGACGAGCCGCTGACCTCCGAAAAATGTATGGAAATCGCTTTTTCGATTATGTCCACCAAACAAATCGAAGAGTTTTCCTCCACCAACGAATGCAACTTCGCCATCAGCCTGCCCGACACCAGCCGCTTCCGTGTCAATGCCATGGTGCAGCGTGGTGCAACGGCGTTGGTGTTCCGCTCCATTACCAGCAAAATCCCGAATTTTGACAGCCTCAATCTGCCACCCGTCTTGAAAGACGTGGTGATGAAAAAACGCGGTCTTGTGATTTTCGTCGGCGGTACCGGCTCGGGTAAATCCACTTCGCTCGCCGCAATGGTTGACCACCGCAACGAAAATTGCCAAGACCACATCATCACCATCGAAGACCCGATTGAGTTTGTTCATCAACACAAAAAAAGCATCATTACCCAGCGCGAAGTCGGCGTGGATACCGAAAACTGGTTTGCCGCGCTGAAAAACACCCTGCGTCAGGCGCCGGACGTCATCCTCATCGGCGAGATTCGCGACCGCGAAACCATGGACTACGCCTTGGCGTTCGCCGAAACAGGCCACCTCTGTCTCGCCACGCTGCACGCCAACAACTCCAACCAAGCGCTCGACCGCATCATCAACTTCTTCCCCGAAGAGCGCCGCACCCAGCTTTTGACCGACTTGTCGCTCAACCTGCAAGCCTTCATCTCGCAACGCCTGATTCCCCGTGAAGGCGGCAAGGGGCGCGTAGCCGCAGTGGAAATCCTGCTCAATTCGCCGATTATTTCCGAAATGATTCAAAAAGGCGAAATCCACAGCATCAAAGAAATGATGAAAAAATCTACCGCCATGGGCATGCAAACCTTCGACCAAGCGCTCTACGAGCTGTACGAACGCGGCGACATCAGTTTCCAAGACGCCATTAAAAACGCCGACTCCGCCCACGACCTGCGTTTGGACATCCAACTGCGCAGCCGCCGCGCCCAAAACGCCGGCCCGGACTTGGAACTGATTTAAAAGTTGTCGGAAATGAGCAAAGGTCGTCTGAAAAATACTTTTCAGACGACCTTTTTTGTCTGTGCCGATCAGGCATACCAATAACGTTCAAGTCATTTCTGTTAAACTGTTTTGTAAATATAGTGGATTAAATTTAAATCAGGACAAGGCGACGAAGCCGCAGACAGTACAGAGATAGTACGGCAAGGCAACGCCGTACTGGTTTAAAGTTAATCCACTATACCATACGGCTCCATGGTTTAGCCGCACTCAAATCACTACCTACAAAAGAAATCCTATGAAAATTACACCCGTCCAAGCCCTAAACGACAACTACATTTGGATGATTCAAGACGGCAACCACGCCGCCTGCGTCGATCCGTCCGATGCCACGCCCGTTTTGGTATTCCTCGTCCGCAACCGCCTGATGCTGGCGCAAACGTGGGTTACCCATCTGCATCACGACCATATCGGCGGAGTCCAATCCCTCAAAAACGGCTTTATGGAATCGCCCGTGTACGGTGAGACGGATATCGATGTGGCAACGCATACGGTGACGGCAGGTACGCAGTTTCCTTTTGGCGACGGGCTGGTTACCGTGTGGGCGACGCCCGGCCATACCGACCGCCACGTCAGCTATCTTTTGGAAAACGCCGAAGGTCTGCACGTTTTCTGCGGCGATACCTTATTCTCCGCTGGTTGCGGCAGGGTGTTTACGGGAACGATAGAGGAGTTGTACGACAGTTTCCAAAGGTTCAATCAGTTGCCCGAAGAAACGCTGTTTTATCCTGCGCATGAATACACCGCTTCTAATCTGCGTTTTGCCGAATTTATCGAACTGGAGAATCCCGATATTCAAGCGGCTTTACGCGCGGCGGAACATACGCCGACCTTGCCCGTTACCCTTGCACATGAACGCAAAATCAATCCGTTTTTACGGGTCGATTTGCCCCAAGTCCGCGAACGGGTGGAAGAACTGGCGGGGCGGGGGCTGAACAGCGGCTTGGAAGTGTTCGCGGCGCTGCGGGAATTGAAAAACCGGTTTTGATTTTGAGTAAAAGCAGGCTTCCTGCAAAAAGTATTTTTGCACCAAGAACTTCGTTTGGACGATTCGTTCAAATGTCCAATATTTGGGGATTTTTATCTTAGGTTAGTCGGATTGATGCTTGTCCATTAATAAGATAATTAGTTGGGCGGGCGCATCGGATATTTAAAAAATGCGTCTTTAAGCCTATAATTATAAGCATTAGCCATATTTTAAGGTCGTCTGAAAACGTAAATATCCATTTTCAGACGACCTTCATTAACAGAAAGAACAAATCATGCGTCCATTAAATGCCCGAATCCGCTTGGACAATCTGCGCCACAATTATCAAACCCTGAAACAGATTCACGGCGGCAAGATGCTTGCCGTCATCAAAGCTGATGCTTACGGGCACGGCGCGGTACGGTGCGCCCATGCATTGTCTGAAATTGCCGATGGGTTCGCCGTCGCCACCGTGGACGAAGCCGTCGAATTGCGCGAGAGCGGCATTACCAATCCCATCGTATTGCTTGAAGGCGTGTTTGAAGCGGCGGAATACGCTACCGTCGATCAATACAATTTGTGGCCGGGCGTCGGCAGCCAGTGGCAGCTCGAAGCCTTAATCGCCCATCATTGGCAAAATCCCGTTAAAGTCTGGCTCAAAATGGATTCCGGTATGCATCGTGCCGGCTTCTTCCCGCACAATTACACTTCCGCCCACACCGCCCTGAAACAATGCAAACACGTCGACGGCATCGTCAAATTCAGCCACTTTGCCTGCGCCGACGAACCCGACAACGGCATGACCGAAATGCAGCTCGAAGCCTTTGATTTGGCATGTGAAGGCTTGGAAGGCGAAGAAAGCCTCGCCAACTCCGCCGCCATCTTGAACGTCCCTGAAGCGCGCCGCGACTGGGGGCGTGCCGGTCTGGCGCTTTACGGCATTTCTCCGTTCGGCGGCGTGGACGAACGCCTGAAGCCTGTCATGCGCCTGACTTCCCGCGTATTCGGCGAACGCGTCCTGCAACCCCATTCTCCCATCGGTTACGGCGCGACGTTTTACACCAGCAAATCCACCCGCGTCGGCCTGATTGCCTGCGGCTACGCCGACGGTTATCCGCGCCGCGCCTCGACCAATTCGCCTGTTGCCGTCGAAGGTAAACGCAGCCGCATCATCGGCAGGGTGTCTATGGACATGATTACCGTCGAACTCGACGCTTCCCAAGAAGGTTTGGGTGCTGAAGTCGAATTGTGGGGCGATGTTGTCAACATCAACGAAGTCGCCGAAGCTGCCGGTATGATTCCGTATGAAATTTTTTGCAACGTCAAGCGCGCGAAGTTTACATATTCGGAATAAGACAAGATTGTTTTTGTTTAAAGGTCGTCTGAAATCATGGTATTGGGTTTCAGACGACCTTTTGGTTTTTATAGTGGATTAGCTGTAAACCGGTACGGCGTTGCCTCGCCTTAGCTCAAAGAGAACGATTCTCTAAGGTGCTGAAGCACCAAGTGAATCGGTTCCGTACTATCTGTACTGTCTGCGGCTTCGTCGCCTTGTCCTGATTTAAATTTAATCCACTATAAGGCAGGATGTCGGATACGTTTTGCTTTTAAATGGAAATGCCGCATCCCAAGAGGTCGTCTGAAAACATCACATCAAGCAAAAAACAAAAAGCGCGAACCTTACGATTCGCGCTTTTTTCAGACGGCCTCAATTATTTCTTGTCGTCTTTTACTTCTTCAAAGTCGGCATCTACCACGTCGTCGTCTTTCTTGGCGGAAGACGGTTCGGCTTGTGCGCTTTCGCCTGCTTGGGCTTCGGCTTGCGCTTGCGCGTAAACCATTTCGCCCAGTTTTTGGCTGGCTGCGCCCAGTGCTTCGGCTTTGGCATCGATGGCGGCTTTGTCGTCGCCTTTCACGGCTTCTTCGGCTTCTTTCAACGCGGCTTCGATTTTTTCTTTCTCGGCTGCGTCGAGTTTGTCGCCGTAGTCGGCCAAAGATTTTTTCACGGAGTGAATCAGGGCTTCGGCTTGGTTGCGGGAAGCGACCAATTCAGTCAGTTTTTTATCTTCCTCAGCATTGGCTTCGGCATCTTTCACCATGCGTTCGATTTCTTCTTCGCTCAAGCCTGAAGAACCTTGGATGGTAATGTTAGCAGCTTTGCCGGTGCCTTTGTCTTTGGCGGAAACGTGCAGGATGCCGTTGGCGTCAATGTCGAAGGTGACTTCGATTTGCGGCATGCCGCGCGGTGCGGGTGCAATGTCGCCCAAGTTGAACTGACCCAAAGATTTGTTGGCGGAGGCGCGTTCGCGCTCACCTTGCAGTACATGGATAGTTACTGCGCTTTGGTTGTCTTCGGCAGTAGAGAACACTTGCGACGCTTTGGTCGGGATAGTGGTGTTCTTCTGAATCAGCTTGGTCATCACGCCGCCCATGGTTTCGATACCCAAAGACAGAGGGGTTACGTCCAGCAGCAATACGTCGCTGCGGCCGCCGCTCAATACTTCGCCTTGAATCGCTGCGCCCACGGCAACGGCTTCGTCAGGGTTCACGTCTTTGCGCGGCTCTTTGCCAAAGAAGTCTCTAACGGCTTCTTGTACTTTCGGCATACGGGACTGACCGCCGACCAAAATTACGTCGTCGATGTCGCTGGTGCTCAAACCGGCATCTTTCAATGCGGTGCGGCAAGGCTCGATAGAGCGGGCAATCAGGTCTTCAACGAGGCTTTCGAATTTGGCACGGGTAATTTTCATTGCCAAGTGTTTCGGGCCGGTTGCGTCCATGGTGATGTACGGCAGATTGATTTCGGTTTGCTGGCCGCTGGACAATTCGATTTTGGCTTTTTCGGCAGCTTCTTTCAGACGTTGCAATGCCATCACGTCTTGTTTCAAATCAATGCCTTGTTCTTTTTTGAACTCGGCGATGATGTAGTCGATGAGGCGTTGGTCGAAGTCTTCGCCGCCCAAGAAAGTGTCGCCGTTGGTTGCCAATACTTCGAATTGTTTGTCGCCGTCGAGGTTGGCGATTTCGATGATGGAAATATCGAAGGTACCGCCGCCCAAGTCATATACGGCTACTTTGCGGTCTTTGTTGTCGCCTTTGTCCATACCGAATGCCAAAGCAGCTGCGGTCGGCTCGTTGATGATGCGTTTTACGTCCAAACCGGCGATGCGGCCTGCGTCTTTGGTGGCTTGACGTTGGCTGTCGTTGAAGTAGGCCGGAACGGTAATCACGGCTTCGGTTACTTTTTCGCCCAAATAAGATTCGGCGGCTTCTTTCATTTTACGCAGGACTTCTGCGGAAACTTGTGGCGGAGACAGCTCTTTGCCTTGCGCTTTCACCCATGCGTCGCCGTTGTTGGCTTTGATGATTTCGAAAGGCATGGATTCGATGTCGCGTTGGACTTCTTTGTCTTCGAATTTATGACCGATCAAACGTTTGACAGCGTAGATGGTGTTTTTTGCGTTGGTTACGGCTTGGCGTTTGGCGGGTGCGCCGACGAGGACTTCGCCGCCGTCCAGATAAGCGACGACAGACGGCGTAGTGCGTGCGCCTTCTGCGTTTTCAATAACTTTGGTTTGACCGTTTTCAGAGATGGATACACAAGAGTTGGTTGTACCTAAGTCGATACCGATTACTTTTGCCATATTGATGTTGCTCCTAAAAAGATTTTTCTAAATTAATAATTGTGTGGAACATTTTGTTCCGTTGACCTGTAAATAAGGTTGCCCGATATTTTTTCAAGGGTTTTGTTTAAATTTTTTTTATATAAAATTCAACAAGCTAGACTATTTATCCACAGGACGGTATTTTGTTTTTCAGACGACCTTGTCTTTGTTTTCCGATTGGGCATCATCGGAATGATTTTTCAAAAGCGGGATTGGGGCTTGAGGGACGGGGAAGGGTCGTCTGAAAATTTTATGCTTGATAAACTTTATCAAGCGGTGCCTTCAGGATTCTTGTTTCGCCACGACAACCATCGCGGGACGTAATACGCGGTCGGACAGGGTGTAGCCTTTTTTCATGACGCTGACGATGGTGTTCGGCTCTTGCTCGCTGACGACCGCCTGCATCGCTTGATGTTGGTGCGGGTCGAGTTTGTCGCCGGGCTGCGGGTTGATTTCTTTGATGTGCGTGGCGTCAAACGCTTTTTGCAATTCGTTCAGCGTCATTTGCACGCCCATTTTCAGCGCGTCGAAATTGCCGCTTTGGTCGAGCAGCGCCATTTCGAGATAGTCTTTGACCGGCAGCATTTCGGCGGCGAATTTTTGTCCGGCGAATTTGTGCGTATCGGCGATTTCCTGTTGATGGCGGCGGCGTAGGTTTTGCTCGTTCGCCAAACCGCGCAGTTCGCTGTCTTTCAACTGCCCTTCCAACTCGGCGATACGCGCCTGCAATTCTTCGTAAGTCGGCGGTTCGGTAGCTTCGGGTTGTTCGGTTTTGGGGGCTTGGGCGGCTTCTGCGTTTGCCGCCTCTTCGGTTTCGTGTTGATATTGTTCGTGATGTTCGCTCATTTCATGCATCCTTTGGAATGGTTTGAATCGAATGCTACTTTATATAAGGTCGTCTGAAAAAACTTCAAGCACACGGAAACCATCATAAGCATATTCCGCAATGCGCTATCGCAAATCGTTGATAAAAGGTAAGATACGCCGATACCTTCCTATTTTCAGACGACCCCCGACATGAAAAAAGACCACCTGAACACAACCGATTTCAACCTCTGGCATACCATCCGCGAAGAAACCGCAGCCGCAGCCGCTGCCGAACCGATGCTGGCGAGCTTTTTGCACCAAACCGTATTGCGCCACGATTCGCTCGATTCCGTCCTTGCTTATCATCTTTCCAGCAAACTCGGCAGCCCGATTATGGACGTACGCGCCCTGTTTGAAATTTACCAGCAGGCATTGGGCAGCGACGCGCGCATCAGCAACTGCGTCGAAGCCGACTTGAAAGCCATTTACGAACGCGACCCCGCCTGCGACGAATATTCGCTGCCGCTTTTATATTTCAAAGGTTTCCACGCCATTCAGGCGCACCGCATCAACCACTGGCTCTATCAAAACGGCCGCAAAACGCTGGCGTATTTCCTGCAAAACCGTATGTCGGAAGTGTTCGGCGTCGATATTCACCCCGCCGCCCGTTTCGGTCATGGGCTGATGCTCGACCACGCCACCGGTTTCGTCGCCGGCGAAACCGCCGTGTTGGGCAACAATATTTCCATCCTGCACGGCGTAACGCTCGGCGGCTCGGGTAAGGAAAGCGGCGACCGCCATCCGAAAATCGGCGACGGCGTGATGATTGGCGCGAACGCTTCGATATTGGGCAACATCCGCATCGGCGACAATTCCAAAATTGGCGCAGGCAGTGTGGTCGTTGCGGACGTACCGTCGTCAATCACCGTCGTCGGCGTGCCTGCCAAACCGGTGGGGCGTTCGGTCAAAACCCCGTCGGCAGACATGGACCAGAGTTTGCAGGGAACGGCGATGGATTTTGTGATTTGAACTGAATCGCCCGATTAAGACCGCAGATATAGTGGATTAACTTTAAACCAGTACGGCGTTGCCTCGCCTTAGCTCAAAGAGAACGATTCTCTAAGGTGCTGAAGCACCAAATGAATCGGTTCCGTACTATCTGTACTGTCTGCGGCTTCGTCGCCTTGTCCTGATTTAGTTAATCCACTATATAAAAAGGTCGTCTGAAAACCTGATGGATAAGGTTTTCAGACGACCTTTTTGATGAGAAGGGATTATTTGAAGATGTAGGAATCGGGCATTTCGTCGAAGCTGACGACGCGGCCGCCTTTTTCTTTGGCAAATTTCTCTGCTTGGGCTTTGTCGGCGAAGGGGAGGGCGTCTTCCGCACCCATGCCGCCGATGAAGCCGCTTTCTATGACGTAATAGGCTTTCTTGCCGTCTATCCATGCGGTGTCGGCATTGGGTTTGCTCCAGTCTTTGACTTTGCCCATGTCGGTAACGTAGATGACGTGGATGCCTTTAGGCTCTTCGGGCAGCTTGGTGTAGCCGAACATCTGCTTGATGGTCGAGAACCAAACGGGGCGGTCGGGTTTGCCGTTGAGGTAGATTTGGGCTTTGGGGCCGTTGTGTTCGGTCAGGTTCATGCTGCAATAGTGCCCCACGGCGCGGTCGCTGATTTGCTGAGGCTCAGGCGGCGGGGTGTCATCCTCTTTGGGACAGGCACTCAGGAGCAGGGCGGCGAGGAGCGCAGGTAAAATCTTTTTCATATTTGTCGCTTTCCAAAAATTCTTGCTGCCAAGATAAGGGGAATAATAACCCATAATATCTGCGCGGTCAGCAATACGGGCATGGTCAGGCTGATTTGTTCGCTCAAACCTGCCATGCCTGCGTACATGGCGGTGTTCTCGTAACCGGTCAGGTTGAGCAGGCGGTAGATGTCGGTGGGGTTGAAAAGGAGGACGGTTTCGACGACGGGTGCGGTGATTGTTTGCTGGGTATCGGCGACGAGGATGCCCAAAAGCGCCATGTCGAAGATGACGACGAAAAACAGCCAAACGCCGATGGCGATACCGGCGGCGGTGCCGCGTTCTTTCACTTTCGCGCTGATGAGGTAGCCCATGGACAGGAATGCGGCGCCCAAAATGACGCTGGCGGCAATCAGCAGGGCAAAGGGTTTCCACGCGGCGATGTCGAAGCTGCCGTTGGCGAGTTGGAGCGTGATGCCCGCGATTCCGTAGCCTGCGGTGGTGGCAAGGGCGAGGATGATGAGGTGTCCGATGAATTTTCCGGCAAGGATTTGGTTGCGGGAAACGGGGTAGCTCAACAGCAGCGCCATAGTGCCGCGTTCGATTTCGCCGATGAGGGAATCGTAGGAGAGGAGCATGGCGATGAGCGGGATCAGGAAGATGGACAGGCTGGAGAGGCTGACGACGGTTACGGTCAGCGGATCGACTTTAACCGAGCCTGTCGGCGAGCTGCCGAGGAAGCCCAATGAGAGGGCGAGGGCGGCGAGCAGGACGGAGGCGGCGAGTACCCAGCGGTTGCGCAGGCTGTCGCGGACTTCTTTTCCGGTGATAATCCAAACGGGGTTCATACGTCCTCCCTTTTTAAGAATTGTGCGTACATGTCGTCGAGTGTGGGTGTGTGGATGTCGAGGTAGGCGAGGTCGGACAGGTTGCCCAGTTCGCTGAGTAATGCCATGCGTTCTTCAGCCTGACATTGCGCCTGATAGCTGAGGTCGTCTGAAAGCGGCTGCCAGCGTTCGCTTAACGGACGCGGGGATTTGAGGCGGATGTTGACGGTGAGGGGGAGTCCGCTTTGGACGTGCAGCTCGTCCATGCTGCCGTCGGCGACTTTGACACCGTTTTTCATGACGACGATGCGGTCGGCGTGGCCGTCGAGTTCGGCGAGGGCGTGGGTACTGAGGAGGACGGTGGCGCCGCGTCCGTTGAGTTCGCGCACGACTTCGTAAAACATTTGGCGCGAGGCGGGGTCGAGGCCTGTGGTGGGCTCGTCAAACAGCAATACTTTGGGTTCGCCCAGCAGCGCTTGGGCGAGGGCGAGGCGTTGGCGCATGCCTTTGGAGTAGGTGCCGACGCGGCGGCGGGCGGCTTGGGAAATGCCGACGCGTTCGAGGAGTTCGTGGTTTTTGGTGAGCGGCTGTTTTTTGAGTTTGGCGTAGAAATTGAGGGTTTCGATGCCGCTGAGGGAAGGGTGCAGGGCGACGGTTTCGGGCAGATAGCCGATTTGGCTGCGCAACTGCGCGCCCGCTTTGCTGCCGGTGCGCTCGCCCAGCAGCATGACTTCGCCCTCGGTGGGGGTAATCAGCCCGAGTATCAGTTTGATGAGCGTGGACTTGCCTGCGCCGTTGTGTCCGGCAAGACCGACACTTTCGCCCGCCTTCAAGACTAAATCGACTTGGTTGACGGCTTTTTGTGCGCCGAAGCGTTTGGTTACGTTTCTCAATTCGACATGGTGTGCGCTCATGAGTGCTTCCTTGTGTGGATGGGTTTCAGACGACGTTGAGGGTCGTCTGAAAAGGGCGTTCTTTGTATGGGGTCGTCTGAAAAAGGGAGAAGGGTTTCAGACGACGTTTGTTATGGGGCGGCGTTTTTGACTGTTGCCTGCGTTGCGGGTTGCACCGTATTTGCGGCGGATGCCCGTCAGTACGGCAATGAGGGGCAAAACCTTGCTGCGGCGGGGTTTTAAGGTCGTCTGAAAAGTTTTCAGACGACCTTGCGGGGCGTGTTTGCCGGTTCCGCTTAGTTCAATGAGCCGTTTTCGGCATCGCTCCATTCGGACTGATGGGTTTTGGCTTCTTGCAACAGTTGTTCTTTCATGGCTTCGTATTTGGTGGTGGTTTTGTTGCTACCCGCCTTCATCAGCGGTTTGCTGTCGATCACGCCGCCGGGAAGGATGGCGGGGAATTGCGATTGCGCCCATTTGACGATGCTGATGGCGGGGCTGTTCATCAGGAGGCGGGAAACGGGCGCGCGCCAGATGATTTGGTCAATGATGCCGTTGGGGCGGTACGCGCTGTCGCCGAAGCCGTCGCCGTCGAGGTCGAACGCGCTGTTGTCGCTCCAGTAGTTGCCGCGTCCGCCTTCGCCCCAGTCAAGAAAACGTGTGCTGACGTATTTGACTTGGCTTTCGTTGTTGATGAAGGCGTTGTCGGAAAGGGTGGTGCCTTCGATGGCGGCGGTGAAGTGGATGCCGATTTGGCAGTTTTCAAAATGGTTGGCGACGATTTTGTTGTAGTTGGCGTTGTAGGCGAAAACGCATTTGCCGGCTTTGTTGATGATGTTGTCGTGGATGTCGGAATAGTTGACGTAGTTGAGCATGATGCCTTGGTCGCGGCTGCCGACGGCGATGTTGCCGTATACGTTGAGGCGGTCGGAAAACATCAAAACGTAGCCCATGTTATTGCCGACGGAAATGTTGCCGCTGACTTCGCTGTCGTTGGTGTACATGTAGTGGACGGCGAAACGCAGGTTGCTGAAGCGGTTGTTTTTATAGGTGTTGTTTTTGCTGGTGTTGGAGAAAATGCCGTCGCGGCCTTTGGAAATGTCGTTGCTGACGACTTGCGCGCCGGGGGCGTTCCAGACGGTTACGCCGTTGCCGCGTTCGTTGACGCGCAGGGTGGAGTCGCCGACGATTTTGTTCTCGCGCACCATGGATTCGGCAGAGCCGTGGATATACACGCCGACGGAGTTGTCGAGGATGTTGTTGTATTCGATTAAGGCGCGGGGGGCGGTTTCTTCGAGGTAGATGCCGGCATCCATGGCGGGCAGGCTCATACCGGAACGGGTGACGGTGAGGTTGCGCAGGGTAACGTCGGGGGCGATGACGGCAATGGTGCGGCCGGTGCGGTCGCCTTCGATTTTGGCGGAGCGGTCGGCAGGGCCTTCGATGGTGATGGGTTTGTCGATAAGCAGTTTAGTTTTGTAAGTACCGGAGGCGAGCTTGAGCGTATCGCCTGCCTGCGCGCGCGCGATGACTTCGGGGAGGTTGTCGGTAGGGGAAACGTCGATGGTGGCTGCAAAGGTCGTCTGAATCATGCCGCCGAACATAAATGCCAGGACAGCGCGTCGCCATGTTTTGAATTGGGGTGTGTGCATGGAGTTCCTCTGATTCGTGCGGTGTGCGTCGGCACGGTGATGCCTGCCTGTGAGGGCCGTGTTTTTGTTTTATAGCGGAACAGTCTGTTGCGTCCAAACGGTTCTGCTATAAAAGGTCGTCTGAAAACGAGGGCAGCGGGTTTCGCTAAGACCTGAAAGTTTTTTCAGACGACCTTTCCGTTAAGTCAGTGATAAACCGTCAAACCCGATTATCGGGGTTTAACGATCATTTGACCGGACATTTCCATGTGCAGGGCGTGGCAGAACCATTGGCAGTAGTACCAGTGTACGCCCGGACGGACGGCTTTGAAGGTTACCGATTGGGTAGCTTGCGGGCCGATTTCCATGGCGATGCCGTAGCCTTCCAAAGTGAAGCCGTGGGTCAAGTCTTCGATGGTTTCGACGTTGGTCACATATACGGTTACTTCGTCGCCTTGGTTGACTTCGAATTGCGGGATGCTGTACGCAGGCGCAACGGCAGTCATGTATACGCGGACTTTGTTGCCCTCGCGGATGACTTTGGCGGCTTTTTCCAGCTCGACACCGTCTTTTTTCGCCTGTTCCACAGCGTCTTGCCAGAACCATGGGTCTTTGCGGTCCCAGGTTTTTTTCGGGTTGACTTTGGAAGCGGCAACCAGACACAGGTCATGCGGTTCGGCAAAGGTCGGGTTGTCGTGTACCAGGCGCATTTCGTCGCCGGAAATGTCGATCAACTGGTCGCATTCCGGTTTCAGCGGGCCGGCGTTGAGGAAGCGGTCTTTGGAGAATTTGTTCAAAGATACCAGCCATTTGCCGTCGGCTTCCTTGGTTTCGCCCATGGTCGTATGGTTGTGGCCGGGTTGGTAGTGGACGTCGAGTTTCTGTTTGATCGGATCCACTTTTTCGCCTTTGTAGGCTTTGATGGCGTCGTCGATGTTCCATTTAACCATTTGGCTGTCGATAAACAGCGTGGTGTAGGCGTTGCCGCGGCCGTCAAACGCGGTGTGTAAAGGACCGAGACCCAGTTGGGGTTCGGCGACAACCACGTCGCGCTCTTTGATTTTGCCGGCGAACAAATCGTCCAGTTTGCTGACGTCCAATACAGTAACGGTCGGAGACAGTTTACCGTTGAGCATGATGTATTTACCGTCAGGGGAAGCGTTACAGCCGTGCGGAGAGTTCGGCACGGGGATGTAGCGGGTGTAAGGGGAATTGGCTTCTGCGCGGCCGTCCAGCATTTTCACGCCGTTGACTTCTTTGAAGTCGCCTTTTTTGATGCCTTCTTCGATGGCGGCAAGATTGAAGACGACGCACCAGTCTTGCTCGTTGGAAGAAGCACCTTGTACGGTCAGGGCACGTTCGGAGTTGTAGCAAGTGGAGAAGGAGTATTTGCCTTGGTAGTCGGCATCGCCGTTGTCCAAGTTGCCGTCCACCAATACTTGCCATGCGATGTCCATGGTTTCGCCGTCAATGGCGGTATAAACGGCATTCCAAGTTTTGGCGTCGTTCCAAGTACCCACGCCGCTTACCGGTACGATGTGTTCGCCGTTGGCAAAGACATAGCCGGTTTTCGGATAACGTTGCGGACGCAGACCGTGTACACCGGAAACGTTAGGGATTTCGGTGATTTTGTCGGTTTTCATGAAGTCCAGGCGGACGCGGCAAACGCGGTTGTTTGCTTTGTCGTTGGCATACGCGTAGCGGCCGTCGTAAGTTTGGTCGGTAAACGACAAGTGAGGGTGGTGCAAGTCGCCGTTAGGGTAGCAGCGCAGGCCGCTGTCTTTCAGGAACTGGTTGGTTTCCGGCGTATTTTTTTCATTCAAAATACGCAGGCTCTCGTTGGTACGGCCCCAACCGGTCGCGCTGTCCATGTTGAACACGGGGATACGCATCAGTTCGCGCATGGAAGGTACGCCGATCAAGCGCATTTCGCCCGATTGGCCGCCGGAGAGGAAGCCGTAGTATTGGTCGAGTTCGCCCGGACCGACTTCGGAAGTCTGTTTGCCCGGTTCGGCAGAGGCATGAGACTCGGTTTTGGCGGCAGGCGCAGCACCTGAAGCGGCGGCTTTATCGCCACCCTCTTTGGAACAGCCCGCCAAACCCAACAGACCGGCGCCGGCAATACCTGCGCCTGAAACGGCGGCAGTACCTAAGAATGAACGACGGCTTAAGCCGTTTTGTTCTAATTTTTCGTCTGACATACAACACTCCTTGGATAAAATTCGGCAGCCGGCGTTTTCAGACGACCTGCCGATTGAAAAAACGTATTTATGTTTATAAGTGTGGGTACGGTTGACCCGGTATTTCTTTAGGGTTTCAGATTATTCGCCGGCTTTAGGGGCGGTTTCTTTTTTCACAAACTGCACAACCTGCTCCCCAGGCTGCTGTTTTGCAGATGCGGTTTCGGGGTCGGCTTTTGCCGCCGCCTGTTTTTGTTTTTTCTTGTTGGTTGCTACAACTTGCGGGCAACGTGTGTCATGGTGATACATGACTTGGCAGTGCAGGCACTGGATACATTCGTTCGGATGGATGTCGCCTTCCGGTGCAATCGCCTGAACGGGGCATTCGTGCGTACAGATTTGGCAAGGGTTGCCGCACATTTTGTAGCGGCGAAGCCAGTCGAATACGCGGAAGCGGCCGGGTAGGGCGATACCCGCGCCCAATGGGCACAGATAGCGGCAGAAGAAGCGTTCGATAAACAGGCCGGCAACCAAAAGGGTAACGGCAAACGCGACAAACCACCATTCGCGGACGAATTTCAAAATAATTGCCGTTTTAAAGGGTTCTACCTCTGCGAATTTTTCCGCCGTACCCAAATCGTACAGGGAAATTGCCAACAGTGCGAAGAAAATGACGTATTTAATCGCAGTCAGGCGCGTGTGCAGCAGGTGCGGCACGGTAATCTGTTTCACGCCCAATTTTTTGGCGATACGGTTGGTCAACTCTTGCAGCGAACCGAAGGGGCAGAGCCAGCCGCAGAATGTACCGCGGTTCCACAGCAGCATGGTTGCGGCGGTAAACAGCCACAGGATGAACACAATCGGATCCATCAGGAAGAAGTCCCAACGGAATTCGGTCAGGATGGCGGAGAACAGTGTCAGCGTATTGACGACCGACAGTTGCGCCTGAGCGTACCAACCGATATAGAACAGGGTAAATGTCAGGAATACCAGGCGGAAGCGGTCGTACCATTTCTCGTAGCGGACAATCCAGTCTTGGAACAGGAAGACCAAAAGCAGGATGGTCAAGGCGATGCCGACTACGGCGATTTGTCCCTGTTTCGCTTTCCACACCTGTTTCCAGAGTTGGTTGGACGCACCGTCGTTTGAAGAGGCTTCAGAGGCTTCTTCGGCTATGCCTTTGGTGTCTGAGGCTTGGTCGGCGGCAGGAGCGGCTGCCGGTTCGACAGGTGCGCTGATTTCGACGGGCGGTGCTTTCGGATCATCGACATAGTAACCTTGAGGCAGCTCGTAATCCAAATCGGCGGTTACGAACGCTTTGTCGTTTACGCTCAATACGCGTTGAACCATCAACTGCAAACGCCAAGGTTCGGCAGCATCGAATTCCACACCTTCGGGAATCGTAAACCAAGATACTTCTTTAAAGTGGGGCGCACCTTCGGCTGCCAAATCAACCAAGCGTTCGTGTTGCGCGTCGGTAAAGCGGAAGCTGTTTTCGCCTTGAATCATCTCGATACGATCGAAAATACCGCCGCGGACATAGCCCGAACCTTTCCAAGAATAACGGCCTTCACCGGCAACCAAGACAGCTTGTTGACCCGGTTGCAGACGGTTTTGCAGGTTTTTCCAACCTTCCTCGCCCAGCAGGCTTTTGCCGATGGAAGGCTGGCTGACTACGGCTGTGTACAAATCGATAAAGGTATCGTCGCCTGCGCCTTGTTCGGCGTGTTCGGCAACACCTGCTTTGCCGCCTTTTTCAAACAGCTTGTTAATTTCATCAACAGTAATGTGCAGATGACCGATGGCTTTTTGTTCCAGCAGCGCATTCCAAGATTGGATGTCCTGTTTGTCAGGGTTGACAGCGCGGCGAGGTCGGGTTTGTGCCGCAGGGGCAGCAGCCTGTTGCGTATCCGCAGCATTGGCGGAGGTCGTCTGAACGGCTTTGTCAGTGCCCAAACCATATTTACCGGCAACAACTTTGAACGAACGCTGGATACTGTCGTTAATCACCATCAGCGTAACGGTCGCGCCGCTGATGATGTCCCCGGGTGCAACACCCGGAGTAGGTGGATTTTTAATAAAATTCAAACCGATATACTTATTGATGAATTTATCCACACGCGATTGCGGGATACCAATAAGCATAATCGGCTCATGGTGATCGACCAGCTTCGCTCCGGCGATCGTTCCATCGTTGGCCAAAGCCATCATCGTATCAATCGGTTTGCTCGAATAGCCGCGCGTATTGACCACGTCCGTCGTGATATACACCAAACCCAACTGCTCGTTGCCCTTATAAACACGGGCAACCATAGGCTTGCCTTCAGGCTTGCCATAACGGTCTGCACCCGGAAAAATTTCCGAAGGCTGGACTTTTGACAAAAAGTCAGGCAAACGCTCGGCGTAAGCGGGCAGTGTCGAAAACAATAGGACAAATACGGAAAACATCGCCAGCATCGTATTCAAGATGCCTGATGTGTGTTTCGTTTTTAGGCAGGACATGGCTGTTCCCGATTATTCGATACTCTAAACATTAATATTATATGAATCCATTATTTGCAATAATTTGACCTATGTCAAATTTACAAATCTTAAAACCTGGTTTTAACGGTAAGTAATACTTTGTGATTATGTGGAGATGGCTCTAATTTTGTTGCTAATGGAATAGAAAACCGGGTGATTAAATAATTTTGGGTTTTGTGGTGTATTAATATGTTTTCGATATAGGATGGCAATCGCAATCTGTACATGGCACAGGTAATGCGGCACTGATTTGTTTTTCAAGTTGCGGTTTATTGAATATAGTGGATTAACTTTAAATCAGGACAAGGCGACGAAGCCGCAGACAGTACAGATAGTACGGAACCGATTCACTTGGTGCTTCAGCACCTTAGAGAATCGTTCTCTTTGAGCTAAGGCGAGGCAACGCCGTACTGGTTTAAAGTTAATCCACTATAATCTTTAAATTTGTTCTATAGCAGTAAAAAAGGTCGTCTGAAAACCAAATTTGATTTTCAGACGACCTTATATTTCCAACGCATCAAACGGCTATTTGCCTGCTTTCAACGATTGCCACAGGCGGACGCTCAGGCGGCTTGCATCTGTTGATTTGGGCGATACGATGAAACTTTTATCCATCAATTCCTTGGTCGGGAAGATAGA
Source organism: Neisseria macacae ATCC 33926 (assembly GCF_022749495.1). Lineage (NCBI taxonomy): Bacteria > Pseudomonadati > Pseudomonadota > Betaproteobacteria > Neisseriales > Neisseriaceae > Neisseria > Neisseria macacae. Next base: position 1,973,641 of record NZ_CP094241.1, on the reverse strand, counting down.
CGCATCGCCGGTATATTTTGCGTCCATCAATGCGCGGGCAGGGCGGCTGGCGGGGGCGTAGGTAACGAAATTGCCGTTTTGCGCCGCGACTTCGGGATCGAGCGTGTGGTTGATGTATTTATGCGCATTGGCGGTGTTTTGGGCATCGCGCGGAATCATCAGGGAATCCACCCAGATGCCGACGCCGCTTTTGGGTGCTAACACTTCGATTTCGACGCCGTTCTTCGCTTCTTGCGCGCGTGTTTTGGCGATGTTCAAATCGCCGCCGTAACCGACTGAAACGCAAAGATTGCCCGCCGCCATATCGTCAATATAGCCTGACGAAGTGAAGCGTTTGATGTCGGGACGCACTTTTTTCATCATGTTGACGGCGGCTTTGATGTCGTCGGGGTTTTCGGTATTCGGGTCTTTGCCCAAATAATGCAGCGCGAGCGGGATTTGTTCGATGGCGCTGTCAAAATAGCTGATACCGCAGGATTTCAGCTTTTTGGTGTATTCGGGATTGAACACCAAATCCCATTCGTTTTCGGGCAATTGCTCCGTCCCTAAGGCTTTTTGAACCAGTTTTTTGTTGATGGCGAGCGTGTTGATGCCCCAGAAATAAGGGACTGCGTATTGGTTGCCCGGATCGACTTTTGCCATCATGGCAAGCAGGTCGGCATCGATATTGGCGTAGTTCGGGATTTGGCTTTTGTCGATTTTTTGATACGCGCCGGCTTTGATTTGGCGTCCGACGTTGGCAATGGACGGTGCAACGAGGTCGTAACCGGATTTGCCGGTCAAAAGCTTGGCTTCGAGGGCTTCGTTGCTGTCGTAGTAGTCGTAGCGGACGTTGATATGCGTATTTTTTTCGAACGCTTCAAGCGTGGCGGGGTCGACGTAGTCCGACCAGTTGTAGATATTGAGCTTGTCGGAGGCGGTATGGGAAGAAGGTGCGGAAGATTCTGCGGCGGTTTGTTGGCCGCCGCTACATGCAGTCAAGACGAGGCCGATGAGTGCCGCCGCCATTGAAATTTTTTTCATGGGTACAGTCCTTTTGTGGAAGGGGGGATTGTTGCAGCGGCGGCAGTCAGTCAAGCGCAGACTGTCCGCATACAAAAGGTTAACTGTGGGGGCGGCCGGCATATGCCTCGGGCCCTTGATTCAGCAGGTTCGCATTAAACGGCAAAATCCCTGTCGGCGCAATAGTTTAGATGGGAAAATTTCTTCGTTTTTTCATTGCTTTCCGCTATGGTTTTCTTCATAAACAAAAAAATATTCAGACGACCCGAAAAGGTCGTCTGAAAAAAGTTGCACTTGCCTTATTTTCAATCTTGAGGCAAGGGAAAAATAGGGATTGTGCCAACAAAATTGCAGAAAGGATGAATATTAAAGATTCCTACGATATCGTGTTGTTGAAATGCAAATTATATTTGAAATAAATAATAATTTTTCTCAAGATAAAAAGAGTTGTCTAATAATCCATAAATCATTATGATTGAGTTTGGTATTTTTACTCAATTTTAAAATTCGAGGAGGACTCATGAAGAAAATATTGATTACTTTAACCGCAGCAGCCCTACCTTTTGCAGCATCCGCCGAAGTTGTCCTGTACGGACAAGTCAAAAGCACCATCACCTCCGGACAGGTGAAAATCAAAGGTAACGAAGGTACGGAAAAAAGCGCGACCGCGACCCGTATCAATGACAATACCTCGCGCATCGGCTTCAAAGGCAGCGAAAAACTCTCAGACGACCTCAAAGCCATCTGGCAGGTGGAACAGCGTACTTCCATTTTGGGCGAATCCAACAGCCAGCGTTTCGGCAACCGCGATTCCTTCATCGGCTTGGAAGGCAAGTTCGGTAAGGTCCGCGTCGGCAATATGAACAATATGCTCAACGAGATGGATACCATCGACCCGTGGTTGTATAAAACCAACGCGATGGGTTTGGGCATCAACACCCGCACCGGTGTGCGCACCACATCCGTGCGCTACGACAGCCCTTCGTTCGGCGGGTTCAAGTTCAATGCGTCCTACGCGCCGCGCGACAACCGCAATCCAGATGACAAATATAAGCACGAACAACCCAGCAAAGAGCAATATACCGCCGGTTTGACTTATGAAAACAGCGGTTTCACCACCAATCTTGCCTACGGCCATTACAAAGGTGCATACACCGACAAGAACGGTAAAACCAAAGCCGCGCAAATCGCTAAAATCGAGAGTTACTACGACAAAAACAACCTGTTTGTCGGCGTAGGTGCGCAATATACCAAAGGCCATGAAAGCGCAAATAAATATCTGGGTTACTTTACCGATGATTTCAATACGTACAAAGGCACTGACATTACTGCCGATGCCGGTAAAAATGAAGCCGTCAAAGTTACCGATGCAGCCGTTACCGTGGGTTATACCTTCGGCAACCTGACTCCTCGCCTCACTTACGCCCACGGCTGGGCGGCAAAAGGCGTGAATAGCGGCGAAAAACTGGTCGATAAATTCGACCAAGTTGTAGTTGGTACCTCCTACAAATTCAGCAAACGTACTTCGATGCTTGCTCATGCCGGCTATATGAAACTGGGCAGCAAAACCCGCCTGACGCCGACTCAAACAGGTTCTGTTGAACAAAAAGCCGTTTCTTTGGGCATGGTTCATAAGTTCTAATGAAGCGGTACGGATAGTCAGAAAATAGAAGAGGTCGTCTGAAAACCTTTATTTTGAAGTTTTCAGACGACCTTATTTATTTTGGTCTTGGTTTCCCTGCATTCCGTTTCCCGATAAAATACACGCTTTCGATTTTGACTCTATCCGCCATGCCGACCGACCTTCAAGCCATCAACCGCCTGCTGCCGCAAACCCAGTGCCGAGAATGCGGCTATCAAGGCTGCCTGCCTTATGCACAAGCTTTGTTGCACGAGGATGCGCCTGTTAATTTGTGCGCGCCCGGAGGAGAAGCGGTGATGGTGGATATTGCCGCCTTATTGGGTAAGCCGCGCGTTGCGCCGGTCAAAACGCAGCCCAAAGCCGTCGCCTTGATAGACGAAGCCGCCTGTATCGGCTGTACCGCCTGCATCCGCGCTTGTCCAGTCGATGCGATTATGGGCGCAAGCAAGTTTATGCACACCGTCATCAGCGACGAATGCACAGGCTGCGGACTCTGCCTCCCGCCTTGTCCGGTGGACTGTATCGACATGATACCTTCCAAACAGGAATACCTCCCCGCCGCGCGCAGCCTGAGCCGTTCTTCCGAAGCGCGTTTCGCCGCCGCCGAACACGCGCAAAGCCGCTTTGATTGGCACACGGAGCGCAAAGCACGCGACGAGGCGGAACGCAAAGCCATGCTTGCCGAGCGCGAAGCCGCCGTTAAAGCCAAGCAGGCGCAAATTCAAGCCGAAACCCAAGCTGCCGCCAAACCTGCCTTCAATCCCATGGATTTGATTGCCAAAGCCATGGCGAAAGCCCAATCCCAACAAGACAAGCTGGTTGCATCCGACAACCGCGAAGCATTCAAAAACCGGCAAATTGAAGAAGCTAAAGAGCGCGCCGAATTGCGCCGCGCCCAACGCGATGTCAAATATGGCAACGAAGAAGAAAAAGCCGCCGCGCTTGCCTATCTGCGCCGTTACAAAGCGGAGCAAGAAGCAGCCAAAGAAATACGGTGATGTCGGTGGAGAGACTTTGAAGGTCGTCTGAAATGGGTTTTCAGACGACCTTTAAGCTAAATCAAGTATAGTGGATTAAATTTAAATCAGGACAAGGCGACGAAGCCGCAGACAGTACAGATAGTACGGCAAGGCGAGGCAACGCCGTACTGGTTTAAAGTTAATCCACTATATAAGATTGATGGGGCGTTGAGGAATAACAAGCAACACCTTTGCCGAGACTACCCCAGTTGCTTGAGATGCTTCTTAAACATGTTATTTCCCGTATACAAAATCCCATTTGCGCCAAAGTCAGGGGCTGTCCGGTATGAAAACAGGCTGCACAAAATTGTTTTGTATGGTAAAGTCTGCTTTTAATAACTCGGCGGTTTAAAGCCGTCATTCAGGGGCTGTTTGAATTTAAAATCAGATTTGTTGGAAACGCTGCATCGTTTGCGCGGCGTATTTCGAGAAGCGGGCTGTGTGTCCGTCTGGTTTTAAATTCAAGCAGCCCTTTGCGTTTACAAAAACAGATAGAAGGTAGATTCCCATGCAATCTTGGCAGCTTCCCGAACATGTTGCCGATGTGTTGCCGACCAACGCCCGACAGTTGGAAAGCGCGCGAGAGCAGTTGTTGACTTTGTTCCGAGTGCACGGTTACGAGCTGGTACAGCCTCCGCTGATGGAATACAGCCATTCCCTGCTGACGCACATTGACGCGGGTTTGTCTTTGAAAACCATTTTGGTGGTCGATCAGCTGAGCGGTCGGCAGTTGGGCATCCGTGCCGACATTACGCCGCAAGTGGCGCGTATCGATGCACATCTTTTGTCCGCCAATCAAGGGATTAACCGCTTGTGCTACGCAGGTCCTGTGTTACATGCGCGGCCGGAAGGTTTGCTCAATATGCGCGAACCTTTGCAGGCGGGGGCGGAGATGTATGGTTTCACCGACATCCGGGCAGATATCGAGCTGATTGACCTGATGCTCAAAAGCATGAAGATTGCCGATATGGGCGAGGTTTTGCTGTCGCTGGGTCATATCGGCGTATTCCGCGCTTTGTCCGATGCGGCGCATTTGGATGCGGAGCAGTCCGCAACGCTGCTTGCTTTGATGCAGGATAAAGATACCGAAGCGGTCGAGGCGCAGGTTAAGGCTTGGAAGCTGGACGGTATGTGGGCGAAAGCATTTTCGCTGCTGCCGCGTCTGTATGGCGGACGGGAAGTGTTGTCCGCCGCGCGCGAACGATTGCCGGATCTGTCGGCAGTCGGCAGCGCGTTGGACGAATTGCAGGCAGTGTGCGATGCCTTCCCGAATCAGAAAGTCCATATCGACTTATCCGAACTGCGTGTCGACAATTACCACACGGGCTTGCTGTATGCCGCATACGGTTCCAATTTCCATGACGCGGTCGCGCGGGGCGGGCGTTATGACGGATTGGGCGAATATTTCGGCCGTGCGCGTCCGGCAACAGGATTCAGTTTCGACTTGCGCAGCTTTATCGGACGTTTGCCCGCCATTGAGCGGCAGCCCGTCGTCTTGGTCGATGCGGAAGATGCCGAAGCGGCTCGCGAAGCAGTCGAAGCCCTGCGTGAACAAGGGCAGTGTGTCGTTGTCGACTACGGTATCGAACACAACGCTTCGGAAGAGGTTGCAGGTCGTCTGAAAAAGTCGGACGGCGTTTGGCAGGTTGAGAAAATTTAAATACCCATTCATAGCAGATTAAAGGCAAATCAGGGCAGGGCGCAAAGCCGTCTTGGTTTGAAGTTGATTCATGATAATTTTTTAATATTAATAGGTTATATGGCTATGGCTAAAAATGTTGTAGTAATCGGCGCCCAGTGGGGCGATGAAGGCAAAGGTAAAATCGTTGACTGGCTGGCGGAAGAAACCAGCGGTGTCGTGCGTTTCCAAGGCGGCCACAATGCGGGTCATACTTTGGTCGTCGGCGGCAAGAAAACCATTTTGCGCCTGATTCCGAGCGGCATCCTGCATGAAAACTTGGACTGCTTTATCGGTTCCGGCGTTGTCGTATCCCCCGAAGCATTGTTGGGCGAAATCGACGAATTGAACGCAGCAGGCGTGAAAAACGTTGAAGGTCGTCTGAAAATCGCCCCGACCTGTCCGCTGATCCTGCCTTACCACATCGCGCTTGACCAAGCCCGCGAAGCATCGCGCGGCAAAGGCAAAATCGGCACGACCGGTCGCGGCATCGGCCCAGCCTACGAAGACAAAGTGGCACGCCGCGCCATCCGCGTCGTCGATTTGCTGCATCCTGAAAAACTGTGTGAAAAACTGGATGCCGTCCTTGCCTATTACAATGTCCAACTGCAACATCTGCACAATGCCGAGCCGGTTAAAGCGGAAGACGTGATGGCGGTTATCGAAAAAGTCGCGCCGCGCATTACGCCTATGATTACCGACGTATCCCGTGTGTTGAACGAGAAAAACAAAAACGGCGAAAAACTGCTGTTTGAAGGCGCGCAAGGTACGCTGTTGGACATCGACTACGGCACTTACCCCTTCGTTACCTCGTCCAACTGCTTGGCGGGAGCCGCTTCCGCAGGCGCGGGCGTAGGTCCGCAAATGCTGGATTATGTTTTGGGTATCGTCAAAGCCTATACCACGCGCGTCGGTTCAGGCCCATTCCCGACTGAATTGTTCGACGAAGTAGGCGCAGGTTTGGCAGAACGCGGACACGAATTCGGCTCCGTAACCGGCCGCGCACGCCGTTGCGGTTGGTTTGATGCCGCCGCGTTGAAACGTTCCATTCAAGTCAACGGCATTTCCGGTATGTGTATCACCAAGCTGGACGTGATGGACGGCATTGAAACCATCAATATCTGCGTCGGCTACGAATTACCCGACGGTAGCAAAACCGACATCCTGCCTTGCGGTTCGGACGCGGTAGAAACCTGCAAGCCGATTTACGAAACCATGCCCGGCTGGAGCGAATCGACTGTCGGCGTGAAAAGCTACGACGCATTGCCTGCCAATGCCAAAGCATATTTGAAACGCATCGAAGAAGTCTGCGGTGCGCCGGTAGCCATCGTCTCTACCGGCCCTGACCGCGAAGAAACCATTGTTTTGCATCATCCGTTCGCATAATGGTTTGATTGTAAAAGGTCGTCTGAAAACTTGGGTTTTCAGACGACCTTTTTGTATTAAGCGTGGTTAATCGGTAGCGTGAATATGAAAAACAGCCGCATATGCCTCAACAAATGAAAGGCGATTTCGTTCATATCAATATATAGTGGATTAACTTTAAACCGGTACGGCGTTGCCTCGCCTTAGCTCAAAGAGAACGATTCTCTAAGGTGCTGAAGCACCAAGTGAATCGGTTCCGTACTATCTGTACTGTCTGCGGCTTCGTCGCCTTGTCCTGATTTAAATTTAATTCACTATAAATACTTTATCCAACCCTCTGAAAAACTTTTCAGACGACCCGTAAACCTATATGATTGCACGGCAAGACAAACAAAGGAGCAAACACAATGGCAACAAACGAATACACGCAAATCGGCTGGATAGGCTTGGGTCAAATGGGTAATCCGATGGTAACGCGGCTTTTGAACGCCGGTATCGAAGTCGGTGTTTATAACCGTTCGCCCGATAAAACCGCCGACCTTGCCAATAAAGGCGCGAAAGTGTACGCAAGCACCATCGATCTTATCCGCGCTTATCCCGTTATTTTTCTGATGGTTTCCGACTTCGCGGCTGTGCGCGATATTTTGAGTGAAGAGGTTCGCAAGGAGCTTGCGGGCAAAATTATTGTCAATATGAGCACTATTGCTTCGTCTGAAAATCTTGCCGTTAAAGAATTGGTCGAAGCTGCAGGCGGACAGTTTGCAGAAGCGCCTGTTTCCGGTTCGGTCGGTCCTGCTACTAATGGTACGTTGCTGATTTTGTTTGGTGGAGAAGAAAGCGTTTTAACGCCTCTGCAAAAAGTGTTTTCCATTGTCGGCAAACAAACTTTCCATTTCGGCGGGGTAGGGAAAGGTTCGGGTGCAAAACTCGTGCTGAACTCCCTGCTGGGTATTTTCGGCGAAGCATACAGCGAGGCTATGCTGATGGCCCAACAGTTTGGTGTCGATACGGATACCATCATCGAAGCCATCAGTAATTCCGCTATGGATTCGCCTATGTTCCAAACCAAAAAATCGCTGTGGGCAAACCGTGAATTCCCACCTGCCTTCGCACTCAAACACGCTTCCAAAGACCTTAATCTGGCGGTCAAAGAGCTGGAGCAAGCCGGTAAGTCGCTGCCTGCTGTCGAAACCGTTGCTGAAAATTACCGCCAAGCGGTAACGGCAGGTTACGGAGAGCAAGACGTTGCCGGCGTTTATTTGAAATTGGCAGAACGTTAGAAATAGCGTTGTCTCAGAATATGGTTCAAGGTCGTCTGAAAACCGTATAGAAGTTTTCAGACGGCCTTGTTATCGCAGGCAATCATCCCACACTGCTTCAATCGGCTTCTCAACTTCACACGAAAGCTGCACCTCTAAAAAGGATATTTCCCATGACACAAAATGAAAAACAACACACTAAACCACAAGGCGAGCTTTTGCTGCGCACCGTTGCCATGCCGCGCGACACTAATCCCAATCAAGATATTTTCGGTGGCTGGATTATGTCGCAAATGGATTTGGGCGGCGGTATTTTGGCGGCGGAAATCGCACAAGGCCGTATTGTTACCGTAGCTGTTCAGGAAATGAATTTCATCCGTCCTGTGAAAGTGGGGAATGTCGTCTGTTGTTACGGCCGCTGCGTGAGCGTGGGTAATACTTCGTTGCAACTGAAAATCGAGGTTTGGGTAAAAACATTGATGAACGATCATCTTACTGAGGATCGTCAACTCGTGACAGAGGCTGTCTTCACTTATGTCGCCATTGATAGTGAAGGTAACAAACGCCCGATTCCGAAAGAGGGTAACCCAAAACTGGAAGGTTTGATTTAAGCAAGAGGTCGTCTGAAAACGGATTTCAGACGACCTTTTTAATTTAGTATTGGGATGAAACGTTATAGTGGGTTGAATTTAAATCAGGACAGGGCGACGAAGCCGCAGACAGTACAGATAGTACGGAACCGATTCACTTGGTGCTTCAGCACCTTAGAGAATCGTTCTCTTTGAGCTAAGGCGAGGCAACGCCGTACTGGTTTAAAGTTAATCCACTATATTATTCACTATAAACTTTCTCTTTAAGGAGGCGTAGTGATGATGCGGGGAAAATTGAATTTGATGGCAAATAAAAAGTCGTCTGAAAATTTCAGACGACTTTTTCATGAAGAGTAATCTTAACTGCCGATTAATTTCAAACGTTGACCGGGTGTCACGCCATTGGTATTTCGATTCCAGCGGCGGATATCGTTTACATCTACGTTGAATCGGTTGGCGATGGTATTCAAAGTATCGCCTCTGCGAACGGTATAAGAAACGTTTCGGATACTGTTTCGAGTTTTGGCGGGCGCTGCGGTCACACGCAACAGCTGACCTTTACGGATGTTATTGCCTTTGATGTTGTTGGCAATAATCAAATCAGCAACGCTCAAGTTGTAACGACGTGAGATATTAAACAGCGTATCGCCATCGGCTACACGGTGCATGCCCGCACCTGCGGTTTGAGATTGCTGCTGATTGCCCGCACGGGCCAAACGTGCCTCAGTGCGGCTTTGTTGTTTGGCGGTATTGGCGGCAATACGCTCGCTACGCGCTTTGACTGCGTCGGATGCAATATTGTGTTCGCTGGAGGCTTGCGCAACTGCTACATTTTCAGTTTGAGTACGAAGATTTGAATCTACCAACGCCATCAGTTCATCGGCTGTTTCAGCAGCTTGCGTCGGAGCAGCTTGAGCAGTAGTCAGCTCAGTAGTTGTATTTGCAGTAGTTTGCTCGACAACGGCAGGCTTGCTTTCAGCTTGAGACAATTGGGTAAACACTTCAGGAATACGCTCTTCTTTGACATTTGCCGATGCCAAATCTGCTGAAGAGTTGGTTTGAACAGTGGTTTCAGGTGTGGTTGCGATGTCTGCTTTGGCAACAGTAGTAGGAGTTGCAGAAGCAATTTTGCTTTCTCCGCCAACAGGAGCTGATTGAGCGACAGCAGTTTCGGATACTGCTTTTTTGCCAAGGGCTACATAATCTGTTGGTACTGCTGCAACGGGTTTAATGTTGGCAAAATCCATTGTAGGAATATTTGCTTTTGCCGTTTTAATAGGTGCCATTTCCGGCATATTGGAACGGTAAGTATCCGGTCTGTTATCAACATCGATGAATGAGAGTGTATCAGGTGTCGCCGAATTTGCTGCTTTATTCTTGGCTACCAAAATACTGCGGTCGGAAGACAGGGAGTTATTTCCCAAGCCGTTCAGTCGTTTGATTTCGGCAACGCTCATACCGGTTTCTGCTGCGATGGCGTTCAAGCTGGTATTGTTTCGGGATGTGTATATGTTCCAAGACAACAAAGTATCGGGATTTGCGTTTCGGTAGTTTTTCTCGAAAGAAGCCACAGAATCAACAGGCAGCAATAGGCGACGATTGTTTTTCGGGATGAATACAGGCGCATTGAATCCCGGATTGAGTGTCAGCAATTCGCTTTCGCTGATGTTGGCGAAGCGGGCGATAGTGCTGTTGTCAATCGGCTTGTCGATGCTCAGGGATTTGAAATACGGCTGATTGTTGATTTCGGTGATATTCATGCCGAAAGTTTGCGGGTTGGCAACGATATTGCGTACGGCCAAGAGTTTGGGAACGTAATTCCGTGTTTCGTCAGGCATGCGCAGATTTTCGTAAATCGGCTCCAAACCTTGCGCACGCGCACGATTGACGGCACGGCCGACATTACCTTCGCCCCAGTTGTAGGCAGCCAGTGCAAGGGACCAGTCGCCGAATAATCCGTGCAGGTATTGCAGGTAATTCAATGCTGCGTCAGTTGCTGCGTAGACATCGTGACGGCCATCATACAAAGGGGTTTTTTCCAAGCCGTAGTGGCGACCCGTTGCAGGCATAAACTGCCACAGACCGGATGCGCCGACATGTGATTTTGCTTTGGTAACGAATGCGCTTTCGATAAACGGCAGCAATGCGATTTCGGCAGGCATATTGCGTTTTCTGACTTCGTTGGCAATATGGTACATATAGGGTTTGCTGCGGGTAATGGTGCGGTCGAAGTAGGCACTATTGGCAGCGAATTTGCTCTCATGGCGGCGAACAAGTTCGGAATTGACCTCGTTCATACGGAAATCCTTGCGCAACGATGCCCAAAGGCTGCCCGTTCCGAAAGTTTGCGCTTTGGCTTGATCCAAAAGAGAGGAATTGAGGCGCATCATTGCCATACCTACTTGATCTGGTGTGGCATTTTGAGCGTATGCTGCGCCGGAAGCTGCGGATAAACTTGAAATGGTAAGTGCGATGGTTTTCAGTTTTGCCATGATGAATCAATAATTATCGATATAAGGTTAAATTTAGTCTACCCGATGGTACTGTTTGAAGATGTAGCCGTCAAGGTAAAGGGGGTGAAATTTACATATGCTTGGGTCTTAATGTTAAAATCTGTGGCATAAATACGGCGATTGCATTGTATTTTTCTATCGGACAGTAGAAATGAACGCATGAAACAGTTAATAGGATAACGACTATGGATGTATGGTTTGAAGATACGGCTATGGGGCGTTATGTTGCTCAGAACGAGGCTGCTTTTTTTGAGCGGCATTTGCAATATTTTGACGGACAGACCGTTGTCCAACAAGGCGGTCAATGGTTAAGGTCGTCTGAAAACGTGGTTGCCGTACCCCGTGATGTATTGATGACGGCGGACGCTATGGCTTGGGAGAGTCATTCTATTGATGTGCTGCTGATGCCGCACAGTCATGAGACTGCCGCGCTGACGCAAGTGCTGCATGAAGCGTCCAGAGTGTTGAAACCTGAAGGGCGGTTGGTTTTGACGGGGTTTAATCCGAAATCTTTGTGGTTTTTCAGCAAGTGGTTCGATGGAGCGCGTTTGCCTAAAAAGGAGCATTGCCTGACTTTGCCGGCTTTGAAGCAGCGGTTGGGGGATTTGGATTTTGAGGTGGAATTCGGAAAGTTTATGGTGTATCTGCCTGCTGTGAATTCGCAAAAGGGGCTGCGGTTTTGGCGTTTTATGGAGAAGGCGGGGGACAGGTGGTGGCCGCAGTGTGCGGCGGTGTACGGTTTGGTTTTGGTCAAGCGTATGGCGGGGGTGACGCCCTTGCCGGAGTTTGAAAAAATATTGGGAACGCAGACGGTGGCTTTGGGCGCGGCGCGGATTTCGGATTGAAAAATAAGACGTTGGTAAAACCGGCATGACTGTTTTTCAGACGACCTTTTGAGGCTGAACATTTGAAAACGAGAGGTTTGACTCCATAAATATAGCCTCTTCTATATTTGTCATTCTGCCTTGAATTTGCTGCTTTCTGCCTGTAAAGCCGATTGGTTGCAAATTGTCAGGCCGCTTTGGCATCGGTAGAATCTTAGGTCGTCTGAAAAAGGAGATGTTGATTGTATTCGCTTGAGGATAAAGAAAAATGCCGGAATTGCCTGAGGTAGAAACGACGTTGCGCGGTATCAGCCCGCATATTCAAGGTAAAAAGGTGGCGGATGTTGTGTTGCGCCAAACCAAGCTTCGCTGGCAGGTCAGTCCGCAGTTGGCGGAGCTTTTGGCGGGGCAGGAGGTGTTAAGCTGCCGTCGGCGGGCGAAATATTTGGTTATCGGTTTTGCAACGGGTATTTTGTTGATTCATCTGGGCATGTCGGGCAGCTTGCGGATTTTTACGGACGGCGATGCGCGGATTGACCATCCCGACAAACACGACCATGCGGACATTGTGTTTGCGGACGGAACGGTATTGCGCTATCACGACCCGCGTAAGTTTGGCGCGATTTTGTGGTATGAAGGCATTGCGGAACATCATCCTCTTCTTGAAAAACTGGGCCCTGAGCCGCTTTCAGACGACTTCTCCGCCGAGTATCTATACCAAAAATTTAAAACGCAAAAACGCGCGGTCAAGCTGGCTCTGATGGACAATGCCGTCGTGGTCGGCGTAGGCAATATTTATGCGAACGAAAGCCTGTTTAAATCGGGCATCTCGCCGCACCGTCCTGCGGACAAAGTTAAGAAAAAAGAATGCGCCGTCTTGGTGGAGACGGTGAAAGCAGTGTTGCAGCGCGCGATTGAAACCGGCGGCAGCACCTTGCGCGACTTTGTCAACAGCGACGGTAAAAGCGGCTATTTCCAGCAGGAATATACGGTGTACGGCAGGTACAACGAACCTTGCGTCTGTTGCGGCGGTTTGGTACAGAAAGAAGTTTTGGGGCAGCGCGGGACGTTTTATTGTCCGAACTGCCAAAAATAATGTTTGAACTTGTTTTCAGACGACCCCTTCGATAATTCAGGTCGTCTGAAAACTTTATTGATATGATTTGATACACATTTAATACGAAAAGAAAAACAGTTATGCACTCACAAAAAGCACCGTTTTTTACCCGTTTGGGCAGATTGTTCCGCTTGGCGGGATGGCTGTTCCGAACCGGAAGGCATTTGCGCCGTATCGATGCCGGCAATCCTGCCGAACGCGATTATGCGGTCATTACTCTGGGCAAAGGCGCGCTGGAAGCCTTGGATATCGAATTGGAAATCGGCACGCCGCCTGCTGATAATGTGAAAGGTGTTTTGGTGGCGGCAAACCATGTGTCGTGGCTGGATATTTTCGCCATGAGCGCAGTGTATCCGAGCAGCTTTATCGCAAAGCAGGAAATCAAAGACTGGCCGGTCTTGGGCAAAATGGGGCAAAACGCAGGCACGGTGTTTATCAACCGCAATTCCCGCCGCGATGTCGAGCCGATTAACCAAGCCATTTGCGCCGCGTTGAAAGCCGGGCAGAATGTCAGCTTTTTCCCCGAAGCGCGGACTTCTTTGGGCTTGGATATTTTGCCGTTCAAAGCCGCGCTCTTCCAATCCGCCATCGATGCCGACGCGCCTGTTCAGGCAGTTACGCTGCGCTATTATGATGATGCCGGTAAAAGGACGACTGTGCCGTCTTATGCACAAGTCGATTTGGTGCGCTCGCTCTGGCGCATCGTTTCCATGAAAAAACTGCGCATCCGTATCGATTTTGCCGCCCCGATTCGCCCCGGCAAAGACGAAGACCGCTTTATGTTGAAAGACAAAGTAGAAAGCAGCATCCGCGAAGTCGTATTGTCCGACGCACACGATTCCGAAAAATAATTCCAAGCCAGGGGCTTGTTTTCTTTCAGACGACCTCTATTTAAATGAAACATTCGCAGGTTGGGGTTCATAGCTTCAGGTAATTAATATTATTTGAACTATAAATTATACAAATCAAACTCCCTGCGCTAGAATGCACACATTCACTCGTATCATTCCCTAAACCTAAAATTTCAAGGAGATCCAAAATGGCTTTGCAAGATCGTACCGGTCAAAAAGTACCTTCCGTCGTATTCCGTACCCGCGTGGGCGACACTTGGAAAGATGTTTCCACTGATGATTTGTTCAAAGGCAAAAAAGTAGTCGTATTCTCTCTGCCCGGCGCATTTACTCCGACTTGTTCTTCTTCCCACCTGCCGCGTTACAACGAATTGTTCGGCGCGTTCAAAGAAAACGGCGTTGACGCAATCTACTGCGTATCTGTAAACGATACTTTCGTGATGAACGCTTGGGCTGCCGAAGAAGAAGCTGACAACATCTACATGATTCCTGATGGCAACGGCGAATTCACCGAAGGCATGGGTATGCTGGTCGGCAAAGAAGACTTGGGCTTCGGCAAACGTTCTTGGCGTTACTCCATGCTGGTTAACGACGGCGTGGTTGAAAAAATGTTCATCGAGCCTGAAGAGCCGGGTGATCCTTTCAAAGTGTCTGACGCTGACACTATGTTGAAATTCATCGCTCCTGACTGGAAAGCTCAAGAGTCTGTTGCCATCTTCACCAAACCTGGCTGCCAATTCTGCGCTAAAGCTAAAAAAGCTCTGCAAGACAAAGGCCTGTCTTACGAAGAAATCGTATTGGGCAAAGATGCAACTGTTACTTCCGTTCGCGCCATCACCGGCAAGATGACTGCTCCTCAAGTCTTCATCGGCGGCAAATACATCGGCGGCAGCGAAGATTTGGAAGCTTACTTGGCTAAAAACTAATTGCCTGATGCTTGAGACGGTTTAAACAAAGCCGTCTGAACAGAAAAATAGAGTTATTCAGACGATACGCTACACGGTCGTTCTGAATAGCTCTATATTTACAAGTAGAATTTGAGATTATTGTTTTAAATCAATATTTTAAAAATAACTATCGATTTTTTATTTTTGATAGTTTATTAAATAGGTCGTCTGAAAACCTGATACGCTTCACGCTGATACCGCTTCGGACGCTCAACAAAAAAGGACAAAGATTATGAAAAAAATTCAAGCAGATGTCGTCGTAATCGGAGGCGGTACTGCCGGCATGGGCGCGTTTCGCAATGCCCGTTTACATTCGGATAATGTTTACCTGATTGAAAACAACGTGTTCGGTACGACCTGCGCGCGCGTGGGCTGTATGCCTTCCAAACTCTTGATTGCCGCCGCAGAAGCGCGCCATCACGCATTGCATACCGACCCGTTCGGTGTGCATTTGGATAAAGACAGCATCGTCGTCAACGGCGAAGAAGTGATGCAGCGCGTCAAATCAGAACGCGACCGTTTTGTCGGCTTTGTTGTTGCCGATGTGGAAGAATGGCCTGCCGACAAGCGCATTATGGGTTCGGCTAAATTTATCGACGAGAATACCGTCCAAATCGACGACCATACCCAAATCACGGCAAAAAGCTTTGTGATTGCTACCGGTTCGCGTCCCGTCATCCTGCCGCAGTGGCAGTCTTTGGGCGACCGTTTGATTATCAACGACGATGTTTTCTCATGGGATACGCTGCCTAAGAGCGTTGCCGTGTTCGGACCGGGTGTTATCGGTTTGGAACTGGGTCAGGCATTGCACCGTTTGGGAGTGAAAGTTGAAATTTTCGGCTTGGGCGGCATCATCGGCGGCATTTCCGACCCCGTCGTTTCAGACGAGGCGAAAGCCGTGTTCGGCGAAGAATTGAAACTGCATCTGGATGCTAAAACCGAGGTCAAACTCGACGCAGACGGCAATGTAGAAGTTCATTGGGAGCAAGACGGCGAAAAAGGCGTATTTGTTGCCGAATATATGCTGGCAGCCGTAGGCCGCCGTCCGAACGTTGACAATATCGGTTTGGAAAATATCAATATCGAAAAAGACGCGCGCGGCGTACCCGTTGCCGATCCGCTGACCATGCAGACCAGCATTCCGCATATCTTCATCGCGGGCGACGCGTCCAACCAACTGCCTCTGCTGCACGAAGCCGCCGACCAAGGCAAGATTGCCGGCGACAACGCGGGCCGCTACCCGAATATCGGCGGCGGTTTGCGCCGCAGTACCATCGGCGTGGTGTTCACCAATCCGCAAATCGGCTTTGTCGGTTTGAAATACGCGCAGGTTGCCGCGCAATACCAACCTGACGAATTTGTTATCGGCGAAGTATCGTTTAAAAACCAAGGCCGCAGCCGCGTGATGCTGGTAAACAAAGGCCATATGCGCCTGTATGCCGAAAAAGCCACCGGCCGCTTCATCGGCGCGGAAATCTTAGGCCCGGCCGCCGAACATTTGGCGCACCTGTTGGCATGGGCGCATCAAATGAAGATGACCGTTCCGCAAATGCTGGATATGCCGTTCTACCATCCCGTTATCGAGGAAGGTCTGCGCACCGCGTTGCGCGATGCCGATGCGAAGTTGAAACAGGCTTGATGGGTTGACCTAATCGGTCTGCTAGAATGAAAGGTCGTCTGAGAACTGAACTGGCCCCCAAATCTTGGACGCTCATAAAAGCCTATTCAGGCGCTCTGTGCAAGCTGGGTTCTGTATGCGACAGGACTCAGCTTTTTCAATTTCAAACTGCAACGCTCCCGGTTGTAGTAATCCATATAGTCATCTATCTGCTTCATCAATTCATCTACCGTCAATTCACCTGCGTTATAGAAACACTCCGTCTTCAACACCGCAAAGAAGCTTTCCATCGGCGCATTGTCCCAACAGTTCGCCTTTCGCGACATGCTTTGAACCATGGAATGCTCCGCAAGCAATTCCCTATACCCCGCCGTACGGTACAGCACACCTTGGTCCGAATGAAGCATCGTTCCTTTATCAGTCAGACGGGGGGCGGCTTTTTCGAGCATTTCCTTCACCATTTCGCTGTCGGCTCTGCGGCTCATGGCGTAGGCGACGATCTCGCGGTTGAACAAGTCCAAGATTGGCGAGAGGTACAGTTTGCCGTCCTTTCCTTTGAGTTCGGTAACGTCGGTCAGCCATTTTTCGTTGGGCTTTTCAGCTTTGAATAGGCGTTTGAGGAGGTGCTCCGATATCTCGCCCATGGCGGGATGGCGGTAGGCTTTTTTCGCCCGTATGAGGGCTTTCAGTTCCAACTGCTTCATCAACCGCGCCACTTTTTTGCGGTTCCAATCTAATGCGGCGGCAATGCGCCTTTGTCCGTAGCGTCCTTTATGCCGCCGGTAGGTTTCGACAAGGAGTGCTTTGTCGGCTGCGTCGGGATCGGGTCGGTCTTGGTGATGGTAGTAAAAGCTGCTTTTGGGCAGGTTTGCGAT
This sequence comes from Neisseria macacae ATCC 33926, assembly GCF_022749495.1. NCBI lineage: Bacteria > Pseudomonadati > Pseudomonadota > Betaproteobacteria > Neisseriales > Neisseriaceae > Neisseria > Neisseria macacae. The sequence goes on along the minus strand of NZ_CP094241.1, from coordinate 1,956,341 downwards.
GTGCAGCAGGTATTTGAGCGGGTGTTGCGCCCTCAGTGTTTGGACGGTTTGGCTTTGTCCTTTTCGGTCTGTTTTTGGCTGAGGGCTTTTAACTCCTTTAGGTAGGCGACCTCTGCGCGCATATAGCACAACTCTTCGATAAGCTCTGCCTGCGTTTTTTCTTGGTCGGGTTTGTCGGCGATGAAGGGGTTTTTGCGGTGTTGGGGCATGGTTTTGGATTGGGGATGTTCGAGTGCGCCGATACCGCCTTCTTGATAGGCGCGTATCCATCGTCTCAGGTGGGTTCGGGAAATGCCGTAGTGGTCTGCGGTACGCTGTTGGCTGCGTATATGCAGGTAGTGGAGTACGGCTTGGTATTTGAAGTGTAATGTATATTTGCTCATAAAAAAACTGCACCTTGTGAGTTGGAGGGGATGTCCAACTTTTGGGGTGCAGTTCAAACTTGATTTAAGGTTTTCAGACGACCTTTTTGTCTTTGCGTTGCGGAAGAAAATCAGTTGTGGCGTCATTGCTGTGTAATGTGTAGTTCAGATATTTGTATTCGACGAATATTTGATGTTTCTATTTTCTTTACGCGTTGTTGCAGATGGAGATGTCGGATTCAAGAATCTGACCTACGGCAGATTTGGTTGCTGAAACGGGAGGTCGTCTGAAAACTCGAATTTGAAGATAAGAAACCTTTAAATCTTGAGTATTCATTAAAACCTGTTCAGGTGGTTGCTATCAGCTGGGTTCTGTATGTTACAGGGCTTGGCTTTTTTCATTTTAAACGGTCATTGTCCGCAGTAATCAGGAAAGATTAAAAGGAAAGGGGGGTAATTTTAACCGGCTTTCTAAGCGTTTCTTAAAAATCCATTGCATTTTCACTCAATCCATTAACATTTAACCTTGTTGGAAACGCAATTTGTTTGTTAGTATTAAGCCATTGCCGTTACATCCGCATCACGGCGGCGACGGACAACCTCCAAGACGGACAACCTCCAAATAGAAAGGACACATATCATGGCTAAATTATTGGTCGCTCCGGTATCCGCCGGTTTGGACGTGGCAGCAGCAAGCAAAGCCTTTGCCCAAGCTTTGGGCGCGCAAGTTTTCCAACCGCTCGACGCATCCGCCGAAACCCTGTTGGCGCAAGGCAAAAGCGACGACTGGTTTGACGCTGTGGTCGGCAAAGCCGTCGCACTCAATACCGACAAACTCGTTATCGAAGGTATCGCCCCCGATGCGGACAAACTCTTCCTCTCCGGCAAAAACGTCGAGCTGGCGCTGTCTTTGGATGCAGGCGTAGTCTTGGCATTGCAATCCGACAATGCCGACGCAGCCGAAGCGGCACACCGAATCAACCTTGCCAAACAGCTTTACACCAACGCACCGGGTCTTTTGGAAGGCTTCATTATTGAAGGCGCGGCAGCATCCGTGGGCGAAGAAGTCGCCCGCCTGACCGGACTGACATTCTACGGCTCAAGCAGCGCGCTCAAAGACGTATCTGCGTTGGCAAAACGCGAAGCCTCCCGCCTTTCTCCCGCCCAATTCCGTTACAACCTGATTGATTTTGCCCGCAAAGCCGATATGCGCATCGTCCTGCCCGAAGGTGCAGAACCGCGTACCGTCGCCGCAGCCGCCATCTGCCACGAAAAAGGCATTGCCCGCTGCGTCTTGCTTGCCAAACGCGAAGAAGTTGAAGCCGTTGCCAAAGAACGCGGCATCAACCTGCCTGACTCTTTGGAAATCGTCGATCCCGCTACATTGGTCGAACAATACGTCGAGCCGATGTGCGAATTGCGCAAATCCAAAGGCCTGACGCCTGAAGACGCCCGCAAACAACTGCAAGACACCGTTGTCCTCGGCACCATGATGATGGCGCAAAACGACGTGGACGGCTTGGTATCCGGCGCCGTTCATACTACCGCCAACACCATCCGCCCCGCTTTGCAACTGATTAAAACCGCACCGGGCGCCAGCCTCGTGTCCAGCGTATTCTTCATGCTGCTGCCCAACCAAGTCCTCGTCTTCGGCGACTGCGCGGTCAACCCGAATCCGACACCCGAACAGCTTGCCGATATCGCCATCCAATCCGCCGATACCGCCAAAGCCTTCGGCATCCCGCCTAAAGTTGCCATGATTTCCTACTCCACCATCAACTCAGGCAGCGGCCCTGATGTCGATGCCGTGATTGAAGCGACCAAACTGGCGAAAGAAAAACGCCCGGACTTGGAAATCGACGGCCCGCTGCAATACGATGCGGCTACCGTGCCTGAAATCGGCAAAACCAAAGCCCCTGAAAGCACCGTCGCCGGTCAGGCAACCGTCCTGATTTTCCCAAGCCTCAACACCGGCAACTGTACCTACAAAGCCGTACAACGCAGCGCCAACGTCCTGAGCGTCGGCCCTCTGTTGCAAGGTTTGCGCAAACCGGTCAACGACCTCTCCCGCGGCGCATTGGTAGAAGACATCGTCTTCACCATCGCCCTGACAGCGGTTCAGGCAAAACAAATGGCAAACTGATTACTTGAATTTTTAAAGTAAACACAGGTCGTCTGAAAACCTATCAATAAGGTTTCAGACGACCTTTTTATAGTGGATTAACTTTAAACCAGTACGGCGTTGCCTCGCCTTAGCTCAAAGAGAACGATTCTCTAAGGTGCTAAAGCACCAAGTGAATCGGTTCCGTACTATCTGTACTGTCTGCGGCTTCGTCGCCTTGTCCTGATTTAAAGTTAATCCACTATACATTTTGGCATAGCCCAAACAGGTTAAACACAATTCCTTCGTCTGTCTCAATCTTCTTTTCAGCTTTCAAAACGCCGTCCGAAACTGCTTATTTCAAACCTCCTTCCCCCGCTTTTCAGACGACCTCCTGCCCGCTATAATACGCTTGCAAATTATTTGCATTATCATTTAATTTAGGAGAAACGCATGAGCACCCGTACCGAACACGACACCATGGGCAATGTCGAAGTCCCGTCCGAAGCCTATTGGGGCGCGCAGACCCAGCGCAGCCGCAACAATTTCAAAATCGGCGGCGAAACCCTGCCGCAGCCGTTGATTTATGCTTTGGCGCTGGTGAAAAAAGCCGCAGCCGCCACCAATGTTTCCCTCGGCAGGATTAAGCCTGAGCAGGCGGATTTGATTACGCAGGCGGCGGACGACGTGTTGAACGGCAAGCTCGACGGGCAGTTTCCTTTAGTAGTATGGCAGACCGGCTCCGGCACGCAATCCAATATGAACATGAATGAAGTGCTGGCGAACCGCGCCAACGAAATCGCCGGTACGGGTTTGGCGGCGTACCAGCCCGTCCATCCCAACGACCATGTGAACCACGCGCAATCGACCAACGACGCGTTCCCGACCGCCATCCACGTCGCCGCCGCGATTGAAATCAACCGCCACCTTATTCCGGCGGTAAAAGCCCTGCGTGACACCTTGGACAAAAAAGCCCAAGCCTTCGCCCCCATCGTCAAAATCGGTCGCACCCACTTGCAGGACGCAACGCCGCTGACTTTGGGTCAAGAATTTTCCGGCTACGTTTCCCAGCTCGACCACGGCTTAGGTCGTCTGAACGACGCGCTCAAAGGTTTATACGAACTCGCCTTGGGCGGCACGGCGGTCGGTACGGGCTTGAACAGCCATCCCGAATACGCCGAAAAAGCCGCCGCCAAACTCGCCGAATTGTCCGGCCTGCCATTTGTCAGCGCGCCGAACAAATTTGAAGCCTTGGGCGGACGCGATGCAGCCGTTGCCGCTTCGGGTGCACTGAAAACGCTGGCGGCAAGCCTGAACAAAATTGCCAACGACATCCGCTGGCTGGCAAGCGGCCCGCGCTGCGGTTTGGGCGAAATCAAAATTCCCGAAAACGAGCCGGGTTCGTCCATCATGCCGGGCAAAGTCAACCCAACCCAATGCGAGGCGATGACCATGGTGTGCTGCCAAGTGTTCGGCAACGACGTCACCATCGGCATGGCGGGCGCGTCGGGCAATTTCGAGCTGAACGTCTATATGCCCGTTATCGCCTACAACCTCTTGCAATCCATCCGCCTCTTGGGCGACGCGTGCAACAGCTTCAACGAAAACTGCGCCGAGGGCATCGAACCCGTGCCGGAAAAAATCGACTATTTCCTGCACCATTCCTTGATGCTCGTTACCGCGCTGAACCGCAAAATCGGCTACGAAAACGCCGCTAAAGTCGCCAAAACCGCCTATAAAAACGACAAATCGCTGCGCGAAACCGCCGTTGAGTTGGGCTTGCTGACAGGCGAAGAGTTTGACGAACTGGTCGTTCCCGCCGATATGGTTCATCCGCGCTGATTGACGGTTTGAAATACGGCAAAGGTCGTCTGAAAATTGAACTGCACCCCAAAAGTTGGACATCCCCTCCAACTCACAAGGTGCAGTTTTTTTATGAGCAAATATACATTACACTTCAAATACCAAGCCGTACTCCACTACCTGCATATACGCAGCCAACAACGTACCGCAGACCACTACGGCATTTCCCGAACCCACCTGAGACGATGGATACGCGCCTATCAAGAAGGCGGTATCGGCGCACTCGAACATCCCCAATCCAAAACCATGCCCCAACACCGCAAAAACCCCTTCATCGCCGACAAACCCGACCAAGAAAAAACGCAGGCAGAGCTTATCGAAGAGTTGTGCTATATGCGCGCAGAGGTCGCCTACCTAAAGGAGTTAAAAGCCCTCAGCCAAAAACAGACCGAAAAGGACAAAGCCAAACCGTCCAAACACTGAGGGCGCAACACCCGCTCAAATACCTGCTGCACATCGCAAACCTGCCCAAAAGCAGCTTTTACTACCACCGTCAAGACCGGCCCGACACCGACGCAGCCGACAAAGCCCTCCTTGTCGAAACCTACCGGCGGCATAAAGGACGCTACGGACAAAGGCGCATTGCCGCAGCATTGGGTTGGAACCGCAAAAAAGTGGCGCGGTTGATGAAGCAGATGGAACTGAAAGCCCTCATACGGGCGAAAAAAGCCTACCGCCATCCCGCCATGGGCGAGATATCGGAACACCTCCTCAAACGCCGGTTCAAAGCCCGAAAGCCCAACGAAAAATGACTGACCGACGTTACCGAACTCAAAGGGAAGGACGGCAAACTGTACCTCTCGCCAATCTTGGACTTGTTCAACCGCGAGATCGTCGCCTACGCCATGAGCCGCAGAGCCGACAGCGAAATGGTGAAGGAAATGCTCGAAAAAGCCGCCCCCCGTCTGACTGCTAAAGGAACGATGCTGCATTCGGACCAAGGCGTGCTGTACCGTACGTCGGGATATAGGGAATTGCTTGCGGAGTATTCCATGGTTCAAAGCATGTCGCGAAAGGCGAACTGTTGGGACAATGCGCCGATGGAAAGCTTCTTTGCGGTGTTAAAGACGGAGTGTTTCTATAACGCAGGTGAATTGACGGTAGATGAATTGATGAAGCAGATAGATGACTATATGGATTACTACAACCGGGAGCGTTACAGTTTGAAATTGAAAAAGCTGAGTCCTGTCGCATACAGAACCCAGCTTGCACAGAGCGCCTGAATAGGCTTTTATGAGTGTCCAAGATTTGGGGGCCAGTTCAAATATTTCAGACGACCTTTTTTGATGTTTGAAACCGTCAAACGGCTTTTATTTGTCGTGGCGCACCATTTTCGGCGCGTAGCGTCCGGCGCGTTCTTTGAGGCGTTTGACCAGGCCTTCGGTGGTGTTCGGTACGCCGTCGACACAGAAGGCCTGGTAGAGGACGGCGCGCATCGCGTCGTTTTTGTTGAAGGTCGAGCCTATGGGTTTCCATTCGGCTTTGCGCGGCTCGATCCAGCGGCGGTTGACGGTGTCGCCGTAGCCGAACACTTTATAAGACGAGCGTTTGTCTTTGCCGTATGTGAAGGAAGAACGGGCGCAGAAGAGGCCTTCGACGGTCAGGTTGTCATGACCTTTGTCGGAACGGACGTTGAGGATGTAGCGGATGCTGCCGTCGGGAGAGGGCATGATTTGCAGGCTGCTGAGGAGGATTTTGGGCTGCTTACCGTAGTCTTCGCTGACGTAGAGGTCGAACCAGTCGCCGGATTGGGTGTCGGGCAGTGGCGGGAGCGCGGTTTTTTGTTCGGCGAACTCGCGGGCTGCGGCTTCTTCGGGGCTTTCTTTGTAGCGTGTGTTGAAGGGGGTATCTTTTTCGCTGAATCCGGCGGCGTTGACTGCCGTGGCGGCGAGGCAGAGGGTCAGGAGGGCGAGACGGCGCATGGTGTGCTCCAAAGTGAAAAACGGCTTTATTTTATGGGTTCGGCGGGGTGGGGTGCAAGTAAGTACGGTATAATTCATGTTAATCCTTTTAACGGAACATCGGAAAATATGAATGCACACACCTTAGACCTGAAGGGGCTCAGATGCCCTTTGCCGATTTTGAAAACCAAAAAAGCCTTGGCGCAAATGCAGGCGGGCGAAGTCCTGACCGTGTTGGCGACCGACGGCGGCGCGCCCGGCGATTTTGAGGCGTTTTGCCGTCAGACCGGACATGTCTTGCTCGAATCGCGCGAAGAAGACGGCGTGTTCACGCTGGTTGTGAAACACAAATAGAGGTCGTCTGAAAATGGCGAAACGTCCGATTTCAAGACTTTTGACGCTTGCTGTTTTCTCCGTTTTATTGACGGCGTGCGGCAGGGAAGAAGTGCCGCCCGAGCAGATGGCGGATCGTGCGAACGCGGCGGCGGAATTGTTCCGTCAAGGCTGCGTCGCTTTTGACGGGGCTGCCGATAAAGTGCGCTCGTTTGCCGATAATGAAAAGCTGACGGCTTTGAACGCGGAAGAAATCGGCAGGCTGCCCGCAGGTTTCATCGAGCCGGATGCGCTTGCCGTTTGGAAGAAAACGCAGGACGGCGCGGATTATTATTTGAGCCTGACCGGCGACAGTTGCAGCGTGAAGACGGCGCGGGCGGACGAAAACTTGATACGCAAGCAGTTTATGGTATTGGTGGAAAACCCGCCGAAGGGTCTGAACAACGAATTGCGCACCGATCAAGCCTCCGAATCTCCGGTTCCGATCCGCCAGTTGTCCTACGCGTGGCGCGCTTCGGGCAGCTCGGAAGAAACCCTGTTGACCGTCAAAACCACCCCGTCCGACCAGCTGCCCGTGCAGGCGGTGTTTTACCTGACGCATCAGTCCTACAACGGCAAGCCTGTCCTTGTGCAATAGCCTTTCAGACGACCTTTAAGGGAGCATCAAGGGGTCGTCTGAAACCCAAAAATCTAAAAAGGAACACCCATGCAAACCCTGACCATAACCCGCCCCGACGATATGCACCTGCACCTGCGCGACGGCGACGCGCTCAAAGCCGTTGCACCCTATACCGCCCGCCAGATGGGGCGCGCCGTCATCATGCCCAACCTCAAACCGCCCGTCGTCGGCGTTGCCGACGCGCTTGCCTACAAAGCGCGCATCATGGCGGCGTTGCCCGAAGGCAGCGCGTTTGAGCCGTTGATGACGCTTTACCTGACCGACCAAGCCACGCCCGAGCTGGTGCGCAAAGCTAAGGCCGCCGGTATCGTCGCCTTCAAACTCTACCCCGCAGGCGCGACGACCAATTCCGATTCCGGCGTAACCGACCTGTTCAAACTCATCCCCGTGTTGGAAGAAATGGCAAAACAAGGCATCCTGTTCCTCGTTCACGGCGAAGTAACCGACCCCGAAATCGACATTTTCGACCGCGAAGCCGCCTTTATCGAGCGCGTAATGAAACCCGTTTTGGCGCAAGTGCCGAATCTTAAAGTCGTGTTTGAACACATCACCACCGCCGAAGCCGCCCGCTTGGTTTTGGACGCAGGCGACAACGTTGCCGCCTCCGTGACCCCGCAACACCTCCTGCTCAACCGCAACGACCTCTTGGTCGGCGGCGTGCGCCCCCATCATTTCTGCCTGCCCGTACTCAAACGCGAAACCCACCGTCAGGCATTGGTCGCCGCCGTTACCGGCGAGAAGGCGCATAAATTCTTCCTCGGCACTGACTCCGCGCCGCACGCCAAATCCGCCAAAGAAAACGCTTGCGGCTGCGCCGGCATGTTCAGCGCCATGACCGCCATCGAGCTTTACGCCGAAGTGTTTGAAAAAGCAGGCGCGTTGGACAAACTCGAAGCCTTCGCCTCGAAAAACGGCGCAAGGTTCTACGGCATTCCCGAAAACACCGACACGATCACCCTCGTCAAACAAAGCCAAACCGTCCCCGCAAGCGTTCCCTACGGCGACGGCGAACTCGTCCCGATGCGCGCGGGCGGCGAGATAGGCTGGACAGTCAAATATTGAGCCGCACACCATGACCGCATGAAAATGCCTGCCCGAAAAGAGGCAGGCATTTGGGTTTGATGAGGGAGCGGATAAAGGGCATCCTTAGGCTGTTTCTTAAACCACTTATGTTCTGCAAGAAGACAGCGGCTTGATTACGTTTGATATTGTCAAAAAGGTCGTCTGAAAACGGGTATGGCGGATTTTGCGCCAACCTGTTTTCAGACGACCTTTTTGTTTTTTAAATTTTAAACATCAATCTTTCAACAAAGCCCCCGCCAGCCAAATATTGAACGCTACGCCGACCGTGACCGTAATGCCGAAGGCGGCGACGGCGGGCGTGCCGCTTAGGGCGAGCAGGGCGAAGGAGATGGCGGTAGTGGCGGCGGCGAGCAGCATCCCGCCCAGCCGCGCGGGTGCGCTGTGTCGCGCGGTGAGGGCATAGACGGCGTAATCGACGCCGATGGCGGACACCAAAAGCAGGCCGAACATGGCGAACAGGCTGACGGGGATGCCTGCCAGACCGAGTACGGCGACGGTGCAGACAGCGGCGGCAAGCGGTACGGCAAGGATTTTGGTGCCGCGCTTCATGCCGAACATACGCCATAAAACCAGCCATGCCAGCGCGTAGGAGGCCAGTTTCAACCATGCCGCCTGATTGCGCGTATGGTGGAAAAGGTCGTTCAGGTGGGCGCGTTTGTCCGCCCAATGTACGCCCGCTACGCTTTGCGCGGCGGAGCGGACGGCGGTGTCGTCGGTCATGCCGTTCAGGCGCACGATGGCGGCGAAACGGCCTTTTTCGACTTCACCCAAATACAGCGGCCGCCAGGCTTCCGCCAAATCGGTTTTCAGCGCGTCGGCAAGCGTCAGCGGCGGCGCATCGGCGGCTTGCAGCAGCGCGTTGCGTAGGGTTTTGTGCGGAATGCCGATATCGACAAGCGGTTGGCGGCTTTCGGGCAGCTTGGACAGCTCGCGCAGGCGGTTTTGCAGTTTTTTCTGTTCGGATACGGGCATCAGGAGCTGGTCGGGAGATTGGAAGCTGACGAGCTTGCCTTGCGCGACTAAAGGTTGCAGCGCGCGGCCGAGTTCGGCGGTTTTCATCAATAAAGCGTCTTCGCTCGGCGCTTCGGCAACCAAGTATTTGCCGCCGAAATCCGCGCCGCTCAACTGCCCGATGCGTTGCACTTCCGCCAGCATTTCAGACGGCATGTTGACCCACTGGCGGATGTCGTCGCGCCAGTCGCTACGCCACAGCCCGACCGCCAGCAACACGCTGCCGACCATCAGCCAGCCGCGTTTGTGCAGACGGATTTTCAGACGACCCGACAGCGCGTAGAGCCGTTCGGTCAGCGCGGCAAACGGCACGGTTTTGGCGCGGTAACGCTGAAACAGCGGCGGCAGCCACAACACCGTCGCGCCAAACGCGCCCGCCAGCGCAAATCCTGAAAACACGGCGGTCTGCCGCAATACGGGCAGCGGCGTGAACCACAAGAGCGCGTAGCCCAATACCGTAATCAGCAGGCTGACGGTAAAGCTCGGCAAGACATGTTTCATGGCGGGTTCTGCCTGCCAGACGGGGTCGTCTGAAAAAGCCGTTTTGCCGTTTTTCACCCGTGTGCCGAATACCGAAGGCGCGAGCCAGTGCAGCGGGAAATCCACCAACATCCCGACCAGGCTCGTGCCGATGACGATGGTCAGGATATGCACTTCGCCGAAGAACAGCAAAGCCGCCGCCAGGCCGGTCAGCATACCCGCCGCCAAAGGCAGCGTCAGCCAGAACACGCGGACGCTGCGGAATACCCACAGCAGCAGCGCGAAGGTCAGCAGCATCCCGACCGTACTCATCAGCCGGCTTTCCTGCTCCGCCTCTGTTTTGGATGCGGCGGCAAACAGCGCGCCGCCTGCCGCCAACGTGTCCGCGCCTTTGGCTTTTGCCAGTTTGCGGCTTTCCGCCATCAGCGGCAGGAGGGCGTCGTTGCCGGAAAAATTGTCGCCCGCCGCCAGCCGTCCGCGCAGCCAAACCCAAGTTTTCCCGTCATCGCCTTCGGTGAACAGCATTCCGTTGTCCATGTTCCACTGCAAACGGCTTTGCGGATTCGCTTTGCCTGCGACAAAACGCCCGAAGCCCAGCCAGTCTTGTTCCAAAGACAAAGGCGAGGGCGCGGCAAACGGGTTGACCGCCGCTTCCGCCCGCGCCTGAAAATACGCTTGCGGATGCTCAAACAGCAGGCGCACCTGTTCGTTTGGCAGCAGTGCCAGCCCCAGCTTGCCGATGTCCTTGCGCACCTTGTCCAAGTCGGGCGTCACGCTGCTGTCCACTTGCTCGAACACACCGCTTTTACGCCACAAAGCCGCAATCTCGGAGGTCGTCTGAAACGCCGTTTCCGCGTCTTTGCTGCCCGCCAGCAAAATCACCTGCGTGTTCAACTGCTCTTCGCCCGCCTTGTCCGCCGCCGTCAAAAGCGCGTCAGGCTGCTGTTCGCTCGGCAGCAGCGCGGTCAGGTCGGTTTGCAGCCAATTTTGCGTGGAGACGGTGTAGATGAGGAACAGGGTCAGCAGGGCGGTGAAGATGGTGTAGGCGCGGCGGTAGGTAGTCATCATTTTTCAAATGGGTTTGAAGTGTGTCTACGGCATTTTATGGGGAAGTCGGGTGCATTGACAATCCGAATGGATAATCGGCAGGGGAAAGAAACAGGTCGTCTGAAAATGTGTTTGAAACAGAAGACAGTTTCGGATTTTCAGACGACCTGTCGGCGCGGAGGCAGCGACGTATTTCGGAACACGTTTCGCGTTTGCGACCTCATAGAATTTCTGCGCGCGCCATCATGATTGGGTTGGGTTTGTCAGATGATAAATCGTCGGCAAGGCACAATGTTTCTAAAATATCGGCAACATCCTGCCAATAATATCCTTGCGTTTCAGAGTGCGCAGCCGCCTGACGGGACGGCCTTTCAGCTTCTTTAGTTTGTCCGCCCAAGGTAACGGGAACGCCGTGTTCCGCGCCGTGTTCGAGCAAAATCCAAATGCTGCCTTCGCGCGTATCGGCGTGGGTGGCTTGGTGTTCGTATGCCCAACCGACTGCGGCCTGTCCGCCGTTTGGCAAGGATTGTGCGGCGAGCAGCAGGGGGTGGAAACGGGTTTCCAAATGGCGTTCGGTGGCAACCGCCAACGTTGCGCCGTGCGTGCCTAGGGTTTGCGCGGCATGAAAAACGGGGGCGTTGTGCAGGTTGGCGATGAAGTCGAAAGGCATGGCGGCATGGTGGTTGAGCACGTTGTCCGCCATTTTTTCAAACACGGACGGCGAGGAAAACGGCGTGCCGAGGAAGACGGCGCAATCGGGGCGGATTTTGCCTTGTCCGCGCAGCAGGTCTGTACCTAGTGCGGCAATCAGGCTCAGGCGGCTGAGGCGGCGGGCGTCCGTGCCGCTTTGCTGTTGCAAGGTTTGTTTGAGGATTTTGTTGCCGACGGCGGCTTCGGTATCGAAACGCGCGGCGGCGGTGATGCGGATGTCGGGGTTTATGATTGCCATTGCCATACCATAGCTGTGTTGCTGCCGCCGAAACCGAAATGGTTGGCGAGACAGAAAAGGTCGTCTGAAAAACGGATTTCGCGTCCTTGATAATCGGTGCCGCCGCCTTGTTTCAGGGCGGACAAGAGCAGCGCGGTTTCGAGGGCGGCGGTTGCGCCGAGGGTGTGGCCGATTTGCGCTTTGAACGCCATCAGCGGCGGCAGTGCGCCGAACACGTTTTCCAGCGCAGCCAGTTCGGCGGCGTCGCTGTCGGCGGTACCGATGCCGTGGGTTTTGACGGCGGCGATGTTTTCGGGTGCAACGGCGGCGATGTTTAAGGCGCGGCTGATAACTTGTTCCAACGCCTTACTGTTGCTTTGAATCAGGTCGTTGCCGGTATTGGCGGCGTGGCCGACGAGTTTCAGACGGCCTGTACAGTCGGGTGGCGAGGCAGAGAGGGCGAGTGCGGCGACACCTTCGCCCAAAATCAGACCGTTGCCGCCGAAGGGCCGATAGCGTTCGGTAAACAAACCCAAGCTGTGAAAATGCAGCAGGGTCAGGTGGTTAAGGTTTTCGATACCGAGGACGAAGGCGCGTTCCGCCCCGCCGCGCAAACAATTGTCTGCCTGAATCAGCGCATGGGCAGACGAGGTGCAGGCGGTCGCCAAACTGAAAATCTGCCGGTTGCCGCTGCGTTTGCGCAAATCTTCGGCAAGATAGAGCAGGCCGTGTTCCCCAATGTCCGTATTGCCCGCGCGGCGGCGGTTTTCGTATTCGGCGATGGCGTAAGAACTCGAACCGATGAACACCGGCGCGTCGTGCCAGCTTTCAGACGGCCATCCGGCATCTTCGGCGGCGCGGCGCAAATGTTGTTCGGCAATATCTGCAAAAGCGGTACTCCCCAAGCTGTCGTCGGCAAAAGCGCGGAAATAAGCGGCCTGCTGCGGCTGGTTTAAAAACGTATAAGACACCGCATCGGGTCGTCTGAAATCCGCCTGCGGATTCAGCGCGGAAGTGGCCGCCGTACCGCAAACCCAGCTCACGCTCCATGCTCCGCGCGGACGAACGCCGCCAAATCGCGCACGCACATCATATGCTTGCGCACCATGCGGTCGCCTTGCAGCCGCACTTGGAAATACTGTTGCAGCGCGACACAGATTTGCAGCGCGTCGAGCGAATCCAAATCGACAGGGCTGCCGTCGCCGAACAACGGCGCATCGTCGGTAAAGTCTTCAGCAGCAACATCATCGGTCTTGTCGGCTTCTTGCAGAATCAGCTTTTTCAATTCCGCTTCCAGCGCGTGTTCTGCCAAGGTAAAGGTGTAGGACATTTTTTGCTTTCGTGTTTGGGGTGGGGATGGATGTCGGCTTGTGTTTTCAAACGGCCTAAGGTTTTCCAAACTGATATAATTTTAATTTCTCATGCAGCATTTTATCATGCCTCTATCTGCCTATCTCGCTCAAATGCAAATGTCTTGCTAAAACTGAGTGATAAAGAAACTTAAAATGATTGGGTTTTATTTAGAAAAAGCAGATAAAATATGGATGGCTAAAATTTGATACGTTATGCATCATGCTGCCGGTGTGGTTATAATGCGCCGATTTTTTACAAATTTAAGGAACATTGAAAAAGTGAAAAAAGTATTGTTTTTCTCTGTGGCTTTAATGGGTACGGCTTTTTGTTATGCGCAAGAAAATGCTGCCCATAATAAAGATGTTTGCCCTAAAAGCATGCTGGAAAATATTGAAGAGGTTGACTACGATTGCCTAGATATACTGGATGGGCGACTGGCAAAAGAAATTGATGAACAATATAAAATACTGTACCAACGGGTAAAGAATAAAGATGCTGCCTTACATGGTTTGCCAGCTTCTTATTTTAATAAGGTACGTAAAACTTGGGGAGAGTATAAAGAGCAACTTTGCTCTGACCCGAAAAATGACAATGATCTGAAATCTGCGGCTGATTGGTATATCCTTAAATGCAGCATTGAACAATCACAAGCGCACCTGAAAGCCTTGAAACGTTTTTAACCTCTGTTATCCACTATATGGGAATCTTTATATGAAAAAATTATTTATTTTGACATCGCTCACTTTCTCGGTTGCAGCTTTTGCGGCACCTTCTTCGGAAGGAACTGAAAATGAGATAAATAGCGGGCTGTATAACATCGATTTTCGTGCCGGAAACGGTAAGATTTATTGCGGCGGCGATGCGAAAACATCTGATTTGGCTCAGGGTATATCATGTCTGACTGAAATTAAAGGCAAACCTGTTTTACCGCGTCCCAAGGATTGCGACCTCGAATGGGGCGGAACATTTTTCTTAGGTAAAACCGGCAAAGCAGATATGGTTTGCCACAGTGATTTTCCTTTTAATCCTAAAGCCCGTATCTTGAAAGACGGAGAAACAGTGAAAGGCAATGGCTGGCAATGTACGGCTTCTGGTTCGGAGGTGACTTGCTCCAATCAAGATAAACATGGGTTTAAGGTTAGCCAAAAAATGCAGAAGTTGTTTTAATACATATAGTGGCCGTATGTTTACCTGATGGGGTTAACAATAGAGTTGCTATGGGGTTGTCTTGATTATCGAAGCAATTTGAAATTGTTATAGCTCTAAAAAAAAGCTGTCCGAAATTTAAACATAATTTCGGACAGCCTTTTTTATGGTTTTGACAAGGTTTTTTAGACTCTTTGTCAACTGTAGTGGGTTGATGAAAAGTTATAATCTGGAGAGGACTAAATCAGTCCTCTCCTTTTTGATGTTCAAAGCGATGAGGATTCTAGTTTTAAAATTGTCAAAGTTCCGAAAGCCGAAAGCGTTTCGCTTGATGACTTTGATGAGGTTGTTAGTAGCTTCTAGTTTTGCGTTTGAGTAGGGCAGTTCCAGTGCGTTCAGGATCTTATCCTTGTTTTTCAAGAAGGTCTTAAAAACAGTTTGAAAAATAGGATTTACATAAGAAATGGTATCTTCAATGAGTCCAAAGAAATGCTCAGTTTTTTTCTCTTGAAGATGTTGTACAATGTGAAAGTGGTCGAGGACAATTTTCGCAGAAGGAAATAGTTTTCTGGCAATATCGTAGTAGGGGCTAAACATGTCATTGTAATGATTTTCAAGCTTTTGAAAAACGCTGTGGCGTTAGTAAGCTGTGGCTTGCTCGCTTTTGGAGCGGCGCAAGTCCAAGCTGATGAGCAAAAGTTGCCGTCAGGCACACCTTACGACCAAATCGGTCAGAAGATTGAAAATTACTACCAAAAACACGAAAAAACAGCCAGTCTGCTCCCTTTGCTTGGTCGCTCTGGCAACACCTGACTTGTGGGCTTATTTTGTCTACCATGCTGCTACTTTTCTTCTTTATCCAAAGCGTCCTAAAACTTAGTAGCTCACAAAGCGACCGTGTTTGGTTTTCTATGGGCTTTGCGGCAATAGGTGCTAGCCTTCTGATTAGCTTGATTGCCCCATTTTTCATGCGCTCCAAATTCCAAGTGAGCAAGAGTAAAAAGGTCTTGACCTGCTTAACCAGCAGCGCTTCGCTTATTACAATACTCAATCTCCTCTACTGGTCTCTTTATCAGTGGTGGACGCTCTATTAAAAGAAAGGAAAACGATGACTCATTCTCAAAAAATCGAAACGATGATCCGAAATGGCTCCGACCAGCTCTACACCATCTGCTACCCCAATCCCGACAAGGAAACGATTATCTTGCTACACGGTGGACCGGGAGCACCTGACGACTTTCTTTGGTTTGCGCCAGAGTTTGAAGAAAACTTCCAAATCATCACCTTTCACCAGCGGGGAACCAGAAAATCTCCCTGCCTGAGCGGTGATTATAGCATAGAAGCCTACATAGCAGACATTAACACAATCGCCAACCAATTCGGACTAGAAAAATTTCACCTTTTTGGACATTCCTGGGGCGGTCTGTACGCGCAAATCTACGCCAATAAAAATCCCGACCGCCTCCTTAGTCTCTTGCTTTCCTCGTCAGGAACAGGGACAGGCTCCCAGTGGCAAGAAATGGAAAAGGAGATGATGCGCTACAATCGAAAACACTGCACTTTTCTTGAGTGGACGAAAATGGGGCTCAACACTCTGCTTGGCGGTCTCGGTAGTTCCAAGGCTTCGCAGGCTCTCTTTCGCCAAGTTGTCCGTAATTACAATGCCGACTATCCAGCCTTTCATGATGTGAAACTAGACATGAGCAATGTTTCAGTCCAGGCAAGCAATCAAACGAGAAAGGAAATCACTGCCTACCCTCTCTTGCCCCGCCTAGAACATCCTCCTTTTCCTATCACTGTGACCTTTGGTGACAATGATATTTTTGGTGCCAGTGGACATTTTGTCATCAGCCGCTACCCTAGCGCCCAAGTCTTTACGATTAAAAACAGCGGCCACTTCCCATTTCTTCATAATCCGCAGGATTACTTTGCTATCTTGCACCAGCATTTTCAACCTTAGCATGAACCTCTAAAGTTTTCCAACTTTAGAGGTTTTCACTTATCTGCAACTTATCCCTCTTTTTCGGGCTCTTTGTCAACTGTAGTGGGTTGATGAAAAGTTATAATCTGGAGAGGACTAAATCAGTCCTCTCCTTTTTGATGTTCAAAGCGATGAGGATTCTAGTTTTAAAATTGTCAAAGTTCCGAAAGCCGAAAGCGTTTTGCTTGATGACTTTGATGAGGTTGTTAGTAGCTTCTAGTTTTAAAACCGTACCTGCGTCTGCAACTGCCTGCGGTAAACCAGCACGGCGGCAATCAGGGTCGTGGAGGAGAAGGCGGACAGTAGGATGAGGTAGCGGCTGATTCCGTCCAGTCCGCTGCGATTGAGCAGCAGTTCTTGAAAAGCCTTCAAGCCCCATGCCATCGGGGAAATCCAAGTGAGTTGCTGCATGGTTTCGGGCATGACGTGGGCGGGTACCATAATGCCGCCGATTGCCGCCATCAGGATGATGCCGCCGCCGCCGAGGACGACGGCGTGTTCGGTGGATTTGGCGCAGACGCTGACCAAAAGCGCGTAGCCGAGTGCGGCGGCGCTGACGGCGGCGGACAGCAGCGCGTAGGGAACAAGGCTGCCGTTGAGTATGAGGGCGGGCACGCCGATTTCGGGCAGCAGGTAGCGGCCGAGCAGCAGCATTCCGACAAATTGGAGCTGGTTAATCAGGAAATAGGGGACAAGTTTGGCGGCAATCAGGCCGGACGCGGAGGCGCGGGCGAGGCGCAGGCGGGTGATGGTGTTGGTCTGGCGTTCCAGCGCCATGACGTTCGACAGCGGTATCATAATGAAAAACATACCGAAAATCAGCCATGCGGGTACGCTGTGCTGTACGGCGTTGGGTTTTTCCACCGTGCCGCTGCCTGCGCTCAGATAGTGTTCTTCCAGCATTTTTTTATCTAAAAAGCTGCGCACGGCGGCGAATTGTTCGTCGTTTTTTTCATCGACTTTTTTCTGGATGTCTTTGCGGATGGAACGGGGCAGTTTTTTATTGTCGATTTTGATGCCGTCGTTGTTGTCGAAATAAGCGTCCAGCCGCGTTTGGGTGTAGTGCTGCTGCAAAACGCCTTTAACCGCCGCCAGCCATGAAGGCTCGGTATCGGGCGGTACATAGATTTGCAAGGCTTTGTTGTCGGCGATTTTGCCGGAGGCGGCGTTCGGGTTGTGCAGCACCAGTTGGAAACGCTTGTCGTGCAGACCGTTTTGCGCGTCGGTCAGTTTTTCAGACGACATCAGCGTGACATGAATCTGCTCTTTTTCCAACGCGGCTGCCAGCGCGGTATTGACGCTGTCGTCTGCCGCGCCGACCAGCGCGATGCGGCTGTCGGTGTGCGGGTCTTGGTCGCGGCTCAGCGCCAACGACATAATCAGCATGAAGGCGATGGGCATCACAAACAACACGGCCAAACCGTGCAGGTCGCGGCAGAGCAGTTTGAGTTCTTTGAGGAGGGAAGAGGTTGTCATTGTGGGTTTTGCTTATCTGTTGCTGGCTCATCTTTGCGCAGGAAATCAAGGTAAAACGTTTCCAGCGAACCGTGTCCCTGCTGGAAGTAGCGGATTTGCGCGCCGCTTTGTTGCAGGGCGGCGTAAACGGCGGCGGCATCGTGCGCCGTTTCCATCATGCCGCGGCTGTCCACTTGCTTTGCACCCAAGGCGGCCAGCGTTTGAGGCGGCAGCGGCGGTTCGACGGTAAAACGCACGACGCCTGTTTGCGTGCTTAAAAGCTCGTCCAAACCGCCGTGGTACACCAGCTTGCCGTGTTGCAGCAGCGCGATTTTGCCGCAAAGCTGCTCGATTTCCGACAGATAGTGCGAGGTGTAAACCACCGTTACCCCCTGCCGTGTCAAATCCGCCACGCTGTCGAGGATAAAGCGGCGCGACTGCGGGTCGATGCCGACTGTGATTTCGTCGAGGAACACCAGTTGCGGCGTGTTAATCAGGCCGATGGCAAAATTCAGACGACGTTTAAGTCCACCCGAAAGATGCTTTGCCGCTTTGTTTTTGTGGGCGGTCAGGTCGGTCTGTTCCAACAGCGCGTTCAGACGACCCTTGTCGCGTACTTTATAAAGCGAGGCGAAAAACAGCAGGTTGTCCCACACAGAAAGCTGCGGATAAAACGCGAAATCCTGCGGCACCAAACCGATTTTCTGCCGCTCGCTGCGGCTCAACAGGCGCAACGGCTTGCCGTCAAACAAAATTTCGCCCTGCCGTACTTCCTGCAAGCCTGCCAAAAGCGACATCAGCGTCGTTTTCCCCGCACCGTTATGACCGAGCAGCCCCAAACATTCGCCGTCGGCAATATCGAACGACACATTGTCCAGCGCGGCGGTTTCGGCTTTGGGATAACGGTGGGAGAGGGATTGGATTTGAATCATGGCTTCCAAATTGCCCTTTAATGAATATTCATAGTAATGCATCCCACAAATAATGGCGCTGGAATTTACCGTCCTTAAATACGAAACACATACCGAAAGAACCGGCATCATTATTCACCGAATTAAACAGATAAAGCGTCTTGTCGGTACGGCGGTAATAGGCTTCCCAGCCATCATACGCATTGCTGCCGCGTGCAGTGGCGGCAAAATCGGGCAAGAACAGCCCTTGCAGTTCGGCAGCGGGAACTGCTTGACCGTTTAGCGTGATCTGTTCTATGGCAAAGACGCTTTTTGGAATGGAGCCATCTGTGCCATAAAATGGTTTGCCCCGATAGAGAGGAGCGTTGTCACTATTTGGGGCTGTACCTGAAAAGTCGCTGCGTTTGGGGTGGATGCGCCGGGCGGCGATGTGTACCGTTTGACCGTTGCCGGACAAAGTCAGTGTGTCGTCGCGACCGAAGTGTTCACGCAGTGTAGCGAAGTTTTTGTCGGAGGCGGGAAATATCAGGCGGCTGCGGTGGATAAAGCCGTAATCGCCGATGGCAGCCTGTTGCAACAGTGCGGTACAGAAATTCGGATTGTCGTTACTGGCTTCGCCCACGCAATTCAACGGCGTGTCGTTGGGAATTTTTGCCAAAACTTTGGCATTCAAATCAGGATTTTCGCGCAAATTGGTGTAGCCGTCGGCATCATGCACCAAGGCAAAGCCGTCCGGCGGCGCGGCATGGGTTAAGGCGGAACACAATAATAGGAGTGTGGCTAAGTAACGCATTTTTATTATTTCTTTGAGTTTTCAGACGACCTTTTCGAGCGATATTTAAATCGCAGCACCCCATAAATAACGGCGCTGGAATTTACCGTCCTTAAATATAAAGCAAACGCTGAAAGGATTGCCGTCTGAACCTTGTCTGCCAAACAGATAAAGCGTCTTATCGCTGCTGCGGTAATAAACTTCCCAGCCTTGATAGATATTGCTGCCGCGTGCAGTAGCGGCAAAATCGGGCGAGAACAGTCCTTGCAGTTCGGCAGCGGGAACCGCTTGACCGTTTAGCGTGATGCTTTCAAGCGCGAACACACTTTTGGGAATGATAGAGTCGACACCATAGAACGGTTTGCCTTGATAGAGACGCGCCGTGAAGTTGTCTTTGCTGATACCTGAGAAATCACTGCGTTTGGGGTGGATGCGGCGGGCAACGATGTGTACCTTTTGTCCGTTGCCGGACAAAGTCAGCGTATCGTCGCGACCTGATTGTTCGCGCAGGCGGACAAAGCTTTTGTCGGCGGCGGGAAATATCAGACGGCTGTAATGGATAAAGCCAGAATCGTCGGCGCTTGCCTGTTGTAGCTGAACAAAACAGAAGTCCGACCTGGTTTCATTGAGTTCTTCCACACATTCCAACGGCGTACCGTTGGGGATTTTTGCCAAGACTTTGGCATTCAAATCAGGTCTTTTGCGTAAGTTGGTGTGTCCGTCGGCATCATGCACCAAGGCAAAGCCGTCCTGCGGCGCAGCGTGGGTTAAGACGGAACACAATAATAAGAGAGTGGCTAAGTAACGCATTTTTATCATTTCTTTGAGTTTTCAGACGACCTTTTTTAGCGATATTTATAGCGCAGCATTCCATAAATAGCGGCGCTGGAATTTGCCGTCCTTAAATATAAAGCAGACATCGAAACTACCGGCGCCCGAGCCTTGTCTACCGAATAGATAAAGTGTCTTGTCGGTACGGCGGTAATAGGCTTCCCAGCCTTGATATACATTGCTGCCGCGTGCAGTGGCGGCAAAATCGGGCGAGAACAGTCCTTGCAGTTCGGCAGCGGGAACCGTTTGACCGTTTAGCGTGATACGTTCAAGCGCGAACACGCTTTTCGGAATGGTGCTGTCTGTGCCGTAGAACGGTTTGCCTTGATAAAGGCGAGCGGTATATTTGTTTTTGCTGATACCTGAGAAATCACTGCGTTTAGGGTGAATACCCCGAGCAACGATGTGTACTGTTTGTCCGTTGCCAGACAAAGTCAGTGTGTCGTCGCGACCGAAGTGTTCGCGCAGGCGGACGAAGCTTTTATCGGAGGCAGGAAATATCAGACGGCTGTAATGGATGAAACCGTAGTCTTCTGCGGCAGGTTGTTGCAGCTGGGCAGTACAGAAAGTCAAACTGCCTTCGCCGCCATCACCCAAACATTCCAACGGCGTGCCGTTGGGGATTTTTGCCAAGACTTTGGCATTCAAATCAGGGCTTTCGCGGAAGTTGGTGTGTCCGTCGGCATCATGCACTAAGGCAAAGCCGTTCGGCGGTGCGGCATGGGTTAGGGCGGAACACAATAATAAGAGAGCAGCTAAGTAACGCATTTTTATCATTTCTTTGAGTTTTCAGACGACCTAATTTCAAAACTGTACGCGGCGGATTGAGTTATGCCGCATGATTCCCCATTATTTCAACAATCCTCGCCACAACGCTTCTTCATCATCCGCAATCTTGCGCAAAAATGCGGCGATTTCGCGGCAGCCGTTTTCGGACGGCTTTTTGCACTGCTTCACGCACATCGCTGCAAACTGCCGCCATTGGTCGCCGATGGCGGTCATTTGTTCCGAGGCCGTCTGAAACGCGGGGTTGTCGCAGATACGGGCGGCCTGTTCGAGGAAATAGGCGTAGATATAGCGGAAACCCGCGCCGCCGGTGCCGATTTCTTCCTGCATCCGCACGAGATGGCCGAGGAACAGCTTTTGGTATTTTGCATTTTGTTTGGCAGGCAGGGCTTCGATGTTTTTTGCCAACGTGCGGATGCCTTTGACGCCGACGAAAAAAACGGGCGGGAGCATTTGTTTGGCGTTTTTGCGTATGGCTTTGCGGATGATGGCGGGTAAGTCGGCCTTAACTTTTTCAGACGGCCTGTCGTTTTCCAGCGTGTACATCATGCCTTTGGCGGCCAATACGCCTTTGGCGAAACGCGCCCGGTGCAAATCTTCGGCGGCGCAGCGCTGCACTGTTTCAAACACGGGGTCGCTGATCAGGTAGTCGCCGCCGTCTTTGCCGTACACCAAGAGATTGTGCGCGTTGAAATGGAAACGCATTTGCGGCGGGAAATACGGCAGCCAGAATACGGAAGTCTGCAAACCCGCCAGTTTGCCCGATGAAAGCGCGGCATCCAGCGCGTCTTGTCCCTTTTGGGCATTGGAAAATTTGCGGGCGGACAATTTCAGCCCCAATGCCTTGCAGGTGTTTTTGATGATGCCGCGCGGTGCGATGCGGTAGGAAACCAGCGGCATGCCGCCCAACTTAACGACGGGCAGCCAGACAAAGGTCAGCGCATGGGCGATGCCGAAAATCATGGCTTCGTCCAAGTCGTGGCCGTGGTATTTGAGCAGCGTGGACATTACGCCGCTTTCGCAGTGGGCGGTATGTTGGTGTGGGAATTCGGTCATGAGGGTGTCAATCGGGTGTCTGTTTAGAGTAATTTATAGTGGGTTCATTTTAAACCAGTACGGCGTTACCTCGCCTTGTCGTACTATCTGTACTGTCTGCGGCTTCGTTGCCTTGTCCTGATTTAAACTGAGCCCACTATAGTGATTAGGCGGCTGTGTTTCAAACACAGATGAGGTCGTCTGAAAAACAAATCAGGGCAGGTTGCCGCCGTCAGCAAAGGTCGGTTCGCCTTAATCCGCGTCCGTCCGCTTCAATTCGTCTATGCTGATTTGCAGCGCGTCGGCGTATTTTTGCAGGGTTTTGTCGGGCAGCTTGGCGAAGATTTCGGGACGCAGGTGGCGGCGGAGCTGCCATTTCCATACGCCCGCGGCCATTGCCAAACCGGCTTCGTCGTGGCGGAAGCGGAACATATGGTAATACAGCGGCGAATATTCGCCCCGTGCCACCGCTTCGCGGGCGGCGCGGGTTTGTTCGTCGAGTTCGGCGACCGCCATTTCGGTGGCGTAGGCTTCGTCCTGCCAGCCGCTGCTGGTACCGGCTTCGTAGCGCCCGTCGCGTGTGCCGTAAATGACTTTCAGATGTCCGTGGTAGCTTTCGCTGTCATCTTGCGGGATGTCTTTGATTTCCATAGTTTCAGACGACCTTTTTTCAGTTTGCTATACCGCTTCCAAAAGCATAAAGCAAGTTGAGAAACGCCCGCTTTCGGGAACGTAGCACAAAACTTTTTGACCGCGCTCCAATGGGAAAGTGCGCATAAATTCTTCAAGGATGATGTAAATCGATGCCGAGCCGGTGTTGCCTTTGGTGTAGAGGTTGGTAAACCATTTTTCCTGCGGGATTTCAAAGCCGATATTTTTCAGGCCGTCTGAAAGGCGGTCGCGGAAAAAGCCGGAAGAGTAGTGGGGCAGGAACCAGTCGATTTCGTCGGCGCGGATGCCGTGTTTGGCGGCGATTTGCGCGAGCGGTTTTTCTACTGTGTAGCGGACGATGTTTTCGTTCAATAGTTTTACGTCCTGCTTGACCACCATCAGGCTGTGGCGGCGGCTGTATTCGGGATCGGCGTGTTTCCAGCCTTCGAACACGCCGTCGCGGAATTCTGCGCCGGCATACATGCAGGGCGGCATTTCGTTGGCGTAGGAGAGCAGCTCTATCCAGCGGATTTTCAGGCTGAGGCCGTCTGAATTGGGGCGGTCGGACAAGTATGCCGCGCCTGCTCCGTCCGACAGCATCCAGCGCAAAAAGTCTTTTTCAAAACCGATTTCGGGGGAGGCGTTTTCCAGCTTTTTATGGTCGGTTTCGTGTTGGAACACTTCGCCGCGCATCACCGCCGAAGCGTTTTCCGATGCGACGGCGACGGCGTGGGCGTGTTCGCCGGTGCGTACGGCGTTGTAGGCGTGTTTCATCGCCGCCATGCCTGCCGCGCACACGCCCGCCATGCTCAACACTTCGCAGGAGGGCATCTCCAAGAGGCCGTGTACCATCACGCCATGTCCGGGCATGGTTTGGTCGGGATAGGACGTGGCGCACGACAGACTGGTGATGTCTTCAGGCTTGATGCCTTGTGCGAACAGCCGGCGGACTGCCTCGGCGGCAAGTTCGGCATTGGTGTGCGTGGCGCGGCGGCTGTCGGGGTCTATGGCGTAGTGCCGCGTTTGGATGCCGTTGGAACGCAAAATCATGCGCCGCACGCGCGAGGGCAGCTCGCCCGCCATGCCGAGTACGGCTTCTATCGCATCATTGCCGACGGGCGTGTTGGGCAGGAAGGCGGTGGTACGGTTGAGGTAAACGTTTTTGAGTGTGTTATTTGGAATCATGGTTCTTTGTTATATGGCGAAACAAAATATGGATACTACGGCGTTGCCTTGCCTTGTTTTGTCTCACTATGATAAGTGGTCAGCCGATAAACCGCGCCGCGTAATCGCAGCTTGCGGTGAGCGGGATGCCGTGTGCTTCGGCATATGCCGTTAACGCATCCACCAGCATTCGGGCAATGCCCTGATTGCGGAAATTGGGCGAAACTTCGGTATGGTCTACGTCCCAACTTCCGTTGTGTTCGGTATAACTGATGTAGCCTGCTTCCAAACCGTTGATGTCGATTTGGAAGCGGCGGCGTTCGGGGTAATGGATCACTTCGGGCATGGAGTGCTTTCTGTATTTGAGGCCGTCTGAAAAGCAAAACTGTCGTCGGCCGTTGCTGTAAAACATTTTGGTCGTTTTCAGACGGCCTCTGCCAACGTCGGTGCGGCTTCCGGCGTCAAGCCTTAACCGCTTTGGCGAGTGCCGAAGCTGTCAGCATCTGCGTGCCGAACCAGCCCCAATAAATGCGGTGGTGCTTGATTTTGCCGCTTTCCAGCCGCATCACTTCCAAAATATCCACCTGATCGCCGTCGGGCGTCTGGCGCGGGTATTCCCACACCAGCGTATCGCCCGTAACGAAATAGCGGCCGTCCCGATACCAGCGCACCAAATCGTTGGGACGGCGGCGCGTGCCTTCCTGTAAGAAACGCAGGATTTCGGCCTTGCCGCACAGGATGCCGCTGTCGGTATCCATAATCGCGGGCACCAGCGGGCTTTCAAATACGGCGTCGTCGGCATACAGCGCAATCAGCGCGTCGGTGTCGCGGTTTTTGGCATATTCGTGCCAGTCGCGGTAAATGCGTTCAAAATCGTCCATATACAGTCTCCTTACAGGTTGCCGCCCGCAATCCGATTCATCCGCCGGAAGGTTGGCCGTAATAATCCGCCAGTTTTTTCAGACGGCCTTTAAGCAACGGATGCAGCAGTTTTTTCACCAATACGCTCACCGGTACCAACACCAGAATCATAGCCAGCAGAAACAGGATATAAAAACACAGCAGGGTGCGGCGAAGCAGGGGGGACACACGTCCGGCGGCCATCAGCAGCCTGCCCCACAGGAAAAAACTGCGTCCGGCGGCTTTTTCGCTGAAAATCAGTTTTTCGTTTACCTTGGCCGCGCCCATGTTTTGAAACAGGGTTTCGTCCAAGGTTTTGTTTTGCAACAGGGTATCCCGCATTTTCGCACCGAAGCGCGCCGCGTCGGCCAGCTCTCCGTCTGCGATGCCGGCGGAGGGCAGGGCGCGGAAGTATTGTTTGTCGCCCGACAGCAGCCATGCGGGGGTGGTGATGAAGCTGGCGGCGCTGTTGCATGCGTCGATTTTAACGATGTTGCCGATGAGTTTCGCGCCGTTGCGTGCCAAAAGCGACTTCATTTTTTCCTGCGCGCCCAACCACATATTGCGGCAGCCGATAAGCGTTACCACGGGTTTGCCGTTGAGCAGGCGGCGGGTTTCTTCCCGTTGCAGGAAGGCGGTAATCGGCTGGGCGGGAGAGAGGAACCAGACGGTATAAGCGATAACCACGGCGTCGTAATCGTCGGCGGGAATGGCGGGCGGCAGAATCGGCGCGGGTTTCAGGTGGACGGTTTCGGGAAAGGTGTTGAAAAACCGCCAAAACGACCACGGGAACGGATACGGCTCTTGCGGCTCAAGGTTCACGCAATCCACATGGACGCCGCCCTGCCGCAAAGGTTCGGCGAAATTCCGCACCAGTTCCGCCAGCTGTCCGGTTTGCGAGTAATACACCAGCAGCACTTTTTTCACGTCGTTTCCCATTATGTATTAACAAAAATTATTCGATGAACGGCTATTATAGCTTTTCTGTAAAATTATTTAAAGAACAATAAGGTAAGGCGGATGAAACGGAGGCCGTCTGAAAGGGTTTAACCGGCGTGAAAACGACTTTCAGACGGCCTCTCCTTCATCATTCAGGCAGGCTTGCTGCGAAACCTTGTGCCCGCAAAGATGTATATGAAATCGCCGAATAAAAAATAGCGGCGGCACACCATCCGGCGGATACAAAGGCAGGCCTGTATTGAGATTTGGCAACAGCCCTTTCTCCCGCAGGGGAAGGGGGGCAAGATTGCCGTTGCGGTGAAAAGGCCGTCTGAAATTCCGTCGCTGCCGCGGCCTGCATTTGTCGGGTATAAATGCCCGATTAACGCCGCTTAAACTCGACCCGTTTTCAGGTTTTCTGACAATCTGCTTTCTCTCCACTCATACGGGGAGAGGGGGAGGCAACAGACCGTCAGGTTTGTTTTTTCGAGAGATTTGGACGGCCCGGACTTTCGGGAAGCCTGTCGGATGGCGGCGCTTACAAGGCTTTCTGGGAGAAATCGTCCAGCGGCTTGCCGGTTTGCACCTCTCTGAACTGCATCACGGTTTTGTCGCCCTGTTTTTCGTCCAACTCGATTTTACGCACCACGTTATCGCCGCTGATGGCGATGCGGTTGAAAATCTGGCGGGTAACGGCGGTTTTCGGCGTCAAATTCAGCGTCCATTGCTTTTCAGTGCCGGAGAGGGCGAGGTTGAATTGTTTTTCCAAGCCTTGCGTGTTGCCGCCGAGCAGGTCGAGGAAGAGCTTGATTTGCTGACTTTGTCCGACCTTGCCTTGGTTGGGGTTGGTCCATGCGCTGCCGTTCCATTGCATGATGCCATCCGCACGCACGCGCAGGGTGGTTTCAAACGGTTTTTGCATTTGCCACAACAAGCCTTTTTTCGGTATGAGGACGAATTTCCCGCCGGTAATCATCGGTTTGCTCAGGGATTTCAACTGCCGCTGCTGGGTAAACGCGCCCTGTACGTTAGACGGTTTTTGCAGGGTTTGGGCGAGTTCGGCGGTGGAAAACGCCCACAAGGCGGGGCTGGCGAGGGAGAGAAGGGCGGCGGCGATGGTTTTTTTCATCTTCAATTTCCTTTGAATGTTTCGGATGTCGGGTTTGTGCTGCGGTTTCAGACGGCCTGAAAAGTCGGATGCCTTTTCACGGCTTCCAGCCAACTGCCGGGCGTTTGAAACTGCATCAGGCCGTCTGAAAGCGAAACGGCGGCTTGGGTGGTCGAGGCGCGGGTCAGCTTTTCGTTGGTTTCAACATCATAAATCGTGTAGTCGATACGCAGGCAGCTTTCGATTTCGACGATGTCCATATCGACGCGGATTTTTTGACCGAAGCGGGCGGGGCGGATGTATTTGAGGTTCATCTGCACAATCGGCCAGCTGTATCCCTGCCGCGCCATTTCATTGTAGTCGTAGCCGATGGCGGACAAAAAGGCGCAGCGGGCGGTTTCGAGGTATTTCACATAGTTGCCGTGCCAGACGATGTGCATGGCGTCCACATCGAAAAACTGGACTTCGATTTCAAAGCTGTGGCGGCAGTAGATGTGTTTTTTCATGAGGTTCCTTGTGTGGGGCGCAAGCGGCATAGATTATATAGCGGATTTGCTGCCAAACGGTAAGGCGTTGTTTGCGCGGATGTAATGTGGTGCGATGTTTGAGGTGTGTTTCATAGTGGATTAACTTTAAACCAGTACGGCGTTGCCTCGCCTTGTCCTGATTTAAAGTTAATCCACTATATTTTACTACACTATGACGGTATGGTTCGGCATCTGCTTTAAGCCGGGAGTGCCCGGGGTATGGTTGGTTTGCAAAAAGGTCGTCTGAAACTTTTCAGACGACCTTTGGCTATAAACGGATTTATTGGGTGCTGATAATCCGGTTGATCTGCCATTCAAGAAACGGCGTATATGCCGAGGCGCGGCGGATAATGGCTTGGTCTTCGTTATCCGGCGTGCTTGGGCGGCTTTCGGCGGTTTGGATGTTTTTGTTGTCCCATTTGTGGAATGCTTTGCTGTGTTGATGATAGAAACCGCGTTCGGTAATGATGACTTCGGGGTTGTAGCCGTAGCCGCACCATGCGGAATCGGGTTGCGGGGCGGTGAGGTTGCAGCCGGTTTGGTAGTAGCGCGATTTGGACAGGCTTAAGTTGTAGAGGGTCGGCAGGATGTCTTTGTGCGAACCTGCGCGTTCGGGATGGTATTCGGCGCTGCCGCGGTAGGCTTGCGGGACGTAAAGGTAGAAGGGGACGCTGTGGCCGAGTGCGGCATCGGCGGATTCGGGATAGCCGATGGCGCGCATATTGTGGTCGCCGGTGGCGGCGATAATGGTGTCGGGCGCGATGGTTTTCACTTTGCCGATAAAGCGGCCGAGTTGGTCGTTGCTGTATCGGAAGGTGTTGAAAATTTCATTCAGCTCTTTGCCTGAGGCGAGGTTGGCAAGGCGTTTTTGCTCTTGTTCGTCCAAACGGAAGTTTTTCGCCTGATGCGGCGCGGGCAGGCGGTAGGGCGGATGGTTTGTCACGGACATCATCATGATGAATACGGGCGTGCCGTTTTTTTCGGCGCGCGCGAGTTCTTCTTCGGCATAACGGAACATGAATTCGTCGGGTACACCCCATGTGTCGGATTTTGCTTCGGGATAGTGGGTTTTGAGGGTGTTTTCATCGATGATTTCGTTGACGCCCAAGTGCCGCAGGAAGGTGTCGAAATCGCGCCAGCCGCCGTTGCCCGCCGTAATATAGACGACGCGGTAGCCGGCATCGAGATAGGGTTTGAACATATTGCCGGGGAAGGTTTTGTTTTTGGCAAGGGATTGGCTGAGGTTGAGGCGCGGGCTGCGGACGAAGAAGCGGTGCAGGGTGTCGCTGGTGCCGTCTCCCTCGGAAACGAATTTGCGGTACACCCAGTCTTGCTGCCAGTGTTTGACCAGTTCGCCCAAGAGGTCCCGTTCGGGATTGTCCATGTTCAAGAGATGCGCACTCATGCTTTCCATGACGGTGAGAACGACGTTGGGACGGTGTTTTTCGACGGCGGCGTTTGCGGCGGTTTGGGCAAAGAGCTGCGTCAAGTCGGCGTCAGTTTTTTTATCGAGCAGGGTGCTGATGAGCCGGCTGCCGTCTTCATCGGAGACGGGGTGGAAGTCGTTGCTGTTGCGGTATTCGTTGATTGCCCAGCTTAGGGAGGTCAGGGCGTTGGGAACGAGTTTGTTGATTTGCGGTGCGGCGGAAATCTGCATGGCGGTCTGACGCAGGGGGAATTTGCCGAACGAACCGCGTATGCCTGCGGCAAGCGCGAGGACGGGTAAGAGGATGGCGGCAATCCAAGCGGTTTTCCCCCATGAGGTCGTCTGAAAGCGGGTACGGCGGCGGATGAGGCTGAAGATTTTGCCGAAAACGAAAGCTGCGGCAATCAAGGCGACAAGACAGGGGATGACGGGATAGTCCGACCAGACGGTTTTCAGGACAGCGCGGGTATCTTCGTCCGCCAGCCCGAAGACGAAGACGTCAAATTGACGGTCGTAAACGCTGTAATAGAACCAGTTGCCCAGCGCGGCGGCGAAGGCGGTCAGGAAAAGGACGGTTGCGACGGTAGGCAGGAGGCGTAGGGTAAAGGCGGCGGTTTTCTGCGTAGCCAGTCCGAACAGCCCGATCAGGAAGGGGAAGGCGGCGGCAACGGAGGCGATTTTGATGTCGAACAGCAGCCCTTTGACAAACAAAGCCGCCAAGTCGCCCGAATAACGGCTGCGGATGTCGTCTGAAACGAAATGGTGCAGCATGAAGAAACGTTCGGCGGAGAAAACGGCGATGATGGATGCCCATAAAATCAGGCAGATGAGGAGGGTTTTCCGATAGGCGGTAAGGCGGGTCATCATAATTGGCGGGTAAGATGGGTTGGATGTAAATTTATATCAAATTGGGTAAGGTGTGATTTTACGGTTTAGCGGTATGGCTTTCAAGATATGGCAAAGGATTATCGGGAATAGGAGGGGCTTCAGACGCTGCTTTATTAGGCGTTTCTATGCAACTTCGTTGGCGTAGGAAGGGTCGCGCCACTGTATAGGTATTTGGATTTTTGTTAAACCGGTTTGGGCGGTTTTATAGTGGATTAAATTTAAATCAGGACAAGGCGACGAAGCCGCAGACAGTACGGATAGTACGGCAAGGCGAGGTAACGCCGTCCTGGTTTAAAGTTAATCCACTATAAAGGAAAAAGGTCGTCTGAAAACCTTCATCTTCCGCTTTCAGACGACCTTTGATGCGATGGCTGCCGTTTACAGCACTGATTTCACAGTATCCACCACATTTTCCACGGTAAAGCCGAATTCTTTGAACAGCAGTTCGGCAGGGGCAGATTCGCCGAAGCGGTTGATGCCGACGACTGCGCCGTTCAGTCCGACATATTTGTACCAGCCGTCGGCGTGTCCGGCTTCTACGGCGATGCGCGACAGGCCTTCGGGCAGGACGGCGGCTTTATAGGCGGCGTCTTGGCGGTCGAACACGTTGGTGGACGGCATGGAAACGACGCGCACGGCGATGTTTTGCGCGGCGAGGGCTTTTTGCGCTTCTAAAGCCAGTTCGACTTCGGAACCGGTGGCTATGATGACGGCTTGGGCATTGCCTTGGGCTTCGCTGATGACGTAGCCGCCGCGTTTGATGTCGTTCAGTTGTTGTTCGTTGCGCGCTTGGAATTTCAGGTTTTGACGGCTGAAAATCAGGCAGGACGGATGGTCTTCGGCTTTTACCGCTTCCGCCCATGCCACCAGCGATTCGGCGGTGTCGCACGGACGCCATACGTCCATGTTCGGAATCAGGCGCAGGGTGGCGGTTTGCTCGATGGGTTGGTGGGTCGGGCCGTCTTCGCCGAGGCCGATGGAATCGTGGGTGAAGACGAAGACGGGGTTGATTTTCATCAGCGCCGCCATGCGCAGGGCGTTGCGTTCGTATTCGCTGAACATCAGGAAAGTCGCGCCGAAGGGTTTCACGCCGCCATGCAGGGCAAGGCCGTTCATGATGGCACCCATGCCGAACTCGCGCACGCCGTAGTGGATGTAGTTGCCGCCTTTGTCGCGGGTAACGGAGACGCTGCCCGACCAGTCGGTCAGGTTGGACGGGGTCAGGTCGGCAGAACCGCCCACCAGTTCAGGCAGCTCTTTAGCGAGGATTTCGATGCTGTTTTGGCTGGCTTTGCGGGTGGCGATGGTTTCGGCTTTGGCACACACTTCTTTCAAGGCCGTCTGAATATAGGCATCGAAGTTTTCCGGCAGTTTTTTATCCATGCGGCGCACGAATTCTGCGGCTTCGGCGGGATATTTGGCTTGGTATTGCGCGAACAGCCCGTTCCATTCCGCTTCCAGTTTTGCGCCTTGTTCTTTCGCGCTCCATGCGTTGTAGATTTCTTGCGGAATTTCAAAGGCGGGGTAAGTCCAGCCCAAATGTTTGCGCGTGGCTTCGATTTCGTCCGCGCCCAAAGGTGCGCCGTGGGTTTTGTGGCTGCCTTCTTTGTTGGCGCTGCCTTTGCCGATTAAGGTTTTGCAGCAGATGAGGGACGGTTTGCCGGTTTCAGCGCGGGCGGCTTCGATGGCGGCTTGAATGGCGGCGGTGTCGTGGCCGTTTACGTTGGGAACGACATGCCAGCCGTAGCTTTCAAAGCGTTGCGGGATGTTTTCGGTAAACCAGCCGTCCACTTTGCCGTCGATGGAAATATTGTTGTCATCATACAAAACAATCAGTTTGCCCAAGCCCAAGGTGCCGGCAAGCGAACAGGCTTCGTGCGATACGCCTTCCATCATGCAGCCGTCGCCCATGAAGACATAGGTGTAATGATCGACGATGTTCAAACCGTCTTTATTAAATTCGGCGGCAAGGATTTTTTCCGCCAATGCCATACCCACCGCGTTGGCAATGCCTTGTCCCAACGGACCGGTCGTGGTTTCCACGCCATCGGTGTAGCCGTATTCGGGGTGGCCGGGGGTTTTGCTGTGCAATTGGCGGAAGTTTTTCAGGTCTTCAATGCTCAGGTTGTAGCCGGTCAGGTGCAACAGGCTGTACAACAGCATGGACGCGTGGCCGTTGGAGAGGATGAAGCGGTCGCGGTTGTAGAATTTGGGGTTGGCGGGGTTGTGGCGCAGGAATTTCGTCCACAATACTTCCGCCATTTCCGCCATACCCATGGGCGCGCCGGGGTGGCCGGAATTTGCTTTTTGAACGGCATCGGCCGAGAGGAAACGGATTGCGTTTGCCAGTTGAGACATTTTGTACCTTCCTTGCTGTATTGGTTTGAAACGGTAACGGTAAAGAAAATCCCGTTGATTATCGCCCGATTCGGGCAGGCTTTCAAGGATATGGGCGGCTTTCAGACGACCTTTCCGTCTATCAGAAGGACAACTTCAAACCGGTACGGCATCGGTTTCGCATTGTCCTGTTTTAAAAATTGTCCGCATAAGGGGTCGTCTGAAACAGGCAAAGCAGATGAGATTAACTGTTATTCCGTTTTGAAACAGTAGTTTATAAATTTTTATCAGAGATATAGCGATTCGCTATAAACATAGCATCATCGGTTATATGCAACTGCTTGAATATCGCTGATTTCAGACTTGGGCAACGGAAAAATCAAAACGGGTGGCATATAAAAGCCAAGTAGGGCTTTTTGCTTTGGTCAAGTTCAAATGATATGATTCCGACGCATATAAAAGGTCGTCTGAAAAACCAATCAAACCAGTAATCAGAATAAAAGACCTGCGCGCAAACACACGAAGGAACACTGAAAAATGTCAACAGAAAACCAAGCCGAAAACGCTGTGTCAGAAGAAAAAAACGCTGCCTCGAAAGAGCAGTCCGAGAAACCGGCAAAAACCGCTCCGCCCAAACCCTCAAAACCCAAATCCAGCGTCATCCAAATCCATCCCGAAGGCGAACGCATCCATCCGAAAAAAGCGGAAGGGCGGTTCGCCAAATTGCGTATAGCCGCCGTATTGGCGACGCAGTTTGTGTTTTATGTGATTCCGTGGTTCAACTGGAGCGACCGTCAGGCGGTACTCTTCAATATTCCGGACCGGCATTTCTTCATTTTCGGGCTGTCGTTGGGTATGGGCGACTTGATTTACCTTGCCCTGCTGCTGATGATTTGCGCCTTCGGGCTGTTTTGGTGGACGACGATTGCCGGACGCTTGTGGTGCGGCTATTCCTGCCCGCAGACGGTTTACACCGAAATCATGCTTTGGATCGACAACTTGGTCGAAGGCGACCGCAACAAACGCCTGAAGCTGGAAAAATCGCCGTGGAATTTTACTAAAATCCGCATCAAAGCAACTAAAGCCCTGCTGATTTTCCTTGTCTGCGCGTGGACAGGCATTACCTTTGCGGGCTGGTTTGTCCCGATCCGCCAGTTCGTTCCCGACTTGTTTGCCGGAGTGGCAGGCGGCGGCGCAATGTTTGCCGCAGCGTTTTACGGCTTCATGACCTTCTTCTTTGCCCACGTTATGCGTGAGAAAGTGTGCCTGCATATGTGTCCGTATGCACGCTTCCAAAGCGCGATGTTCGACAAAGACACGCTGATTATTTCTTACGATACCGAACGCGGCGAACCGCGCGGCGCGCGCAAGAAAACCGCCAACAAAGAAGACAGCGGATTGGGCGACTGCATCAACTGCACCATGTGCGTACAGGTCTGTCCCGTCGGTATCGATATCCGCGACGGTTTGCAGTATCAATGTATCGGCTGTGCGGCGTGTATTGATGCCTGCGACGAAATCATGGATAAAATGGGTTATCCGCGCGGTTTGATACGCTATACGACCGAAGGCGCGTTGGAACACGAATATCCTGAAAGCGACATCAAAAAACGCTTGAAACGTCCGCGTGTGGCGGGATACGGCGCTGTTTTGCTGGTGGTTATTATTGCTTTCTTGGTCGGACTTTCCACCCGCAAAATGGTCGAAGTCGATATTTTGAAAGACCGCGGCGTGATGGTGCGCGAAAACAGCAAAGGTTGGCTGGAAAACGCATACAACCTGCGCATTATCAACAATAGTGAAAACGAACAAGTGATGACTGCGGCAGTCAAAGGCTTTGAAGAAATTGCCCTGACCGGATTGCCGGAAGGCGGCGTGAAAATCGCACCGCGCCAAACGTTGACCATCCCTGTCCAAGTTTCCACCATTCCCGAATACGCCGACAAGGGCAGCCATCCGATTGAGTTTACCTTCACTTATCGCGAAACCGGCAAAGCAGATGGCAAACCTACTATCTTGGAAGAAGAAGCAACCTTTATCGGAGAATAAAACGTGTCCGAGCAAAAACAAGTCAAACCTTGGTACAAACACATTTGGCCGTGGGTGTTGATGGCGGGTCCTATTTTCGTCGTGATTGCCAGTGTCGCCATGTTCTTCGTCGCCAAAGAACATGCAACCGATTTGGTAACGGACGACTATTACAAAGACGGCAAACACATCGACATCCAGCTTCACCGCGATGAAGAGGCAGTGAAGCGGCATATGCAGGTGCAAGTGCTGATCAGTCCGGATAAGGATGCGGCCAAAGTGTTTGTCAGTGGGGAATTCGATCCCAAGCAGCCTTTGAATCTCCTTTTGATGCACCCGACTAAAAAATCGGAAGACCAAACCGTCAAATTGCACCCCGTCAGTGCGGAAATCCAAAACGGTCGTATGGAGTATGAAGCGACTTTCAAACCCCTGCCGCCGACCAACCACTGGTATCTGCGCGTGGAAGATACCTCGGGTGTTTGGCGGGTGGAGGATAAATGGATAGTCAGTCAAGGCAATGCAATCAATCTGACCCCTATGAACAAGTTGTTTGAGAACGCCAATCAGAAGCCGAAAGATTCAGGACAATAGTTTGACAGGCTCAAAAGGTCGTCTGAAAAATTTCAGACGACCTTCATGTTGTAAGGTTTGTGATGATGTTGGTGCAAATATAGTGGATTAACTTTAAACCAGTACGGCGTTGCCTCGCCTTAGCTCAAAGAGAACGATTCTCTAAGGTGCTGAAGCACCAAGTGAATCGGTTCCGTACTATCTGTACTGTCTGCGGCTTCGTCGCCTTGTCCTGATTTAAATTTAATCCACTATAAAGCGGGTAGGGCAGTATCGGTTGTAAACGTAGCTGAATGACTGCTAAGGCAGGATAACCGTTTTCAGACGACCCCGGTCGTCATGAAAGTAACAAGGACAAGGTATGAGCAAACGCTGGCGCAGGCTGACGGACAACGAAATCAAAATGGCAAAGCTGATTTTTGCCGACAGCATTGATTACGCCCGCGTCAAAATCTATCAAGGCATTCCTTGCCTGCCGACCATGCAGGTTGCCGTTTCGCCCAACGGGAACATCTATTTCCCGCGCAATAACTGTCCTGACGACTTTGCCCTCGCTTCCGAGTCCCATCAAATATGGATGATTCATGAATTGACCCATGTTTGGCAGTACCAGCAAGGATTTAAAACCTGGTTGGGCGGATTGTTTTTGTTCGTCAGCGGAGGCTACCGCCGCCGCCGTGCCTATCTCTATCCCAATCTGTCTGATATTTATCATTTCGGTATGCTGAATATGGAGCAGCAGGCGGATTTATTGGCGCATTATTACGCGTCGTGTTATCTAAAAGGCAACATATACAACGCCCAAAATCAAACCTTTCAAAAGATTTTAAAGTCGTTTATCGACGACCCGTGCCAAAAAGAATGGCTGCCTCAATGCAGGTTTTATCGAAAAAACAAACGGACTTGAAGGCTTTTGCTGTCTGAAAGATGGTGAAAACATATGCTTTCAGACAGACAAGTCCGTTATAATAGGCAAATTAACTATCATAACCACATCAAAGGTAAATCATGCCTTGGAACATACCGATTTTTCTGACTTGGATGCGCGTTTTGCTGATTCCGGTCTTTACTTTGCTGTTTTTCCTGCCAAAAGGGTGGATTGCACCGGAAACCGTCAATTGGACTGCCGCTATCATTTTCGCACTCGCAGCCGTAACCGATTGGTTTGACGGATTTTTAGCAAGGCTTTGGAAACAAACCTCCGATTTCGGCGCCTTCCTCGATCCTGTTGCGGATAAATTGATGGTAGCGACCGCATTATTGCTGCTGGTCAGCCTTGGCCGTACTTATGTTATCTTCGCCATCATCATCATCGGCAGGGAAATTACCATTTCCGCCTTGAGGGAATGGATGGCGCAAATGGGCAGGCGCAGCAGCGTTGCCGTTGCCACGATCGGCAAATTTAAAACCGCCGCGCAAATGGTTGCCATATTTTTATTGCTCTTAGCCTCCAATCGATTTGACAATATTTTTTACCTGACAGGTAACATATTGATGTTTATCGCATCTGTATTAACCCTCTGGTCAATGTTCTATTATCTGAAAATGGCGTGGCAGGAAATCAAATAAAAAATAAAACAAACCCCTTGACGACAAGTTTTAAATCCATAATAATTGCGTCTTCTTCAGAAACAGCAGCAAGAAACAGACATTCGGCGGGAATAGCTCAGTTGGTAGAGCGCAACCTTGCCAAGGTTGAGGTCGCGAGTTCGAGACTCGTTTCCCGCTCCAAACGAATCCTGTCTTAAGTTGCTATAAAG
This sequence comes from Neisseria macacae ATCC 33926, assembly GCF_022749495.1. NCBI lineage: Bacteria > Pseudomonadati > Pseudomonadota > Betaproteobacteria > Neisseriales > Neisseriaceae > Neisseria > Neisseria macacae. The sequence goes on along the minus strand of NZ_CP094241.1, from coordinate 1,919,982 downwards.
TTTCTCCGATGCGGGAATAGCTCAGTTGGTAGAGCGCAACCTTGCCAAGGTTGAGGTCGCGAGTTCGAGACTCGTTTCCCGCTCCACAGTTTAATTTTCAGATGTGCCCCATGCGGGAATAGCTCAGTTGGTAGAGCGCAACCTTGCCAAGGTTGAGGTCGCGAGTTCGAGACTCGTTTCCCGCTCCATCGTTCAGGCACATTTGGATATGCGGGAATAGCTCAGTTGGTAGAGCGCAACCTTGCCAAGGTTGAGGTCGCGAGTTCGAGACTCGTTTCCCGCTCCAGTTTGAACACTACCTGGTAGTTTGTTTGGCGAGATAGCAAAGTGGTAATGCAGCGGATTGCAAATCCGTGGACGCCGGTTCGATTCCGACTCTCGCCTCCACTCATTTCATGGCGGGGTGGCAGAGTGTTTATGCTATAAGGGGTGCAACCCTTATATAGGCCGGTTCAAATCCGCGCCCCCGCCTCCAAATTTCAATATAAAACAGTCTGCGCCCGGGTGGTGAAATAGGTAGACACAACGGACTTAAAATCCGTCGGCCCTAAACCGGCCGTGCCGGTTCGATTCCGGCTCCGGGCACCAATAAATCTATGAATTTATTGAATAATCTAAGACTCTAAATTACCAAAAGACAGCTTATAATTCAGGCTGTCTTTTTGCTTTGTGTCCAATTTGTGTCCAACTTGTGACCTTTACACAATGTAATTGCATGAAATCAAATACCTAAGGAAAAGCCCTGAAAACCGGACAAGTTTTCAGGGCTTAATTTTATATTCTACACTTGTTTACACGCTAAAGGCTTGAAAAATAAAATGTAGTTTTAAGTAATAACTGTTCTCATTGATGTAAGTCAAAAAAATATCGGGTAAACGTTCACATCTCCGCCAATCGTTACACTTCATAGAGCTAAAGTGCTATTCTGCAAAGGTAAATTTCTTCTACCTATAAATTCTATCTGACAAATTAGGAGCTTGATATGTCAACCGATGTACAGCAACGCCCTGCCGCTTGGGAAGGTTTTGTCGGCGGTAATTGGGAAACCAATGTCGACGTGCGCGATTTTATTCAGAAAAACTACACGCCTTATGAAGGCGATGCGTCTTTCCTCGCACCTGCGACCGAGGCTACGACCAAATTGTGGGCGGACGTGATGGAAGGCATCAAAGTCGAAAACCGCACGCACGAACCCTACAAAATTGACGCGCAAGTCGTGTCCGGCATTACCAGCCATGCGCCGGGTTATATCAATAAAGATTTGGAAACCATCGTCGGCCTGCAAACAGATGAGCCTCTGAAACGCTCGATCATGCCGTTCGGCGGTTTGAAAATGGTACAAGACGCGTGCAAAGTGTACAACGTCGAGTTGAACCCCGAAGTTAGCGAAATCTTCACCAAATACCGTAAAACCCACAACCAAGGTGTGTTTGACGTTTATACGCCCGACATCCGCCGTTGCCGTAAATCAGGCGTGATTACCGGCTTGCCGGACGCTTACGGTCGTGGTCGCATCATCGGCGACTACCGCCGCGTGGCATTGTACGGTATCGACTTCTTGATGAAAGACAAACTCAACCAGTTCAACTCGCTGCAAGCCGATTTGGAAAACGGCGTGGATTTGGAAGAAGTTATCCGCCGCCGCGAAGAAATCAACGAACAATACAAAGCCTTGGGTCAAATGAAAGAAATGGCAGCCTCTTACGGCTACGACATTTCCGGCCCTGCGAAAAATGCACAAGAAGCCATCCAATGGACTTACTTCGGCTACCTTGCCGCCGTTAAATCGCAAAACGGCGCCGCCATGTCGTTCGGTCGCGTGTCTTCATTCTTGGACATCTACATCGAGCGCGACCTGAAAAACGGCGTAATTACCGAAACCCAAGCGCAAGAATTTATCGACCATTTGGTGATGAAACTGCGTATGGTTCGTTTCCTGCGTACGCCCGAATACGACCAACTCTTCTCCGGCGACCCGATTTGGGCAACCGAATCCATCGGCGGTATGGGTTTGGATGGACGCACGCTGGTAACCCGTACCAACTTCCGCGTGCTGCACACCCTGTACAACATGGGTCCGTCTCCCGAACCGAACATCACTGTGTTGTGGTCCGAACAACTGCCGCAAGGCTTTAAAGAGTTTTGTGCCAAAGTGTCCATCGACACCTCGTCCATCCAATACGAAAACGACGATTTGATGCGTCCGGACTTCAACAGCGACGACTACGCCATTGCCTGCTGCGTCAGCCCGATGGTGGTCGGCAAACAAATGCAGTTCTTCGGCGCACGCGCCAACTTGGCGAAAACCCTGCTGTACGCAATCAACGGCGGCGTGGACGAAAAATCCAAAGACCAAGTTGGTCCGAAAACCGAACCGATTATGGACGAAGTCTTGGACTACGACACTGTCTTTGCGCGCATGGACAAATTCATGGATTGGTTGGCAACCCAATACGTTACCGCGCTGAACATCATTCATTACATGCACGACAAATACAGCTACGAAGCCGCGTTGATGGCGCTGCACGACCGCGACGTGAAACGCACTATGGCCTGCGGTATCGCCGGTTTGTCTGTGGCCGCCGACTCGCTGTCCGCCATCAAATACGCCAAAGTCAAACCGATTCGCGACGAAAACGGTATTGCCGTTGACTTTGAAATCGAAGGCGAATACCCGCAGTTCGGTAACAACGACGACCGCGTGGATGATATTGCCTGCGACTTGGTGGAACGCTTTATGAAAAAAGTGGCGACCCACAAAACTTACCGCAACGCGACGCCGACCCAGTCCGTGCTGACCATTACCTCCAACGTCGTGTACGGCAAAAAAACCGGCAACACGCCTGACGGCCGCCGCGCAGGCGCACCGTTCGGTCCGGGCGCCAACCCGATGCACGGCCGCGATGTCAACGGCGCCGTCGCTTCGCTGACCTCCGTAGCCAAACTGCCGTTTGAATTTGCCAAAGACGGTATTTCCTACACCTTCTCCATCGTGCCGGGTGCATTAGGTAAAGACGAAAATTCCCGCGAACGCAACCTCGCAGGCCTGATGGATGGTTACTTCCACCACGAAGAAGGAGAAGTGGAAGGCGGTCAACACCTGAACGTCAACGTATTGACCCGCGAAACGCTGGAAGACGCGATGAACAATCCGGACAAATATCCGCAACTGACCATCCGCGTGTCCGGTTACGCCGTACGCTTCAACTCGCTGACCCGAGAACAGCAGCTTGACGTGATTACCCGTACCTTTACACAAACCATGTAAAGCAAAGGGTTTACAGTAAACCAAGCCGGGGGACGGATTATCCGGAACCCGGCTTGATTTTGCCTGAAGCAATGGTTTGATAATATCAAAATCCAGTGGATTAACTTTAAATCAAGACGACCGAAGGCGGTACAATAGAGTTATCATTAAAACCCATTTACCTATTTAAAAACAGCCCATAAACTTCTCACAACAGGGAACGCAATGCCCGCATATTAATCCAATAAGAAGAACCCTCTGCAACACAAAAACAAGTTTTCAGACGACCCCAATATCCGGTACATCAGACACCATGCAGACATCCATCGCCATCAACCCCGAAATACCCGCCCCCGCCAAAGACCTCGGACACCGCCATTACAACGGCAAAGGCATCGTCCATTCCGTAGAATCCTGCGGCGCAGTGGACGGTCCCGGGTTGCGCTACGTCCTCTTTCTGCAAGGCTGCCTCATGCGCTGCCTCTACTGCCACAACCGCGACACATGGGACTTGCACACCGAACAAGCCCAAGAAATGACCGTGCCCGAAGTCATGAAGCAAGTCATGTCCTACCGCCACTACCTGCGCGCCACAGGCGGCGGCGTTACCGCCACAGGCGGCGAACCGCTCCTGCAATACGAATTCGTACGCGACTGGTTCACCGCCTGCCAAGAACACGACATCCACACCTGCCTCGACAGCAACGGCTACGCCCTGCATTACGATTCCATCCTCGACGACCTGCTCGACCATACCAACCTCGTCATGCTCGATTTAAAACAAATCAACCCCGAAATCCACAAAGTCCTCGTCGGCATCCCCAACACCAAAACCCTCAAATTTGCCCACTACCTCGCCGAACGCAAACAGCCCGCACGCGTCCGCTACGTCGTCGTCCCAGGCTATACCGACGACGACCGTTCCGCCCACCTGCTCGGCGAATTCATCGCAGACATGGACAACGTCGAAATGGTCGAACTCCTTCCTTATCACGAACTGGGCGCGCACAAATGGGCATTGTGCGGCGACACCTACAAACTCACCGGCGTACATCCGCCCCCCAAAGAAACCATCCTCAAAATCAAATCAATTTTAGAAAGTTACGGCAAAAACATTATTTATTGAGTTCAAATCCAAAAGGGTCGTCTGAAAATGAAATATTCGCTTTCAGACGACCTTTTCGCCGTTCATCCCATTTGTTGCAGCCCATTGCATCAATCAGTTACCATATAAATCTATTGTCATTTTAGACCTTCAGTCGCAATCTTTGGGCTAAGTTGAGACAACGTGGTATCGGTTCAAACTTGGATTACTAGAGCATTCTTATCTTTAAAATTTATAGTGGATTAAAATTGCAATGATACGGCGTTGCCAACGCCCTTATGTACTACCCGTACACGGCGGGCGTTGCCGCCTTGTCTCATTTTTATTTTAATCCACTATAATTGAGGAAAGAGCAGTATGATGAAAAAGTTTTTATATGTGTTTTTACTTTTTATACCCTTGTCAGCCTATTCAGGGACATATCGAGTAAGCAAAACAGGGCTATTGCTTCAGACAAAGCATTTGAAAAATGGAAATATACAATTCGATATATATAACCCGCGCAATTCAGGGAAAAATTCTTTGATGCAAGGCGTGGCAAAATTAAAATCAGGGGATTTGGAAATTGATACAGATGAAGAAACGGGTGTGGGTTATGATGTAGATGAATATATTCATGATAAAAATCAATGCTTCATATCGATACGCCTGGATGTAGAAAAGGGTAAGAAAGGCTCGTTAAAGACCTCATGTCCGAAACAAAATGAATTAAGACATCTTAATCTTCCAATTTTGAAAATTAAATAGGTGTAACCAGTGGCGGGGTTGAAACCCACCATTTAAAAAGGTCGTCTGAAAACCCTGTTTCAGGTTTTCAGACGACCTTTCGTCTTTATTTTTCGTTTTGTTTGTACCAGTTGATGAATTCGTCCGGTTTGGCGAAGCCGAGCAAGGGGTCGCTGCGGCGGCCGTCGGCGTGGATGGCGAAAATGCCCGGCGGGCCGTAGATTCCGTATTCTTTATAGAGTGCCTGATGTTCGGGCGTGTTGGCGGTTACGTCGATTTGGAAGAAGCGTTCCATATCGACGGCTTCATGCACTTGCGGCTGGTTGAGCGTGTAGTTTGCCATTTCTTTGCAGGAAATACACCAGTCGGCGTAGAAATCCAAAACGACGGGTTTGTCGGGGTTGGCTCTCAATGCGGCGTCCATGGTGGCTTTGAGTTCGGCGACGTCGGTGAACATTTTGCCGTGGTCGGTGGTTTTGCCTGCTTCGGACGGGGGAGAGAGCGTCAGGAAGTGGTGCAGGGCGGTGGTTTGTTTGTTTGCGCTTTGCCAGCCGAACCATGCGCCGCCGATGATGAGTAGGAAGCCTAAAACGGAGGCTGCGGTTTTCAGACGACCTTTTTGTTTGCCGGATTTAACCAGCAACATGACGGCAGGGACGATCATGAGCAGGGTGTAAAGCGCGACCACGAGGTAGTAGGGCAGGTGCGGTGTGGCGAGATAGACGGCTACGGCAAGCAGGATGAAGCCGAAGGCGTATTTGATGCCGTTCATCCAGTCGCCTGCTTTGGGCAGGACGTGGCCGCCGAATGTGCCGATGAGGATCAGCGGAACGCCGGTGCCGAGTGCCAAGACATACAGCGCCAGTCCGCCCAAAACGGCATCACCGGTTTGTCCGATATAGCCCAAGGCGAATCCGAGCGGCGGGGCGACGCAGGGGCCGACGATCAGCGCGGAGAGTATGCCCATGACGAAGACGGAGAAGATTTTGCCGCCGGAGAGTTTGCTGCTTTGGTTTTGGAAATAGGATTGGACGGCGTTGGGCAGTTGGATGTTGAAGAGTCCGAACATGGAAAGCGCGAGGACGACCATCAGACCTGCGGCGGCAAGGACGACCCATGCCTGTTGCAGCCATACGGTCAGAAGCGCGCCCGTCAAGCCTGCGATGACGCCGACCAGCGTGTAGGTCAGTGCCAAACCTTGCACATACGCTACGGACAGAGCGAAAGCGCGGCCTTTGCCGGCGGTTTTATCGCCGACAATAATGCTGGAAACAATCGGCAAAAGCGGATACATACAGGCGGTAAAGCTCAAGAATACCCCTGCGGTAAAAAACGCCAACAGGTTGGCGTTTAATGTGTCCCACGATAATTTGAAGCGGCTGCTGTCGTCGTTTTGCGAGGCTTTAGGCGCGGCGGCGGGGGATGGTTTGGCGGAATCGGGTTGCAGGAAGCGGTCTTTGGCGGATATGGGTTCGTCGCTTTGCGGCTGGTACAGGCCGTTACCATTAATCTCGAAAGAAGTGTCCACAGGCGGGTAACATACGCCGGCTTCGGCACAACCTTGATAAGTCAGCGTCAGCTTGTAGGTCGGCGCGGCTTTTTTGTAAGGCCAGTTGACCTGAGCGGCGCGGTGGAACACGGTTTGTTTGCCGAAAAACTCATCTTCTTTGGCTTCGCCTTTGCTGAAAACGGGTTCGCCCAATACGCCTTCAGGCGCGGTGGCGGCGACGATTTTCGATTGGTACATATAGTAGCCGTCGGCGATTTTGAATTCGACGTTGATGCCTTTGTCGGTAACGTTCACTTGCGGCACGAACGCTTTTTCAGGCGGCAGCAAATCGTCGGCGTTTACAGCGAACGCGCTGGAACACAGGGCAAAAAAGGCGGTAAAGAAGTAAAGGAGTTTTTTCATGGCGTCTTCTCAGTGGAAGGGTTGAACAGGCGCATTATAAACGCAGCAGCCGTTTATAGGCCTTAATTTATATTAAAAGCAGCGATTGTTTTTTATAGTGGATTAACTTTAAACCAGTACGGCGTTGCCTCGCCTTAGCTCAAAGAGAACGATTCTCTAAGGTGCTGAAGCACCAAGTGAATCGGTTCCGTACTATCTGTACTGTCTGCGGCTTCGTCGCCTTGTCCTGATTTAAAGTTAATCCACTATATCGTTGCGAGGGGGAATTATCGGACTGCTTGATAGATGATGCCCGTCGGATTGTCTCTTTTTCATAGTCGATTGGAACGGGAAAGGTCGTCTGAAAACTGATTTTCCGGTTTTCAGACGACCTTTCCGATTTTTTTGCTTGTTTAAGGATAAGCAATATAGGCGTAAGCCGAGTGGTTGTGTATCGACTCGAAGTTTTCGCTTTCGACGATGAAGCTTTCGATACGTCCGTCGGCAATCAGCGCGGTGGCTACGTCGCGCACCATGTCTTCCACGAATTTCGGGTTTTCATAGGCTTTTTCGGTAACGTATTTTTCATCGGGGCGTTTGAGCAGGCCGTAAAGCTGGCAGCTTGCCTGCGCTTCGACACAGTCGATGATTTCCTCGATACCGACTTCGGCGTTGGCGGTCAGGCTGACGGTAACGTGTGAACGTTGGTTGTGCGCGCCGTATTGGGAAATTTCTTTGGAACACGGGCACAACGAGGTTACGGGCACCATGACTTTCAAATTGTGGCTGTATGCGCCGTTTTTGATTTCGCCCGTCAGGGTAACGTCGTAGTCCAGCAGGGATTGGATGCCGGAAACAGGGGCGGATTTTTTGCGGAAGAAGGGGAAGGAAACGCTGATTTTGCCGGAATGAGAGTTTAAAAGCGCGACCATTTCGGCGGTGAGTTTGTGCAGCCTGTCGAAATCCAAAGCCTCGGTTTGTTGTTCCATCAACGCCACGAAGCGCGACATATGCGTACCTTTTTGGTCGGCGGGCAGGAAAACCGTCATGGTCAGGCGGGCGACGGTGGATTGGCTGCTTTCGGCGGTATTTAAAGTAATCGGAAAGCGCAAGTCTTTAATACCGACCTGGTTAATCGGCAGATTGCGTAAATCTCGGCTGGATTGCACGTCTGCAATGGCGTTCATGCGTTGTTTGTCCTTAATTGTCGGATTGTTGGGGTGTGTGTCGTTTGGAAACGGATTCATGCCGTCCGTTTTGCAAATGCGAGATTATATCACTTGCAAACCGTGTCCGCATTGATTGTTTCTATTTTTCGGATAGTGATAAAATCCTGAATTATTCACATCTTTACAAGGTCGAACCGAGATGAAATTCGCCACCAAAGCCATCCATTCCAGCTACGATTGCGACGAACACAACCGCGCGCTGATGCCGCCGATTTATCAGAACAGTATGTTCGCGCTGCACGAAATCGGCGAGCAGGTTCCCTACCGCTATTCGCGCCTGAGCAATCCGACCCGTCAGGTTTTGGAAGACACGGTTGCCGACTTGGAACACGGAGCGGCGGGTTTTGCCTTTTCCAGCGGCATGGCGGGCATCGATGCCGTGTGGCGTACCTTCCTGCGTCCGGGCGATACCATTGTCGCCGTCGCCGATATTTACGGCGGCGCGTATGACTTGTTGGTTGACGTCTATAAAGAGTGGGGCGTGAACGTTGTCTTTGCCGATTTGGGCAACCCCAACCGCTTGGACGAACTGCTTGCCGCGCACAAGGTGAAACTGGTTTGGCTGGAAACCCCGTCCAATCCGCTTTTGCGGCTGGTGGACATCAAAGCGCTTGCCGCCAAAGCCCACGCAGCCGGCGCGTTGGTCGGCATCGACAACACCTTCGCCACGCCGTATCTGCAACAGCCGCTGGAAATGGGCTGCGACATCGTGTTCCACTCCGCCACCAAATACCTTTGCGGACACTCCGACGTATTGATGGGCATCGTTGCTGTCAAAACCAAAGAACTGGCAAAACCGTTGCACGACATGATGGTGCATACCGGCGCGATTGCCGGCCCGATGGATTGCTGGCTGGTGTTGCGCGGCATCAAAACGCTCACCTTGCGCATGGAGGCGCACTGCAAAAACGCGCTCGACATCGCCTGCCGCCTCGAAGCCCATCCTGCCGTGGAAAAAGTGTTCTACCCCGGCCTGCCGTCGCACGAACATTACGAACTGGCGAAAACCCAAATGCCCAAAGGCATAGGCGGCGTGGTAACGGTTTATTTGAAAAACGACACGCGCGAAGCGGCAAACAGCGTGATTAAAAACATGAAACTGGTCAAAATGGCGTCCAGCCTCGGCGGCGTCGAAAGTTTGGTCAACCATTGCTATTCCCAGTCCCACAGCGGCGTGCCGCATGATGTGAAAATGGAAATGGGCATCAAAGTCGGCCTGTTGCGCTTCTCCATCGGCATTGAAGACGCGGACGATATTTGGAACGACATTTCCAAGGCTTTGGATTTGACGCTGTAAGATAAAGAGGTCGTCTGAAAAGTGCGTAGCGGGTTTCGCTGAAGCGGTTTCAGACGACCTTTTAGCTGACCTCACGTTAGAAAGGCAAAATCATGAAAACCCTGATCCCCACCCTTATGACCGCAATCATTCTGACCGCCTGTACTTCGCCTGCTGAAAAACCGCAGCCGTCCCAGCCTGTCACGTCGTCTGAAAAACCATCCGAACCGCGTCAAGCGTCAACGCCGGCTTTGGCGGCGAAATGGTTTGTGGTTTCTTTCGACAAATTCACCGAAAAAGATTTGGCGGGCAGAACGGCTTTTTTGGATTTGAGCAAAATGCCCAAGGCTCATGGCAAGATGGGTTGCAATCATTTGACGCTTCAAGCGCAGGAAGCCGGAGCGGGCAAAATTGATTTTGGTCCGATTGCCACGACGATGATGCTGTGTGAAGACATGAAGCTGGAAGAGGCTTTCTTGAACATGAAAAGCGTGTGGAACTATCGTTTCGACGGCAATGATTTGATTTTGGAGCAAAACGGCAAAACCATGCGCCTGCGCCGTCAGCCGTAAAATTTGAGTTTCAGTTCCGCTTAAAGGTCGTCTGAAAACCGGGCAATCAGGTTTTCAGACGACCTTTCGTCAAGCGAACGGGTATAATATAGTGGATTAAATTTAAATCAGGACAAGGCGACGAAGCCGCAGACAGTACAGATAGTACGGAACCGATTCACTTGGTGCTTCAGCACCTTAGAGAATCGTTCTCTTTGAGCTAAGGCGAGGTAACGCCGTACTGGTTTAAAGTTAATCCACTATACCTTCCGTTTCCCATACCGCATACACAAGGAATCCCATTATGGCAGCCTCGCCCGAAGCCAAGTTTACCGAAGAAAAAGTCTTGTGGATTAAACACCATACGCCCAAACTGATGACTTTTGCCATCAGCCGCCCCGAATCCTACCGCTTCTCGGCGGGGCAGTTTTCGCGGCTCGGGTTTCGCGACGGCGAAGGCTTTATCTGGCGCGCGTATTCCGTCGTGTCCGCCGAATACGCCGACACGCTTGAATATTTTGCCGTTTTGATCGAAGGCGGCCCCATGTCCGCGCGGTTTGCCGCCATGAAAGAGGGCGACACCATACTGCTCGACAAAACTGCTACGGGCTTCCTCCTGCCCGAACGCTTTCCCGACGGCAAGGACTTGGTCATGCTCTGCACCGGTTCTGGCATCGCGCCTTTCCTTTCCATCATCGAGCAGCCAGAAATCTGGCAGCGTTTCGACCGCTTGATTTTGGCGCACTCGGTTTCTTTCTCCGGCGAACTGATTTTCAGACGACGTGTTGAAGCGTTGAAAGACCATCCGCTGATTGGCGAATATTTCCACAAATTCCGCTTCATCCCCATTACCACGCGCGAGGAAACCGAAGGCGCGTTGAGCGGCAAGCGCATTCCCGAGCTGCTGAAAAACGGCAGCCTCGAAACATACGCGGGATTCAAGTTCACCAAAGCCGACACGCGCTTTATGGTCTGCGGCAATCCCGCCATGGTCAAAGACACGTTCCAAGCCCTGATGGACTTGGGCTTCGCCATGCACCGCAACCGCATCCCGGGCGAAATCATGATGGAAAACGGGTTTTGAGCCTGATGATCCGGTAAGGTCTTAATATAGTGGATTAACTTTAAACCAGTACGGCGTTGCCTCGCCTTGTCGTACTATTGTACTGTCTGCGGCTTCGTCGCCTTGTCCTGATTTAAATTTAATCCACTATAGAAGCAAAAGAGGTCGTCTGAAAAACGGTTTGCCGTTTCAGACGACCTTTTGTTTGAATGGTTTTTCAGCCGTCGGTGTGGGGCGCGGCTGCTTATTCTTCACGCGGTTCTTCTAAGTAATCCTCCGCCTGTTGTTCGCGGGATTTCTTTTCTTTGTCCTTCTTTTTGTCCTTGTCGGGAATGGCGGCATTGATTAACGCGCCTGTGCCTTTGACGGCGATTTTACCTGCGGTCATGACGGTGGTGGCGGCCAGATTGACGGCGCTGGTAACGATACAGCCGCTGAGTGCCAAACTGAGGAACACGGGAAGAAGAAGGGCTTTTATGTTCATCAATGTTCGCATCCGCATTGATGGTCGTGGTGTCCGCCGCTGCATCCGGAAGCCGCTTCGTGCCAGCTTTCGTCGTCGCCGTCGAATTCTTCCATTTCGTCAAATTCGCCGTTTTCAACCAGCGCGACAAGCTCTTCGAGGCTTTGCGCCCCTTCGACCCAAAAGCAGGGGATATCGGGCGGCGTATCGGGAGCGAGTAGGGCGGCGGTTTGGTCATGCCACGCGATCCAATAGCCGTTTTCGGTGTGGACGAATTGGGCATCGGGATGAATGGTTTCTCCGGTCGTTCCGACCAGCATTCTTTCGGCAATGTCGGCTTGGTAGGGTTGAATCTGCATGATGGGTACCTGTGAACAAAATCAGTTTTAATTGTAACGGAAAATCCATGGCGGATTATAGTGGATTAACTTTAAACCAGTACGGTGTTGCCTCGCCTTAGTTCAAAGAGAACGATTCTCTAAGGTGCTGAAGCACCAAGTGAATCGGTTCCGTACTATCTGTACTGTCTGCGGCTTCGTCGCCTTGTCCTGATTTAAATTTATAGTGGATTAAAATTGCAATGATACGGCGTTGCCAACGCCCTTATGTACTACCCGTACACGGCGGGCGTTGCCGCCTTGTCTCATTTTTATTTTAATCCACTATAATCCACTATAAATCGTCTTTTGAGATGGGGCAAAGCGGGTTTGAATCCGTAGGCGACGGTTTCTGTACAAAAGGTCGTCTGAAAACAAGCGCGGCGGATTGCGTTCAAATATTTGCCCAATAAAAAAGCAGCCCGTTTCAGGCTGCTTTTTGCGTCATGGGATGTAACGCGTCAATCTTATACTACTTCGGCTTTGGTGATGACGACAGGTTCGGTCGGTACGTCGTCGTGGTAGCCGTGGCGTTTGGTGGCGACGCCTTCGATGGCATCGACTACATCAAAACCATCGACGACTTTGCCGAATACGGCGTAGCCCCAGTCTTGGACGACGGTTTTGCCGTACAGCTCTTTGGAACGGAAGTTCAGGAAGGCGTTGTCGGCGGTGTTGATGAAGAATTGCGCGCTGGCGGAATGCGGGTCGGAGGTGCGCGCCATGGCGATGGTGTATTTTTCGTTGGGCAGGCCGTTGGACGCTTCGTTTTGAATCGGCTCGCGTGTTTCTTTTTCGTTCATGTTCTCGTCCATGCCGCCGCCTTGAATCATGAAGCCTTTGATGACGCGGTGGAAGATTACGCCGTCGTAGAAGCCGTCTTTGACGTATTGTTCGAAGTTTTTGGCGGTAACGGGGGCTTTGTCGAAGTCGAGTTCGATTTTGATGTCGCCTTTGTTGGTGTGCAGGATAATCATGGGTTTCCTTTCGTTAAGAATCTTTTTACAAATGGAGCTGGGCGGAAAAACTTCAAGGTCGTCTGAAAAATATTCTTTCAGACGACCTTGGCTAGGGTTTTATGGGTTTACATCAGAATGAAATAAGCCCACAGCGCAACCAATACGATACAAAGGACGTTCAGCAGCAAGCCGACGTTCATCATTTCGCGTTGCTTAATCAAGCCTGTACCGAACACAATCGCGTTGGGCGGCGTGGCAACCGGCAGCATGAACGCGCAAGATGCGCCGATGCCGATGACGAATACCAAGACTTGTTCGGGCAGCCCCATTTGCGTGGCGATGCTGGCGAAAATAGGTACAAGCAGCGCGGCGGAGGCGGTGTTACTGGTGAACTCGGTCAGGAAGATGATGAAGGAGGCGACTACGAAAATCACCAGCAGCGGATGCGCAGCGGTGAAAGTGGTAGCCACCTGCTGACCCAAGGCTTCGGATGCGCCGGAAGATTGCAGCAGCGCGCTCAAGCTGATACCGCCGCCGAAGAGCATCAACACACCCCAGTCGGTGTTGCGGGCGACTTCTTTCCATTGCGCCACGCCGAATACGACGACGGCGACGGCGGCAATCAGGGCGATGACGGTATCGGGGTTGGAAATGCCGAACGCTTCTTTGATTTTGGAACTGAATACCCAGGCAACGGCAGCAGCCAAGAAAATCAACAGCGCGATCACGCGGTGCAGCGTCCAAGGGATAGACTCGGCTTTGACTTCGACGCGCTCGTTCAGATTGGGCTTGAGGATGACGTACATGGAGAACAGCATCAGCGGCAGAATCAACAGCATCATCGGCAGACCGAGCTTCATCCAGCCGACGAAATCCAGATTCAGCGCTTTGGCGGCGATCATGTTCGGCGGCGAACCGACCACGGTACCCAAACCGCCGATACTGGCGCAGTAGGCGATGCCGAGCAGGACGAAGACGTAGGTTTTACGTTCTTTTTCTTGGTCGAGGTGGCTCATCATACCCATTGCCAAAGGCAGCATCATGGCGGCGGTCGCGGTATTGCTGATCCACATGGACAGGAAGGCGGTAACGGCAAACAGCATCAATACGGCGACTTTCATATTGCCGCGCGACAGGCGCAAGAGGTTGACGGCGATTTTGCGGTCGAGGCGCTGCATGTGCAGGGCGGTGGCAAGCGCGAAGCCGCCGAAGAAGATGTAAATCGTCGGGTCGGCAAAGCCCGCCATCGCTTTTTTGATGTCCATATCGGGGAAGCCGAGCACAACGGCGAGAATCGGCACCATCAATGCGGTTACCGTAATGTGGACGGCTTCGGTAAACCAAAGCGCAGCAACGAAAATCAACAGCGCGATGCCTTTGTTGGCATCGGTGCTGTAAGGCAGGATGCTGTAAATGCCGAAACAGACGACGGCGGAGATGATGGTGGTCAGCAGGCCTTTAAAGTCGGTAATCGGCTTTTGCGCACTGAGCAGCTCGACATTCTCAGGATGCTGGGTTTTGTCCTTTGCATGTAAGTCCATGGAGTATTCCTCTGAAACATAACGTGAAATCGCTAAAACCACGGATGCCTGGGCTCATCGCCTAACATTGCTTTTTTATTGATTTCACTGAATCGGTTTTTCTTGTTTCCCGCAGCGGGTTGTTCGCAAGCTTTGGATTTCAAGCAAACAAAGCCGTGCGGCATGGTAATGAGTATATTTGTAATCGGGTGTAGTGTAAATATAATGTTAACAATCGGGCGCGGTTTTTTACGAAAACGGATTGATGGGAAACTAAAAATATCTTTTTGTTGATTTTCAGACGACCTCCTTTGTAGTTAAAGCGTTAAGGTCGTCTGAAATGTCTAAAACATGCCGTTATCGTGATATGATGCCGCATCTTTAACGACGCCGTCACGTCAATGAAAAAAATATTCAAAATCCTCCTGAAAGCCCTGTTGGCATTTATCATCGCCGCCATCCTTTACTTTGCCGCCGCCTACATACTTGGTAAGATTCCGCAGGACAGCATTGAAGCCTCCGACGGCGAGGTAACCCTTTACCTGCACAGCAACGGCGTACACGCCGACATCGTCATGCCGCTTTCAGACGACCTTTTCGACTGGACCAGCATTATCAACCCTGCCGACAGCCCCGCAGGGCAAGGCGATGCCCCCATCCGCTACGTCGGCATAGGTTGGGGCGAGCGCAATTTCTATTTGAAAACGCCGCAGTGGTCGGATTTGACCGCCTCTACGGCAGTACAGG
This sequence comes from Neisseria macacae ATCC 33926, assembly GCF_022749495.1. NCBI lineage: Bacteria > Pseudomonadati > Pseudomonadota > Betaproteobacteria > Neisseriales > Neisseriaceae > Neisseria > Neisseria macacae. Next base: position 1,904,828 of record NZ_CP094241.1, on the reverse strand, counting down.
CGTTAAGCGGAGTCAACAGCACGCTGATTCACGCCATCTACTACCGCGAGCCGCCGAGAGAAGGCGAAAATACCGTCAAATTCACCGTCAGCCGCGAACAATACCGCCGCCTGAGTGCCAACCTGATGCGCCATTTCAAGTTGAAAGCGGGCAAAGCCATCCCCGTCGCCGGTGCACATTACAGCGCTGACGACGCATTCTACGAGGCAGAAGGACGCTACCATCTTTTCAATACGTGCAACAGCTGGCTCAACCGCCGCCTGACCGAAAGCGGCATCAACGGCGTCGTTTGGACACCGTTCCCCGATCCGCTGCTCGACAGCCATCGTACCAATACAGCAGAAAAACCATGAAAACCCTGACCATCCGCCATCTCACGCTCGGCAGCGGACAGCCGAAAATCGCCGTTCCCTTGGTTGCCCGAGACGAAGCAGCCTTATCTGCCGCCCTGAAAAACCTCGAACACGCCTGTTTCGATATTATCGAGTTCAGAGCCGACTATTTCGACCAGGTGGGCAACCCCGAATACCTGCTTACCCAAGCCGCCGCCGTACGCCGCGCCTTTCCCGAAACCCCGCTGCTGTTCACCTTCAGACGAGCAGAGGAAGGCGGCGAATACCCTTGCAGCAAAGCGTATTATTTCGAGTTGCTCGATAAAGCCGCCGCTTCAGGCATCATCGACATCATCGACATCGAACTTTCCGCCGGCGAAGGCGAAGTCCGCCAAGCGGTTGCCGCCGCCAAAGCGCACAACACCGCCGTCCTGATGAGCAACCACGATTTCCATCAAACGCCCGCCAAATCGGACATCACAGGTCGTCTGAAAAAAATGGAAGAGGCAGGCGCGGACATCTGCAAAATCGCCGTGATGCCCCAAAGCCCCGCCGATGTCCTGACGCTTTTGGACGCCACTTGGGAAGCCCGTCAAACCGCAAACCGCCCGATTGTTACCATCTCCATGGGCAAGCTCGGACTCGTCAGCCGCGTCGCAGGCTCGACCTTCGGCTCCGCCATCACGTTCGGCACGGCAGGAGCCGCCTCCGCCCCCGGTCAGCTCGATTCCGCCAACCTGAAAAACATCTTGGATGTTTTGGAAAACGGTAACACCGCCGGATAACAATAAATACAAAAAGACAAAAGGTCGTCTGAAACAGCGTTCAGACGACCTTTTTAGGATATTCCGCTATAATGGCGGCAATTTGAATAGAAAAGGAAAGTTATGAACCGTCTGTACCCCCACCCGATTATCGCCCGCGAGGGCTGGCCGTTTATCGGCGGCGGTTTGGTATTGAGTTTGCTGGTGTCTGCCTGCTGCGGCTGGTGGTCGCTGCCGTTTTGGATTTTCACCGTATTTGCCCTGCAATTTTTCCGCGATCCCGCCCGCGAAATCCCGCAAGACCCCGAAGCGATTTTAAGCCCCGTTGACGGGCGCATCGTCGTTGTCGAGCGCGCGCGCGATCCTTACCGTGATACCGAAGCGTTGAAAATCAGCGTGTTCATGAACGTCTTCAACGTCCACTCGCAAAAATCGCCTGCCGACTGCACCGTGACCGCCGTCGAATACAATAAAGGCAAATTCCTCAATGCCGATTTGGACAAAGCCAGTACCGAAAACGAACGCAACGCCGTACTGGCGACTACCGCGTCAGGCCGCGAAATCACCTTCGTCCAAGTCGCAGGTTTAGTTGCCCGCCGTATTTTGTGTTACACCAAAGCAGGCGAGAAACTGACCCGCGGCGAACGTTACGGCTTTATCCGCTTCGGTTCGCGCGTCGATATGTATCTGCCGGTTGACGCGCAGGCACAAGTCGCCATCGGCGACAAAGTCACCGGCGTGCGCACCGTTTTGGCGCGCCTGCCGCTCCAAGCCCCTGAAGCTGCCGCGCCGACTGAAACCACCAGCGCCGCGCAAGCGGAAACGCCCGCTCCGGCGCAAGCTGCTGCCGAAGTAGTCCAATCCGAAATCGAAGCGGCTGCCGATAAAGTCCGCAATGCCGCAGAGCAGTCATTGAAAGACTGACGGCTGAAAGCTGAACAAGAGGTCGTCTGAAAACCTTTTTCAGACGACCTTGTTTTATCAGAAACGGTAAATACGGTATAATTTGAACCCAACACACATTACACCCGACGGATTGATTCCCCGTCGGTTTTCCCTTTTCAGACGACCTGTACCGAATATCAAAAATCCATCCATGACCGCAAAATCCTCTAAAACCGCATCAAAAACTAAAGCCAAAACAAACGCCAAACCGAGCACGCGCCGTCAAAGCCAAACGAAGGTGCAGACAGAGCCGAACAAGGTTTCCGAGCGTTTGAAGGCTGCCAAAGCGCTGCAAAAAAATGAAGAAAAAAAAGCGCGCCCCGAGCATGTCGTCAATCTGATTAACGACGCGCTGTGGCTCTTTGGGCTGATGGTGACGGTCTTCATCGCCATTTCCCTCGCCAGCTTCAAAATGACCGACCCCGCATGGTCGCGCAGCGTGCCGAAATCGGACGACATCGCCAATTTCGGCGGGCTCTTTGGCGCGTATGTTTCCGATGTCGGCTATTATCTTTTTGGACTGTCGTTTTGGTGGTGGATCGCCGCTTCGTGCGTTTTCCTCTATAAAAATTTCCGCCCGCTGCAAAAGCGCGAAAACTACAAATCGTACAACCACGGCGTTGCCGCGCTGGCTTTGTTCCTGCTTTTGGTGTGCAGCCCGATTCTCGAATATTTCACCCTTCAAAATACTTTGGACGAAACCCTGCCTGTCGGTGCGGGCGGTTTGGTCGGCGCTTTGGCTGGTTCGGGCTTGGCTTGGCTGCTGGGCAAATCCGGCAGCCTGCTGATTATGTGTGTCATGCTGCTGCTTTCCGTTTCCTTGCTGGCGCAAGTGTCTTGGCTGGAAGTCATGGCAAAAACAGGACGCAATACCGAAAGCCTGTTTTCAGGCATTTGGGGTCGTCTGAAAAAGGCATTGGGCAGACGCAAGGACGACGGCTCGACTGCCGAAGCCTTGGAAACGGAAAACACCCGCCGCATGGTGAAAGAAGCCAAAAACATCACCGCTACGCCAGTTACTCCGCTTGCAGGCAGCACCAGCAACCGCAAATCCGTTGCGGTCTCCGTCGCGCCACCACCCAAAATTCAGGCTTCCTTGTTTGAAGACAACGAGCCGCAACAGACAGGCGAATACCACAAACCCAGCATGAACCTGCTGCGCCTGCCCAACGGCGAACCCGTCAGCATCAATCCTGCCGAATTAGAGCGCACTGCCGAATTGATTGAATCCAAGTTGGCAGAATTCGGCATCGGCGTGCAAGTCGTTTCCGCCACTTCCGGCCCTGTGATTACGCGTTATGAAATCGAACCCGCGCAAGGCATAAAAGGCAGCCAAATCGTTGCCCTGTCTAAAGATTTGGCGCGTTCCATGTCGCTGCAATCCGTGCGCATCGTGGAAACCATCGCGGGCAAAAACACCATGGGCATCGAGTTGCCCAACGAAAAACGCCAAGACGTGATGTTGAGCGAAATCTTGTCTTCGCCCGTGTTTACTGAAGCCAAATCCAAGCTGACCGTCGCGTTGGGTAAAGACATTTCCGGTACGCCCGTCGTCGGCGACTTGGCAAAAATGCCGCATCTTTTGGTCGCCGGTATGACCGGTTCGGGTAAATCCGTTGGCGTGAACGGTATGATTATGTCCATGCTTTTCAAAGCCACGCCCGACGAAGTCCGCTTCATCATGATAGACCCGAAAATGCTCGAATTGAGTATTTACGACGGCATTCCGCACCTGCTCTGCCCGGTCGTTACCGATATGCGTGAAGCGGGGCAGGCGTTGAACTGGTGTGTCGCCGAAATGGAAAAACGCTACCGCCTGCTTTCCCACGCCGGCGTGCGCAACTTGGAAGGCTTCAACCAAAAAGTCGAAGCCGCCAAAGCATCGGGCAAACCCATGCCCAACCCGTTCAGCCTGAATCCGGACGACCCCGAGCCGCTGGAAAAACTGCCGATGATTGTGGTCGTTATCGACGAGTTGGCAGACCTGATGATGACCGAACGCAAAGCCGTCGAGCAACAAATCGCCCGCCTCGCCCAAAAAGCGCGTGCCGCCGGTATCCATATGATTGTCGCGACCCAACGACCGAGCGTCGATGTCGTCACCGGCTTGATTAAAGCGAATATCCCGACGCGCATGGCGTTTACCGTGCAAAGCAAAATCGACAGCCGCACCATCCTCGACCAAATGGGCGCGGACGAACTGCTGAAATACGGCGACTCCCTGTTCCTGCAACCGGGTAGCGCCGAGCCGACCCGCCTGCAAGGTGCGTTCGTTTCAGACGACGAGGTGCATCAAGTCGTCAACTACGTCAAATCGCAAGCCCCCGCCGACTATGTCGAAGGTTTGCTCAGCGGTGAAGCCGCGCTGGAAACCACCAACATCGTCAATCCAAATGCGGGCAGCGACGAATTGTTCGACCAAGCCGTCGCCTACATTTTGGAAAGCAAAAAAACCTCCATCTCCTCCCTGCAACGCCAGTTGCGCATCGGCTACAACCGCGCAGCCAACCTGATGGAAGCGCTCGAAAACGCCGGTGTCGTTTCCCCCGCAGACATCAACGGCAGCCGCAGGATTCTGGCGCAAAAAGACCAGTTGTAATCTCAATAATTACCAAAGGTCGTCTGAAAACCGGTTATACCTGTTTTCAGACGACCTTTTATGATGTCGGATTCAATACCTTATTTTATCGGGGCAAAATCGGCCCGCCTTTCGGCGATATAGTGGATTAAATTTAAATCAGGACAAGGCGAGGCAACGCCGTGCTGGTTTAAAGTTAATCCACTATATTATCCAGTCAATCAAACATTGTGATATACTAGCCAGCTAATTTTCCTGCCTTTTGCAAGCAACGGACGATAAAGCCCCGATGGGTCGGGGCCGCTTTTGCAGTCATCATTGGCAAAAGGATTCCCATTTTTTATTTAACACAACAAATTAAGGTCTTACGATGAGCGTAACTGTTGAAACTTTAGAAAATCTGGAACGCAAAGTAGTGTTGTCTCTGCCTTGGTCCGAAATCAATGCAGAAACCGATAAAAAACTGAAACAAACCCAACGCCGTGCAAAAATCGACGGTTTCCGTCCGGGTAAAGCACCTTTAAAAATGATTGCACAAATGTACGGTGCAAGCGCTCAAAATGATGTCATCAATGAAATGGTCCAACGCCGCTTCTACGATGTTGCCGTTGCCCAAGAATTGAAAGTTGCCGGCTATCCGCGTTTCGAAGGCGTTGAAGAACAAGACGATAAAGAATCCCTGAAAATCGCTGCGATTTTCGAAGTGTTCCCTGAAGTCGTTATCGGCGATTTGTCTGCACAAGAAGTCGAAAAAGTAACCGCTTCCGTCGGCGATGCCGAAGTGGACCAAACCGTAGAAATCTTGCGCAAACAACGCACCCGCTTCAACCATGTTGAACGCGAAGCCCAAAACGGCGACCGCGTCATCATCGACTTCGAAGGCAAAATCGACGGCGAACCTTTCGCCGGCGGCGCATCCAAAAACTACGCCTTCGTATTGGGCGCAGGTCAAATGTTGCCTGAATTTGAAGCCGGCGTAGTCGGCATGAAGGCAGGCGAAAGCAAAGACGTTACCGTCAACTTCCCTGAAGACTACCACGGTAAAGACGTTGCCGGTAAATCCGCTGTCTTCACCATCACATTGAACAACGTATCCGAACCCACCCTGCCCGAAGTTGATGCCGACTTCGCCAAAGCATTGGGTATCGCTGACGGCGACGTTGCCAAAATGCGCGAAGAAGTGAAGAAAAACGTAGGCCGCGAAGTTGAGCGCCGCGTAAACGAACAAACCAAAGAATCTGTAATGAACGCGCTGCTCAAAGCCGTAGAGCTGAAAGCGCCTGTTGCTTTGGTAAATGAAGAAGCCGCCCGCTTGGCAAACGAAATGAAACAAAACTTCGTCAACCAAGGCATGGCTGACGCTGCCAACTTGGATCTGCCTTTGGATATGTTCAAAGAGCAAGCCGAACGCCGCGTATCTTTGGGTCTGATTTTGGCCAAACTGGTTGAAGAAAACAAACTGGAACCGACTGAAGAGCAAATCAAAGCCGTTGTTGCCAACTTCGCAGAAAGCTACGAAGATCCTCAAGAAGTGATCGACTGGTACTACGCAGAGCCTTCCCGCCTGCAAGGTCCGACTTCTTTGGCAGTAGAAAGCAACGTCGTTGATTTCGTTTTGGGCAAAGCCAAAGTAACCGAAAAAGCTTTGTCTTTTGACGAAGTGATGGGCGCACAAGCCTAATCATCTTCAAAAGGTCGTCTGAAACAGGCAACTTGAAAGCACCAAAGCACCCCTTTGGTGCTTTCGCAACATTGACAGGAGACAAAAATGTCCTTCGATTTCAATAATTACCTCGTTCCTACCGTTATCGAACAAAGCGGCCGCGGCGAGCGTGCATTTGATATTTACTCGCGCCTTTTGAAAGAGCGCATCGTATTTTTGGTCGGTCCGGTAACCGACGAGTCCGCCAATCTGGTGGTTGCCCAGCTGTTGTTTTTGGAAAGTGAAAATCCGGACAAAGATATTTTCTTCTACATCAATTCCCCCGGCGGCTCGGTAACGGCAGGCATGTCGATTTACGACACCATGAATTTCATCAAGCCCAACGTCTCCACTTTGTGCTTGGGACAAGCGGCAAGCATGGGCGCATTCCTGCTCTCGGCAGGCGAAAAAGGCAAACGTTTCGCCCTGCCCAACAGCCGTATCATGATTCACCAGCCTTTAATCAGCGGCGGTTTGGGCGGTCAGGCATCCGACATTGAAATCCATGCCCGCGAGCTGTTGAAAATCAAAGAGAAACTCAACCGCCTGATGGCGAAACACTGCGGCCGCGACTTGGCAGATTTGGAACGTGACACCGACCGCGACAACTTCATGTCCGCCGAAGAAGCCAAAGAATATGGTCTTATTGACCAAGTTCTGGAAAATCGCGCTTCTTTGCAGGCTTAAATGTTTGATTTCGGCGATTTGAACACACGCGGACAGAAGACGCGCTGATTATTCCGCTATTTCGCCTGTACAACGGAGCGGCTGTTTTTGATGAAACTGCTTGGGTAAGGAAAGAGCGGTTTTGTTGAAGCGTCGCTAGCGGCGGTGTTTAAATGGAGTTGACGAAAAGGTCGTCTGAAAACTTGAAAAACAGGTTTTCAGACGACCTTTTTGATTTGCCGTATTGGAATTGAGATTACGTTAACGACGTTGGTTCGTTTTTGTTTTGTGCCGATAGATGAAGAATCCCGCTGTATGCCTTATTCCGTAAAGAAAGTATGCGCGCCGAGATAATGTTTAGCGTAATACGGGCTGGAGAGTTTTTCGGTTTTGATGGTTTTGCCGCTGCTTGGGGCGTGGATAAATTCGCCGTTGCCGATGTAGAGGCCGACATGGGAATATTGGGATGAACCGCCGGTGTTGAAAAAGACGAGGTCGCCGGCTTTTAATTGGTTGTCGGGGATTTTGCGGCTGGCTGCCGCCATGTCGCGGGCGGTTCGCGGGAGGCTGACATCGAGGGCGTTTTTATAGACGAATTGAATCATGCCGCTGCAATCGAAGCCGGTGGCAGTGCTGCTGCCGCCCCATCTGTAAGGCGTGCCGATTAGCCCCATGCTGTGCAGCATAAGTTCTTGCGAGCCTTGAGTGCGGTCGATGTTGCTGATGCGGATGGGTTGGACTGTTCGGACGGTGGTGTGGGTTTTGGTCTTCGGGTGATGTTTGCCGGAAAAAAGGCCGCAGGAGGCGAGGGGCAGGATGATGGCGGCGGTCAGGACGGTGCGGATAATCGGTTTCATGGGATTCCTTTTTAGGGACGTTTCAGACGAGGTTTGACAAGAGGTCGTCTGAAAAAGGTTTTTCTATAGTGGATTAACTTTAAACCAGCACGGCGTTGCCTCGCCTTAGCTCAAAGAGAACGATTCTCTAAGGTGCTGAAGCACCAAGTGAATCGGTTCAGTACTATCTGTACTGTCTGCGGCTTCGTCGCCTTGTCCTGGTTTAAAGTTAATCCACTATATTTGTGTGATGGTTTTGTCCGTATTTTTGTCTTGAGGTCGTCTGAAAACTTGAAATACAGGTTTTCAGACGACCTTTCGTTTGGGTTTTACAGCAATCCTTCTATCGGCAGGATGGAGAGGATTTTGGAGGTAACGCGTTTCCAGAATTTGGCTTCCGGTTCAGCGGAGTAGGTTTTTTGGGTGGTGGGGTCGTACCAGTGAAGTTTGTTGTATTTGTCGAGGGTAACCTGATAGGCGTATTTCGGGGTGGTATTGACGAGGGTGCGCTGCATTTCGCCTGCGATTTTGGGGCTTTCGAGGACGACGCCCATTTCGGTGTTGAGTCTGGCGGAGCGCGGGTCGAGATTGAATGAGCCGATGAAGACGCGTTTTTCGTCCACGATAAAGGTTTTGGCGTGCAGGCTGGTGGCGGAGCTGCCGGTCAGGCCGCGGTCTTTGGTGGTGGGGACGGCGTGGTTGGGTTGCAGCTCGTAGAGTTTAACACCGGCTTTGAGCAGGGGTTTTCGGTATTTGACGTAGCCTGAATGGACGGCGGCGACATCGGTCGCTTGGAGCGAGTTGGTCAGGACGGTTACGTCCACGCCGTTTTGGACGAGTTGGTCGAGCGCGCGCACGCCTGATTTGGTGGGAACGAAATAGGGCGAAACGAGATAGACGCTTTTTTCGGGCGTTTTCAGAGCGTCCTGCATGCGGTCGAAAATGGGCGGTTTGTGGCGGTCGCGGTCCAGCCCTTTGGCGGGGTCGTCGCTGATCAGGCGGGTGTGGACGCTTTGCCAGTCTATGCTGTTGCTCTGCATTTTTTTGTAGAGTTCGGAATTTTCGATGCTGCTGCGGTAGCGGCTGAGGGTTTCGTTTTTGTCTTTGTCGTTGTAACCCAGCTCTTGGAAGCCTTTTTCGATATCGCCTTTTTTGATAATGCTGGCGACAGTGTAGGAGGAATGGCTTGCCCAATAGCGGTCGAAGTCTTGGGAAACTTCGGTCACGACGCGGCCGGTGGCGAGGATGTCGAGGTCGGCAAAGATGGTGTCTTCGCCGACTTTAAAATATTCGTCGCCGATATTGCGCCCGCCGAGGATGGTGGCGCGGTTGTCTGCGGTGAAGGATTTGTTGTGCATCCGGCGGTTGAGGCGCGGGAAGTCGGTCAAATAGCCCAGCGCGCGCCATTTGCGGCGGACGAAGGGGTTGAACAGGCGGATTTCGATATTGGGATGGCTGTCGAGGGCGAGCAGGACGTTGTCCAGACCGTTGGTGTTGTTGTCGTCCAGCAGCAGGCGCACGCGCACGCCGCGTTCGGCGGCCCGGTGGATCAGGTTGAACATGAGCTTGCCGGAGATGTCGTTGTGCCAGATGTAGTATTGGAGGTCCAGGGTGTGGTCGGCGGCTTCAATCAGGGCGGCGCGGGCGACGAAGGCTTCGTGCGCGTCGTTGAGCAGATAGACATTGGAAATATCGCCGCCGGTTTTGGCAGTGGCGGTGTTGAGCAGAGCATCCATGCGCGGGGCGGAACGGATGTCGAGGTAGTGGCTTTCAGGGCGATCGTCCAGTGAGGGCAGGCCGGCGCAACCTGTCAGAAAAACCGGAAGCATAAGGATGAGATGGATTTTTTTCATTCTTGAGGGCGTTTCAGACGACCTTTTTCGCTGAAACGGTATTTTTATTTAGAAGGGTCGTCTGAAAAGAAGTTCGATGTTTATACGGTTCGCATTTTAACCTATTTTTTTGAAGTCGTTAGGTTGCGTCCGTCGGAAATGTGCAGGCGGCTGAATATGGTGCTGGAGACGAGTGTAATCAAACCGATGGAAAGCAGGGTAAGGCGGAATGAGAGGTGGAGGTTGCCTGCGGTGAAGCTGCTTTGCGACCAGTTTTGCAGGATAAGCGCGCCGAGCGCAATGCCGAGGCTGATGGCGAGTTGTTGGTTGACCGCCATCAGGCTGTTGCCGCTGCCGGTTTGGTGCGCGCGCAGGTCGGCGATGGTCAGGGTGTTCATGGCGGAAAACTGGATGGAGTTGCAGGTGCCGATGAGGAGCAGCAGGACTATCCAGACGCTTAAGGACGTGTCGGCGTCGGGTAGGGCAAGCAGCATAATCAGTATGGCGAGGAGGCGCGTGTTCCAAATCAACACGTTGCGGTAGCCGAAGCGCGACATCAGGGGCTTGATGAGCGGTTTGACAACAAGCGAGGCGAAAGCGACGGGCGCGACCAGCCAGCCAGATACGCTGGCGGCAAAGCCGAACGCGACTTGAAACAATAGCGGCAGCAAAAAAGGGATGGAACTGATGCCGAGCCGGCTGAACAGATTGCCTGTCAGACCCAGCCGGAAGGTGCGGACTTGGAACAAATCCGCCGCATAAATCGGGTTGGCGGCGGTTTTCATGTGGCGGTAGTAGAGCAGGGCGAATGCCGTACCGCCGAGCGCGAGCAAGAGTGAAAACCAAACCGCGCCAGAGTGGGACACCATTTCCACCGCCAACATCAAGAGACACGCCGCCGAAGTGAAAGTCAGGTAGCCACTCAAGTCCAGAATCGTATTTTCGCCTTTGACATCGGGCATAATCCGCCAGCCCAGCAAGACGCCGAGCAGCCCTATGGGCAGGTTCATCAGGAAAATCCAATGCCAAGATGCGTATTCAACCAAATAGCCGCCGACCAAAGGTCCGAATATCGGGCCGATCAGCGCGGGCATCACGGCATAGTTGATGGCGTTGAGCAGTTGGGATTTGTCGTACACACGCAAAATCGTCAGGCGCGGTACGGGTACCAACATCGACCCGCCTATGCCCTGAATCACCCGCGCCATCACCAGCATGGGCAGATTGGCTGCCGCCGCACACAATGCCGATCCGAGCATGAAAATGCCGATTGAACCGAAAAATACGTTTTTAGTGTCGAACCTGTCCACCAAATAGCCGCTTAAAGGAATCAGCAGGGCAACGGTCAGCGTATAGGAGATCGCCGCCAGCTGCATATTGAGCGGCGATACATTGAAATCTTTGGCGATTTCGGGCAGGGCGGTGTTCAGAATCGTTGCGTCCAGCATTTGCATGAAAATCGCAATCGCCAACAGTAGGGGCAGCCATTGGGACGGGCGGACGGGCGGCGTTTCCGAAACGTTTGATTCGGTTTTGTTCATAGGGATGAATTGTAACTGATTTGGCAGGAGGTCGTCTGAAAGGCGGCTTGGTGTTTTTCAGGCTTTGGGATGAGAACCGGATGACTGTTGAATGAATGGATTTTTGACAGATTTGTTGACTGGAGGATGAAGAAACGAACGGCTTGCGCCTATGGGGAAAGGCGGTGGGCAGGTTGTGTGTGGAACATTTATTTTGTCGAAAAGGTCGTCTGAAAACGGGCAATGCCGAGTTTCAGACGACCTTTGCGTTTTTAAGCTGCTTCAATCATCAGGCGATTTCGAGCCACATTACTTGGTAGGGGCGCAGCACCAAATCCTGATTCAGTGCCACAGTTTTGCCGCTGATGAGGTCTTTGGCGCGTGCGGGCATGGCTTGCAGGGTGTGCGCGCTGATGGTTTGCGGGTGTTCGCTGAAGTTGCCGAACGCCAACAGCGCATTGTTTCGGATGTAGCCGATGATGTGTTTGTTGTTGGTGTTGAAGGTAACCAGACGGCCGCCGTTCAAACGCGGGTTGTTTTGGCGGATGTCTATCATGTGGCGCAGGCCTTGATAGATTTGCCCTGCCGCGGTTGACGGGTCGTGGCGCTGTTCGTATAACTCGGCGTTGTAACGCGGACGGTGCGCCCAGCGGCTGTCATCGCTCTTGTTGCGGTCGTTCGACCAGTCGTCGTCGTTGAGCGTGCCGACTTCGTCACCGAGATAAATCAGGGGCAGGCCGCCGGTACTCAGGGCGATGCTGTACAAAAGTTTGATGCGGTCAACGGCGTGGGGGTCGTGTTGCGCCAAACCAGCCAGTGCGGCGGCAGTACCGCTGACGCGGCAGTCGCCGGTGTTGGGGTTGTATTGGAAAGGGACGCCGCGCGCGAAGCTGCCGTCGAAATGGTTGACGAAGAAGCGGTTGAGGAATTGGCGGTGGTCGTAGCCGTGGATGCCGAACTGCCATGCGTCTTCGTCGGCAAACGTCCAGCCGATGTCGTCATGGCTGCGGACGTAGTTGACCCATGCGGTATGGTCGGGCAGATTGTGGCGGTAGGAGAGGGCTTGGTGGAGCAGGTTGACTTCGCGGGTGGCGAGGGTGTTCCACAACAATGCCATTTGCAGCGGGTTGTAGCCGATTTGGCATTCGTCTTGTCCGATGTATTGGACGACTTGGTCGGGGTGGACGATGGCTTCGGATTTGAAGAACACGGCAGGTGCGGCGATGCGCATGACGGCGTTGAACGCGCGGATTAAGGCGTGGGCTTGCGGCAGGTTTTCGCAATCCGTACCCATTTGTTTCCAAATGAAGGCGACGGCGTCCATACGCAGGATATCGACCCCCAGATTGGCGAGGAACATCATTTCGCCTGCCATAGCGCGGAATACCCATGGATTGCTGTAATTCAAATCCCATTGGAAGGAATTGAACGTCGTCCATACCCAGCGTCCGTCTTCCAATTGGGAGAAGCCGCCCGGATGCTGGTCGGGGAAGATTTCGCGCAGGGTGCGGTCGTATTGGTCGGGCATCCAGCGGTCGGGGAAGATATAGTAGAAATTGTCGAAAAGCGGGTCGCCGGCGGCACAGCGTTTCGCCCATTCGTGTTCGTTGGAAGTGTGGTTGAAGATGAAATCGACGACGGCGGAAATGCCCGCTTCGTGCAGCGCGGCAATGACATCGCGCAAATCGTCTATCGTACCCAAAGCCGGATTGACGTCGCGGTAGCTGCTGACCGCATAGCCGCCGTCGCTTTTGCCTTCAGGGCATTTAAACAGGGGCATCATGTGCAGATAGGTCAGCCCCAGCTCTTGAAAATAAGGGATTTTGGCTTTCAAGCCTTTCAAATCGCCTGCGAACAAATCGACATAGCACACGCCGCCGACCTGTTTATTGGACAAAATCCAATCGGGGTCATTCTCACGCGCGGCATCGATGGCTTTCAGAGACTTGTCGCGTTGGGAATAGCTTTGCCATGCTTGGGCAATCAGTTGTTCCAGCATGGGCAGGACGGCTTCGTTGTCGTTGTAAACGTTGTCCAGCTCGTGCATCAGCTTGGGGAAATGCTCTTTCAAACGCCGGTCAAACTGTTTCCAGTCTTCGGAAGCTTCGACGGTCGCACGCTGTTTGGGGCTATATTCTGCCAAGGCGCGCTCTTTGAGATGATGCAGGGTCAAATCGACCTGTTGGGTCTGGGTCAACATGATGTTTACTCCGAGTTGAGGTTGGATTTGTTTGGAAGCCTGATTCCTGCTGCCTGCGCCGCTGAAACGCATGCAGGCTTAAGGCAAAATTGAGAAGTCCATCATACTGTAAGAAGCTGTTTGTGCATAGTAGCCTGAAATGGTTGGGAAAATAGGCTTTTAATCGGGTTGGGGTCGTCTGAAAACGGCATGGATTTTTTTGTATGGGTTGGAGTGGGTTTGAATGTTTGGTATTTAATGTTAATTGGGTGGTTATTTTTTAGATAAATGGCTCTATTTTTTATGTTCTGAACAATAATTTGCTGATGTGTCGGCTGTGTATTTATCCAATAGGCAATATTTGGGTATTGGATGAGGAGGTGAACACATTTATTTTCTTGGATAAAGGACAACGGGCGTTTTTTGAAGAAGATAATTTTGTTTGATGGAAGTCAAAGGTCGTTGATGGGGAAGTTTGGGCGTATTGGCTTGGAAGAATAGGGCGTTGCCATGAGTATAGTGGATTAACTTTAAACCAGTACGGCGTTGCCTCGCCTTAGCTCAAAGAGAACGATTCTCTAAGGTGCTGAAGCACCAAGTGAATCGGTTCCGTACTATCTGTACTGTCTGCGGCTTCGTCGCCTTGTCCTGATTTAAATTTAATCCACTATAAGTTTGAAGGGCATAAACATCGAAACAAAAGGTCGTCTGAAAACGGGAATACTCGTTTTCAGACGACCTTTTGAGCTTTAAAGCGTTAACCGTTTACAGCGGCCATTTCAGCGCGGGATTGCTTTCGATGACGGCTTTAAACTGGTTTTGAATCCGCCCGATGGCTTCGTCGGAATCCGCCTCGAAACGCAACACCAAAATCGGCGTGGTATTGGAGGCGCGCATCAGACCGAAGCCGTCGGGGAATTCTACGCGCAGGCCGTCGATGGTGATGATTTCGGTCGCGCCTTCGAATTTGGCTTTGGCGGCGAGTTCGTCGATAACCTGATGGCCGTTGCTGCCTTCGGGCAGGTCGATGTTGAGTTCGGGCGTGGAAATGCTTTGCGGCAGGCTGTTCAGGACTTCGGACGGATTGTCGAAGGCAGACAGGATTTCCAAGAGGCGCGTGCCGGCGTACATGCCGTCGTCGAAGCCGAACCAGCGTTCTTTGAAGAAGATGTGTCCGCTCATTTCGCCGGCAACCAGCGCGCCGGTTTTTTTCATGGTGGACTTGATGAAGCTGTGGCCGGTTTTCTCCATGACGGCTTCGCCGCCGTGTTCTTTAATCCACGGAGCCAGCAGGCGGGTGGATTTGACGTCGAAGATGACTTTCGCGCCGGGGTTGCGGCTCAAAACGTCTTGGGCGAACAGCATGAGTTGGCGGTCGGGATAGATGATGTTGCCGTCTTTGGTCACGACGCCCAAGCGGTCGGCATCGCCGTCAAAAGCCAAGCCGATTTCGGCGTCGCTGTTTTTCAGCGCGGCAATCAAATCTTGCAGGTTTTTCGGTTTGGAAGGGTCGGGATGGTGGTTGGGGAAATTGCCGTCCACTTCACAGAAAAGTTCGGTCACTTCGTTGCCCAAACCTTTGTAGAGTTTGCCTGCGAATGCGCCGCCTACGCCGTTGCCCGCGTCGATAGCGATTTTCATGGGGCGTTTGAGTTTGACGTGGCCGACGATGTGGTTGTGGTATTCGCCGGAGATGTCTTTTTCGGTTACGCTGCCTTTTTTGTCGGAAGCGGTCAGTTTGTCGGCTTCGATCAGGGCGAGCAGTCCTTGGATGGCTTCGCCTGCGAGGGTGTCGCCGCCGAGCATCATTTTGAAGCCGTTGTAATCGGGCGGGTTGTGGCTGCCGGTAATCATCACGCCGCTGCCGCCGCATTCGTTGATGGCGGCGAAATAAAGCATGGGGGTGGCGACCATGCCGACATTGAGGACGTCGATGCCGCTGTCGGTAAAGCCGTGCTGGATGTGTTCCATCAGTTCGGGACCGCTCAAGCGTCCGTCGCGTCCGAGTGCGATGCGGGTAATGCCTTTTTCGGCGGCTCGGGTTGCGATGGCTTTGCCGATAAGGTAGGCGGCTTCGTTGGTCAGGGTTTTGCCGACAATGCCTCGGATGTCGTAGGCTTTGAAGATGTCGCGGGCAATGTTTGCCATGATGGTTTCCTTTGTGATTATGAATGGAAAACAGGCTTATTCTAACATAGGCAAAGGTCGTCTGAAGGCTTTCAGACGACCTTTGGGGGTTATATCAAATAACCATTTACTGCGGTTTCAATCAATTGCCGAATGTGTTGCATTGATTGATGTCGCCGCTGTCCAAACCGCGTTTGAGCCATGCCATGCGCTGTTCGGACGAGCCGTGTGTAAAGCTGTCGGGAACGACGTAGCCCTGCCCGTCTTTCTGCAGGCGGTCGTCGCCGACGGATTCGGCAGCCAGCATGGCTTTGGGGATGTCTTCGGGTTTGAAGATATTATTGTTGACGGCGTAATGCCCCCAAATGCCCGCGTAGCAGTCCGCCTGCAATTCGAGTTTGACGGAAAGGGCATTGGCTTCTTTTTTGCCGACCTGCTGCTGCATTCTGTGGACTTTGGGCAGGATATCGAGCAGGTTTTGGACGTGGTGTCCGACTTCGTGTGCGATGACGTAGGCAAACGCGGCATCGCTGGCAGAGTTGAGTTTGGTCTGCATATCCCTATAAAAGTCTAAGTCGAGATAGACTTTTTGGTCGCCCGGGCAGTAAAACGGCCCCATTGCCGATTGACCCATGCCGCAGGCGGTGGATGTACCGCCGTTGTATAACACCAGCGTGGTCGGGGTGTAGGTCCGTCCGATTTGCTTGAAATAGCTGCCCCAAGCTTTTTCAGTGTCGGCGAGGACGACGCGGGCAAGTTCGTTTAGCTCGGCTTCTTCTTGAGGTTTGAGCTGGGAGGTTTGGGTTGAACCCGTACCCATGGAAGGCGTGCCGACCAAGCCGCTCAAATCGACGCCGTAATAAGCGCCGATCAAAACGACGATGATGCCGAGGATGCCGGGCGTCCTCCCGCCGCCGCCTCCGCCGCCGCTGCCGCGTCGGTCTTCTACGTTTTGACTCTGTTCGCGTCCTTTCCAATCCATCTTGTGTGTTCCTTGTTGTGAAGTGATATGGGGCGGATTATACCGTGAAGGGGCGGCGTGATGCCTGCCTATATTGAGAAAAGGTCGTCTGAAAACACCAAACGGAGTTTTCAGACGACCTTTGGGCAGGTAAACCGTTGGGTATTTCAACCAACGACGAGGACAGTCAGGCTTTGTGCCTGATTTCCCAACACTGATGGATTTTCTTGTTGCGGAAATCGTCGGGAACGGATTGTTTGGAAATGTCTTTGACGGCGTATTGTTCCGATACCGAATCGTCCAAGACAAAGCTGCGTAAGTTGTTGGAGAAGTACAAAATGCCGTCTGAAGCGAGCAGGTTCATCGCGCCGTCAATCAGCTTTTTGTGGTCGCGCTGGATGTCGAGGATGTCGAGCATCTTTTTGCTGTTGGAGAAGCTGGGCGGATCCATGACGATGAGGTCGAACTGTTTGCCTTCGGCAGCGGCGTTTTGCAGGTATTGGAATACGTCGGCGCGGACGATTTTGTGTTGTTCGGGGCTGATGCCGTTGAGTTCGAAATTGCGTTTCGCCCAATCGAGATAAGTGTTGGATAAATCGACGGTTTCGCTCGATGCCGCGCCGCCGGTGGCGGCATAGACGGTGAAGCTGCCGGTGTAGGAAAACAGGTTGAGGAAGCGTTTGCCTGCTGCGGTTTCGCCAACTTTTTTGCGCGTGTTGCGGTGGTCGAGAAAGAGGCCGGTGTCGAGGTATTTGTCGAGGTTGACCCAAAACTTGCGGCCGTTTTCGGTGATGACAAAATCGTCGCCTGTTTTGCCGGTTTTCTCGTATTGCTGCAGGCCTTTTTGGCGTTCGCGGCGTTTGAGGTGGATTTGTTCGGGCGCAAAACCGGTAACGAAGGCGACGGCTTCCAATACTTCGGCAAGCCACGCTTCGTATTCTTCGGGCTGCATCAGCCAGCCGGTATCGTATTCCTGAAGGTGGATTTGGTCGCCGTAAACATCGACGGCAAAGGGAAATTGGGGGATGTCGCGGTCGTAAATGCGCCAGGCTTCGATGCCGTTGCGTTTCGCCCATTTCATGAGGTGTTTGATGTTTTTGCCCATGCGGTTGGCGAAGGGTGTGATGTCGGTCATGGTTTCAGACGGCCTGAATGAGGATTGGGAAGGGTTTGGATTTTAACGCACTTGATGCCTTTTTGCTTGACCGTTATCCATAAAATCGATATTATCCGCCGTTCGCCTTTTTATACGAAGCCATCGTCTTCCAACCTAAACCGCCGTTTCGGGCGCGTTTCTTTTATTGCTTGCATATTTGCCAAGCCTTTCTGTGCAGGTTGTCGTCGATGTTAACCACAAGCAAGATGCTTGCGACAACCCTGTAACTTCACATTTCCCGTATCGTTACTTTCCTTTGCTTCAGGTCGTCTGAAAACCGTTCAGACGTGCGCGTTGTTGTCTCTTTAGGATAGCCATGTCTATTAAATTTGCCGATTTGAACCTTGATAAAAACATCTTGTCCGCCGTGCGCAGCGAGGGTTACGAAAGCCCGACGCCGATTCAGGCGCAAGCCATTCCGTTTGCTTTGGAAGGCCGCGACATCATGGCTTCGGCGCAAACCGGCTCCGGCAAAACCGCCGCCTTCCTGCTGCCGACGTTGCAGCGGCTGACCAAACGCAGCGAAAAACCGGGCAAAGGTCCGCGCGCGTTGGTGTTGACGCCGACCCGCGAATTGGCGGCGCAAGTCGAGAAAAACGCGCTGGCGTACGCCAAAAATATGCGTTGGTTCCGCACCGTCAGCATCGTCGGCGGCGCATCTTTCGGCTACCAAACCCGTGCCCTGAGCAAACCGGTTGACCTGATTGTCGCCACGCCGGGCCGTCTGATGGACTTGATGCAAAGCGGCAAAGTCGATTTTGCCCGTTTGGAAGTGCTGATTTTGGACGAAGCCGACCGTATGCTGGACATGGGTTTTATCGACGACATCGAAACCATCGTCGAAGCCACCCCGACCGACCGTCAGACTTTATTGTTCTCCGCCACTTGGGACGGCGCGGTCGGTAAGCTGGCGCGCAAACTGACGAAAAACCCTGAAATCATCGAAGTCGAGCGCGTGGATGACCAAGGCAAAATCGAAGAGCAGTTGCTGTACTGCGACGATATGCGCCACAAAAACCGACTGCTCGACCACATCCTGCGCGACGCCAACATCGATCAATGCGTGATTTTCACGTCCACCAAAGCCATGACAGAAGTCATCGCCGACGATTTGTACGAAAAAGGTTTCGCCGCCAACTGCCTGCACGGCGACATGCCGCAAGGCTGGCGCAACCGCACGCTGATGGATTTGCGCAAAGGCCGCTGTAAAATTTTGGTTGCCACCGACGTCGCCGCACGCGGTATCGACGTGCCGACCATTACCCACGTCATCAACTACGACCTGCCGAAACAGGCGGAAGACTATGTTCACCGCATCGGCCGTACCGGACGGGCAGGGCGCACAGGTATTGCGATTACCTTCGCCGAAGTGAACGAATACGTCAAAGTACACAAAATCGAAAAATACATCGGCCGTAAATTGCCCGAGCTGACCGTCGAAGGCATGGAACCGACCCGCAAGCGCAAATCCGCAGGTGGCAAGCCGAAAGGCAAAGGTAGCTGGGGCGATAGAAAATCCGGCGGCTGGCGCGGCGATAAGAAACCGGGCAAAGAAGGCTTCGGTGGCAAATCGCGCGGCGAAGGTTTCAAAAAAGAAGGATTTAAGAAAGGCGGCGAAGGCTTCAAAGGCAAACGTAAAGCCAACGATTCTTTCGGCTCGAAACCAAACCGTCCAGCGAAAAGAGGCTGATGCTAAAGTCAAATCAATAGCGGATATAGTGGATTAAATTTAAATCAGGACAAGGCGAGGCAACGCCGTACTGGTTTAAAGTTAATCCACTATATGAAGAAACTTTGATACCGCGTTGCCTAACAAAAAGGTCGTCTGAAAATCGATTTCAGACGACCTTTTATTTTAAACGTTCAACTTAAGCAGCAAAGCGTTTGGCGACTTCGTCCCAGTTGACGATTTCCCAGAAACCTTTCAGGTAGTTGGGGCGGCTGTTGCGGTAGTCGATGTAGTAGGCGTGTTCCCATACGTCGCAGGTCAGCAGCGGAGTGTTTTCAGTGGTCAGCGGAGTTGCCGCGTTGGAAGTGGAAACCAAATCCAATTCGCCGGCAGGGGTTTTCACCAGCCATGCCCAACCGGAACCGAAAGTACCTGCCGCGCAAGCGGAGAATGCTTCTTGGAACTTCTCGAAGCTGCCCCATTTGGCGTCGATGGCGGCGGCCAGCTCGCCGGAAGGTTTGCCTTGACCTTTGGGCGTGAAACCCAGCCAGTAGAAGGTGTGATTCCAAGTTTGGGCTGCGTTGTTGAACACGCCGCCTGAAGATTTTTTCACAATCTCTTCCAAAGGCAGGTTTTCAAATTCGGTACCTTTGATTTGATTGTTCAGATTGGTGATGTAGGTTTGATGGTGTTTGCCGTAGTGGAACTCCAAAGTCTCTTTGCTCAGATGTGGGGACAATGCGTCCAGTTCATAAGGCAGTTGTGGCAGCTTATGTTCCATTTTAGTGCTCCTAAATTATTTATATATGATTGTATTTTGGTAGTGTTCGTCGGATGGTGCGGGTGTTCGCCCGCATCAGGCAACGGCTGCCATTTTACCTGCTTTAGATTAAAGAAACTAGGGCAGGCCGATATTTCGATCCTGTTGCAGTTTGAGAAAAATTGAGGGAAATCGGGTGTCGATACAGATATTTATCATGAATGAAGCAATGATTTCAGACGACCTTTTGCTATAATCCGTCCGTTTCCCCATGCCCCTTTTGATATGAACACCCCAAAAGCCTTTGCCATCCTCGGCCCGACTGCCGGCGGGAAAACCGCCCTTGCCTTGAAAATCGCCGAAGCCCTGCCGGTTGAAATCATCAGCCTCGATTCCGCGCTGGTGTACCGCGATATGGACATCGGCACGGCAAAGCCGACGGCTGCCGAGCTTAATGCCGTGCCGCACCACCTTATCGACATCATCCCGCCGACGGAGTCTTACAGCGCGGCGGAGTTTGTCGGCGATTGCGTGCAGCTGGCGGAGGAAATCCGCGCGCGCGGCAGGCTGCCTTTGATTGTCGGCGGCACGATGATGTATTTCCACGCGCTGACCGAAGGCTTGAACGACCTGCCCGAAGCCGATGCCGCCGTGCGCGCCCGGTTGCAGGAAGAAAAACAACAATACGGCTTGGCGCATCTGTATCAAAGCCTGCAAACCATAGACCCTGAAACCGCAGGTCGTCTGAAACCGAACGACAGCCAACGTATCGAACGCGCTTTGGAAGTGTACCACCTGACCGGCAAGCCTTTGAGCGCGCATTTTGTCGAAAAAGCCGAATACACCCCGCCGCTCGACCTCTGCACCACCGCCCTGATTCCCGAAAACCGCGCCTTGCTGCACGACAACATCGCCCGCCGTTTCACGCAAATGCTGGAACAAGGCTTCATCGACGAAATACGCGCCCTGCGTCAAAAATATTCCGAGCTGACCGCCGATATGCCCTCTATGCGCTGCGTCGGCTACCGACAGGCATGGGATTACCTCGAAGGCTTGACCGATTACGACACCTTTGTCGAAAAAGGTATTGCCGCCACCCGCCAGCTTGCCAAGCGCCAACTGACTTGGCTGCGCAAAATCCCATTGGCGCACAGCATCGACCCCTACACTGACGGCAACCACGTTCAGACGACCTTAGCACTCGTGCGCCGCCATTTCCAAATTTAAAACGCTATGCCGACCCTGTTGACCACGCCGCCCGTCGCCCCGCGAACCTTAGCCGCCCTGCAAGCCCTCGGCATCCGCAGCGTAGAGGAGCTGCGTGACACCGGTTCCGTCCAAGCCTTTCTGCTGCTCAAAGCCGCCGGACTGACCGTTACCCGCAGCACGCTTTGGCAACTCGAAGCCCTGCTGCTCGGTATCAAATCGCAAGACCTACCGCAAACGCAGAAAACCGCTTTGGAACAAGCCCTTAAAAACCATCCGCCCGTCGCCGTTTTCCCCACGTCGTCTGAAATGGAAACCTTCATGCGCGCTGCCTTGGCGCAGGCAGAACAATCCGCTCGCATCGGCGAAATCCCCGTCGGCGCGGTCGTCGTCTCCAGCAACCAAATCATCGCCGCCGCCCACAACACCTGCGTCAGCGACCACGACATCAGCCGCCACGCCGAAATCCGCGCCCTTGCCGCCGCAGGTGCCGCCCTCCAAAACTACCGCCTCGACGGCTGCGACCTCTACATCACGCTCGAACCCTGCGCCATGTGCGCCTCCGCCATCATCCAGGCCCGCGTCCACCGCGTCATCTACGGCGCGGCTGAACCCAAAACCGGCGGGGCAGGCAGCGTAGTCAATCTGTTTGCCAACCCGCTGCTGAACAAACACACGGCAATCAAAGGCGGCATTTTGGAAGACGAATGCAAAGCCGTTTTGCAGGCGTTTTTTCAGACGAGGCGGAAACAGTATTAAGCGCAAAAAAGGTCGTCTGAAAGCTTAAATCCAAGATTTCAGACGACCTTTTGAGAGATTGCGAACTTTGTTTCATCCCGTTTTTCAGCAATTCTGATAAATATCCGGCGCGCCGTATTAAAATACGGTTTTCAGACGACCCCATCCATAAGGAACCCGCCATGCACACCGAAACCGTTTTAACTGTATTGAAAAACCTGCAAAACCAAATCTGCGCCGCGCTTGAGCAAGAAGACGGCGGGGCGGTGTTTGCGCGTGAAGAATGGACGGGCAAGTTGGGCGTGGGCGAAACCCGCGTCTTGAAAAACGGCGCGGTATTCGAGCAGGCGGGCGTGAATTTTTCGCATGTGAAGGGCAACAAAATGCCCGCTTCGGCAACGGCGCACCGTCCTGAACTGGCGGGCGCGGCGTTTGAGGCGATGGGTGTGTCGCTGGTGATTCATCCGAAAAATCCGTATGTACCGACCAGCCATGCGAACGTGCGCTTTTTTATCGCGTATCCGGAAGGCGGCGAGCCTGTGTGGTGGTTCGGCGGCGGCTTTGATTTGACGCCGTTTTATCCGTTTGAAGAAGATATTTTGCACTGGCACACGGTGGCGCGGGACGTGTGTGCGCCGTTTGGGGAAGCGGTTTATCCCGAGTTCAAAAAATGGTGCGACGAGTATTTTTACCTGAAACACCGCGGCGAAACGCGCGGTGTGGGCGGTTTGTTTTTCGATGATTTGAACCGCTGGGATTTCGACACCTGCCTGAATTTCATCAAGGCGGTCGGCGAAGGCTATATCGGGGCGTATCTGCCGATTGTGGCGAAACGCAAAAACACGCCATACGGTGAATGCGAGCGCGATTTCCAGCTTTACCGGCGCGGTCGTTATGTGGAATTTAATTTGGTTTGGGACAGGGGCACGCTGTTCGGCCTGCAAAGCGGCGGACGCACGGAAAGTATTTTGATGTCCATGCCGCCTTTGGTGCGTTTCGAGTATCAATATGCGCCGGAAGAAGGTTCGCCCGAAGCGCGGCTGAACGAGTTTCTCACCGCCCGCGACTGGCTCTCGGAGATGAAATAATGGCGGATAAACGCAAGCCCGACGCCCATCCTTCCGATAAATTCATCCTTGCCATGATTGTCATGGCGGTGTTCCTGGTGATCATCATCGGCGGCGGATTTATCGCCGTAGAATATTTTAAGGCGCATCCCGAAGTGTTTGAATTGAAGCCGCCTGCAAAATAGTTTAGGAAGAAAGACAAAAGGTCGTCTGAAATATTTCAGACGACCTTTTTCTGCTTTAAAACCCTTGTTTACAAAACAGCCAAAGCCGCGTCGTAATCAGGCTCGTTGGCGATTTCGGCAACCAGTTCGCTGTGCAGGACTTTGTCGTTTTCGTCCAAAACCACAACGGCGCGCGCAGTCAGTCCGCGCAACGGGCTGTCGGTCAGGGCGACGCCGTAATCGGCGGCAAAGCTGCTGCGGAACGTAGACAGGTTCACAACATTGTCCAAACCTTCCGCGCCGCAGAAGCGGGCTTGGGCAAACGGCAGGTCGGCGGAGATGCACAACACGACCGCGTTGTCCAAAGAAGACGCGCGTTGGTTAAACGTACGCACAGATTGGGCGCACACGCCGGTGTCGACGCTTGGGAAAATGTTCAATACTTTGCGTTTGCCCGCAAAATCCGCCAAAGTTTTGTCGGACAGGTCGGCGGCGGTCAGGCTGAATGCAGGCGCGGTTTGACCGACAGCGGGCAGGTCGCCGGAAGTATGGACAGGGTTGTCGTGGAAGGTAATTTGAGCCATAAGGGTTTCCTTTTTGGGGTTGACGGAAAATAAATAGAGCGAAATGAATAGGTTATCAATATCGGGCGATGGCTTACAGATTGCGCAGAGCAAAATAGGCCAACGCCGCGACAGCCGACAGTATAGCCGAAACCATTGTCTATTGGCTTTTATAGTGGATTAACTTTAAACCAGTACAGCGTTGCCTCGCCTTGTCCTAATTTAAATTTAATCCACTATAGTGAAACGCGTGATATCCGTTTTCAGCATGAGAAGTCTGCTTGCGGACAGCCTATTTTGTTTCGGCGCAGATGCTCAATCGATGCTTCCAAATTTGCCGCTTTTGAAATCGCTGATGGCTTGGCGGATTTCTTCGGCGGTGTTCATCACAAACGGGCCATAGCCGACGACGGGTTCGTCAATCGGGACGCCGGAGAGCAAAAGGATTTTGACTTCTTCGCTGCCGGCTTCTATGTGTACGTTGCCGCCGCTTTTCTCAAAGCCGACCAGTTGTCCTGCGTCCGCCTGCTCTTTGCCGTTTAGGGTAACGTTGCCACGCAGGACGACCATGGACAGGTTGTGGGTTTCAGGTATTTCCAATACGGCTTTTTTACCGGCATTCAAAACGATGTCCCAGACGTTCATTTCGGTGAAGGTGTCGGCTGCGCCTTTTACGCCTTTGTATTCTCCTGCAATCAGCCGCAGGCGGCCTGCCTCGTCAGGGAGCTCAACCACGGGGATACTGGCTTTGGCGAGATGCTGATAGCGCGGCGGCGTGTTTTTGTCTTTGGCGGGCAGGTTGACCCAAAGTTGGACCATTTCAAACAGTCCGCCTTTTTTGCTGAAGTTTTCGGAGTGGAATTCTTCATGGATGATGCCCGAACCTGCGGTCATCCATTGCACGTCGCCTTCGTAAATGATGCCTCCGCCGCCGCTGGAGTCGCGGTGTGCCACTTCGCCGTGGTAGGCGATGGTAACGGTTTCAAAGCCTTTGTGCGGGTGTTGTCCAACACCGCGCGGGCTGCGGGCTTCGTTGGTGGAGAATTCATAGGGTGCGGCGTAGTCGAGCATCAGGAAAGGGTTGGTGCCGCGGTCGTCGCCCATGTGGGAGAACAGGGGTTGGACGAGGAATCCGTCGCCGACCCAGTGTTGGCTGGTTGCACGGTAGATTTGTTTGACGTTGCGCATGATGAGGTTCCTTCTTGTGGGGTCGTCTGAAATCTTTTCAGACGACCTTTGTGTAATGAAATTAATAATGTCATGGTTGCCATACTTTGTTGCGTGTATTATATGGGGTACAAACTTATTCGCAAGTACGCACAATTTTTATACTGTCATTCGGAGGTCAATAATGGCGGAAACAGAACCGACACACGGCGCCTGCTGTCCGGTCGTTAATACCTTGGATATTATCGGCGGCAAGTGGAAGGTGTTGATTTTATATTATTTACACGGGGAAACCCGACGATTCAACGAGTTGCAGCGTCTGCTGGCGGGCGTTACCCAGCGGATGCTGACGTTGCAATTGCGCGAGTTGGAGCACGACGGTATTGTCCATCGCGAAGTGTATCCGCAGGTGCCGCCGAAAGTGGAGTATTCGCTGACCGCGTTCGGGCAGACATTGATGCCCGTCATCGAGGCGATGCACCGCTGGGGCGAGCAATATGCCGCAGAATGTGCAAAACACAGAAAGCAGCCGCAAGAGTAAGCCGTTTCAGACGACCTCTTGGTCAGGCCTTTAAAATGAAAAGTGATGCGGGCATATATTCGCAACGGGCTTTGCTTTATAATGATGACAGTCAAACATAACGACATAAGCATTTGGAATCAATAATGAAAAAAATTGTAACGGCACTTATCGCCACCATTTTGTCAGCAGGCGCAAATGCAGCGGATACTTATGGTTATCTCGCCATGTGGCAGAACCCGCAAGACGGCAATGATGCGCTGCTGATTAAAACGACTAAAGAAAATATGTCGCAAATCGAGGCAAATGCGGAGCTGGAAGCGTTTTGCCGCGGGCAGGACACGCTTTCGGGCGTGCAAAACGGCGAGGCGACAGGCTGTAAATCCGTTGTTCCGCTTCATAACACCTGCATCGCCGTCGCATACCCGAAATCGGAAGGCAAGCTGACGACAAACAATGCGGTTGTGATTACTTCGCCGCGTTTTAAGAGCGTGCATCAGGTTGCGCTGAATCAGTGTATTAAAAAATACGGCTCGCAAGGTCAATGCGGCTTGGAAACGGTGTACTGCACTTCAAGCGCTTATTACGGCGGTACGGTCAAAACGTTGTTAAACCGCTTGAAATCGCAATAAGCGGTGTAAAAAGGTCGTCTGAAAACTGAACTGGCCCCCAAATCTTGGACGCTCATAAAAGCCTATTCAGGCGCTCTGTGCAAGCTGGGTTCTGTATGCGACAGGACTCAGCTTTTTCAATTTCAAACTGCAACGCTCCCGGTTGTAGTAATCCATATAGTCATCTATCTGCTTCATCAATTCATCTACCGTCAATTCACCTGCGTTATAGAAACACTCCGTCTTCAACACCGCAAAGAAGCTTTCCATCGGCGCATTGTCCCAACAGTTCGCCTTTCGCGACATGCTTTGAACCATGGAATGCTCCGCAAGCAATTCCCTATACCCCGCCGTACGGTACAGCACACCTTGGTCCGAATGAAGCATCGTTCCCTTATCAGTCAGACGGGGGGCGGCTTTTTCGAGCATTTCCTTCACCATTTCGCTGTCGGCTCTGCGGCTCATGGCGTAGGCGACGATCTCGCGGTTGAACAAGTCCAAGATTGGCGAGAGGTACAGTTTGCCGTCCTTCCCTTTGAGTTCGGTAACGTCGGTCAGCCATTTTTCGTTGGGCTTTCGGGCTTTGAACCGGCGTTTGAGGAGGTTTTCCGATATTTCGCCCATGGCGGGATGGCGGTAGGCTTTTTTCGCCCGTATGAGGGCTTTCAGTTCCAACTGCCTCATCAACCGCGCCGCTTTTTTGCGGTTCCAATCCAATGTTGCGGCAATGCGCCTTTGCCCGTAGCGTCCTTTATGCCGCCGGTAGGTTTCGACAAGGAGGGCTTTGTCGGCTTCGTCGGGATTGGGTCGGTCTTGGTGATGGTAGTAAAAGCTGCTTTTGGGCAGGTTTGCGATGTGCAGCAGGTATTTGAGCGGGTGTTGCGCCCTCAGTGTTTGGACGGTTTGGCTTTGTCCTTTGCGGTCCGCTTTTGGCTGAGGGCTTTTAACTCCTTTAGGTAGGCGACCTTTGCGCGCATATAGCACAACTCTTCGATAAGCTCTGCCTGTGTTTTTTCTTGGTCGGGTTTATCTGCGATGAAGGGGTTTTTGCGGTGTTGGGGCATGGTTTTGGATTGGGGATGTTCGAGTGCGCCGATGCCGCCTTCTTGATAGGCGCGTATCCATCGTCTCAGGTGGGTTCGGGAAATGCCGTAGTGGTCTGCGGTACGTTGTTGGCTGCGTATATGCAGGTAGTGGAGTACGGCTTGGTATTTGAAGTGTAATGTATATTTGCTCATAAAAAAACTGCACCTTGTGAGTTGGAGGGGATGTCCAACTTTTGGGGTGCAGTTCAAACCACATAACGGCTTTCAGACGACCTTTCAATTCATCTTCTATGTATAGTGGATTAACTTTAAATCAGGACAAGGCGAGGTAACGCCGTACCGGGTTAAAGT
Source organism: Neisseria macacae ATCC 33926 (assembly GCF_022749495.1). NCBI lineage: Bacteria > Pseudomonadati > Pseudomonadota > Betaproteobacteria > Neisseriales > Neisseriaceae > Neisseria > Neisseria macacae. Next base: position 1,877,368 of record NZ_CP094241.1, on the reverse strand, counting down.
TAATCCACTATAAAACGGCAAGGAAAAATCTGATGATTGATTATATAAAAATGTATGAAAGCATGAGCGCTTCTCATGAAACCAAAAGTCTGCGCTTTCCGCTTTATTTCAATTTCAAACTTTTATCCATTGCCAATGATTTTTTTGTCAAAGACGAAGCGGGTAACGAAATCGCTTATACGCGGCAGAAAATGTTTAAACTCAAAGAGTTGATTAATGTTTTCCCTAATCGCAATCAGGATACGCCCGTATTCACCATTCATTCGGAACAGATTATTGATTTTGGTGCGACCTATATCATCCAAGATGCCTCCGGCAAGGTGTTGGGGAAAGTGGTGCATGATGGCGTCGGGTCGCTTTGGCGCACCAGCTATCAGGTGACGGATGCGGAAGATCAGCTGCTTTTCCATATCCGTGAAAAAAATCCGTGGGTGGCAGTATTGGACAAAATGGCAGGGCAGATTCCTTATCTGGGTTCGCTGACGGGTCTTTTTTTCAACCCTACTTATTTGATTACCCGACCCGACGGGACTTTGGTGTACCGCTTGAAGAAATTGAGGGCGTTATGGGAAGGGAAATTCAGCCTGCACAAAGAAGCCCAAGCGAGTTTGAACGACGATATCTTGATATTGAATTCGGTGATGTTGTTTTTGTTGATGGAGAGAAATAAAGGATAAACAGGGCGGTATAGCGTTAAGGCAGGCTTGCGGATGAAATGTCGGGCATTTGATTTTGAGGACAGGGCCGCTCAAGGTTTATCGCATCCATTCACATTCAAACATTTTCATTTCTAGGACGCGCTGATAAAATAGCTCGTCTGAAAAGTATAGAAGAATCAAAATAATGAGTATTGCCAATAATAAAAAAGCCTTTCACGACTTCTTTATCGAAGACCAACTCGAAGCCGGCCTGGTATTGGAAGGTTGGGAAGTCAAAGCCATCCGCGCCGGACGGGTGCAGCTGAAAGAAAGCTATATCTACTGGAAAAAAGACGCTTTTTATCTGGTCGGCTGCCATATTACCGCGCTGCCGACTGCCTCGACGCACGTCAAACCCGACCCCGTCCGTCCGCGCAAGCTTTTGCTCAAGCAATCCGAAATCAACAAGCTCATCGGTAAAACCGAGCGTGCGGGTTATACCATCGTCCCGTTGAACCTGCACTTTACGCGCGGCAAAATCAAAATGGAAATCGGTCTGGCGAAGGGTAAAAAACAACACGACAAACGCCAAAGCCTGAAAGAAGCCGACTGGAAACGCGAAAAACAACGTTTGATGAAAAATGTGCGCTGAGACTGATAACAGCGTGAATGGAACGCTGGGCGCCGATGCTGCTGCAAACTTGTATCTGCTTTTTACACATCAAGCCCTATGTTTGCAAAAACATACCCAAGATTGCTTTCTTCAGGCTTTTCAGACGACCCCTGCGACCCAATAATCAGGGTCGTCTGAAATTTTACGGAGTAACGCCATGTCCCGCTCTTCGCTTTTCCTGCCGCTGTTTTTGATTATCTTCGGTGCCGTTTGGTTTTTGAAAACGACGGACATCCTGCCCGCAACTTCGACCATCGTGTCCGCCGGTATGGTGCTGGCGGGGATTGCGGTTTTGGTGATGGACGGTGTCAACAAGCAGTCTATCGTTTCAGGCCCGCTGCTGGTGTATATCGGCGCGGCGGTATATCTGCACAATCAATACTGGCTCGGTTATTCGCCGCTGGTTGCTTTGGGAATGATGGTACTGGGCTGCCTGCTGCTGCTTTCGCGCAGCGATATGGTGCCTTATAAGCAGCATAAACAGCAGGATAACTAAGCCCCTCTCTCTGCAAAGGTCGTCTGAAAATGGTATAATCCGCCGTTTTCAGACGACCTGTTTTGTTATCGGAATCCCGTTTTGAAACAGTCAGACCGTTCCCTATCACTCTGCAAAGTTTCCGCCATGACCCAAGACAAAATCCTCATCCTCGACTTCGGTTCGCAAGTTACCCAGCTGATCGCCCGCCGCGTGCGCGAGGCTCATGTTTACTGCGAGCTGCATTCTTTCGACATGCCTTTGGACGAAATCAAAGCCTTCAATCCGAAAGGCATCATCCTTTCCGGCGGCCCCAATTCCGTTTACGAATCCGACTATCAAGCCGATACCGGCATCTTTGATTTGGGTATTCCGGTTTTGGGTATCTGCTATGGAATGCAGTTTATGGCGCACCACTTGGGCGGCGAAGTTCAGCCCGGCAACCAGCGCGAATTCGGTTACGCGCAAGTCAAAACCATCGATAGCGAACTGACACGCGATATTTACGACGACGCGCCGAATACGCTGGACGTATGGATGAGCCACGGCGACAAAGTATCCAAACTGCCCAACGGCTTTGCTGTGATCGGCGATACTCCGTCATGCCCGATTGCCATGATGGAAAACGTTGAAAAACGATTCTACGGCATCCAATTCCACCCGGAAGTGACCCACACCAAACAAGGCCGCGCCCTGTTGAACCGCTTTGTCTTGGACATCTGCGGCGCGCAACCCAGCTGGACGATGCCGAACTACATCGAAGAAGCCGTTGCCAAAATCCGCGAACAGGTCGGCAGCGACGAAGTGATTTTGGGTCTGTCGGGCGGCGTGGACTCTTCCGTAGCCGCCGCGCTGATTCACCGCGCCATCGGCGACCAACTGACTTGCGTGTTCGTCGATCACGGTCTTTTGCGCCTGAACGAAGGCAAAATGGTGATGGATATGTTCGCCCGCAATTTGGGTGTGAAAGTGATTCATGTCGATGCCGAAGAGCAATTCATGGCGAAACTCGCCGGCGTTACCGATCCCGAGAAAAAACGCAAAATCATCGGTGCGGAATTTATCGAAGTATTTGATGCTGAAGAAAAAAAACTCACCAACGCCAAATGGCTGGCGCAAGGCACGATTTACCCCGACGTAATCGAATCCGCAGGCGCGAAAACCAAAAAAGCCCACGCCATCAAATCGCACCACAACGTCGGAGGCCTGCCTGAAAACATGAAACTCAAGCTGCTTGAGCCGTTGCGCGACTTGTTCAAAGACGAAGTGCGCGAACTGGGCGTCGCTTTGGGCTTGCCGCGTGAAATGGTGTACCGCCATCCGTTCCCCGGCCCCGGTTTGGGCGTGCGCATCTTGGGCGAAGTGAAAAAAGAATACGCCGACTTGCTGCGTCAAGCGGACGACATTTTCATCCAAGAATTGCGCAACACCACCGACGAAAACGGCACATCTTGGTACGACTTGACCAGCCAAGCCTTCGCCGTGTTCCTGCCCGTAAAATCCGTCGGCGTAATGGGCGACGGACGCACTTACGACTACGTCGTCGCGTTGCGCGCAGTCATCACCAGCGACTTCATGACCGCACACTGGGCAGAACTGCCGTACTCGCTGCTCGGCCGCGTGTCCAACCGCATCATCAACGAAGTCAAAGGCATCAACCGCGTGGTTTACGATGTAAGCGGCAAACCGCCTGCCACGATCGAGTGGGAATAAAAGTAAAGAGATAAACGCATAAAAAGGTCGTCTGAAATGGTTTCAGACGACCTTTTGGTTTTTATAGTGGATTAAATTTAAATCAGGACAAGGCGACGAAGCCGCAGACAGTACAGATAGTACGGCAAGGCGAGGCAACGCCGTACTGGTTTAAAGTTAATCCACTATATAAAAGAATAATGGAACAATGAGATGGCTGAAGTGCATTTAGATAATATGAGACCTTTGCAAAAAAGCCCTCCTCCCGACAACCGAAACCCCAACACAGGTTTTCGGCTGTTTCCGCCCCAATCACTCCCGATTCTACCCAAATGCCCCCTTAATCCTCCCCGGACGCCTCATAATCAGGCATCCAGGCCACCTTTTAGGCAGCAACAGGCACACTTAGCCTGTTGGCCGCTTTCAACAGGTTCAAACACATCGCCTTCAGATGGCTTTGCGTACTCACTTTACACAGACCAAAATAGGCTGCTCGGGCGTAGCGGAATTTACGGTGCAGCGTACCGAAGCTTTGTTCGACCACATAACGGGTCTTCGACAAATATCGGTTACGTTTGGTTTGCGCTTCCGTCAGCGGACGGTTGCGGCAGGCTTTGCGCATAATGCCGTCTAACAACTGATGCTCTTTCAGATGTTGCCGGTTTTCCTTACTGTCGTAGCCTTTGTCGGCATAGACGGTCGTGCCTTCGGCAATACCTTCCAACAAAGGGGACAGATGGTTGCACTCATGGACATTGGCGGGGGTGATGTGCAGTTTCTCGATATAGCCTTCCTCATCGGTACGGGTATGTTGTTTGTAACCGAGTTTGTAGAGGCCGTTTTTCTTTGTCCAGCGGGCATCTTTGTCTTTACTCGGTGTGGTTTGGCCGCTGACTTGTCCTTCTTCATCGACTTCTATGGCCTGACGCTGTTTGCTGCCGGCGGTCTGAATAATGGTGGCGTCAACGGCGGCGGCGGATGCTTTCTCTACTTTTAGGTTTTTTTCGGCCAGTTGGCAGTTAATCAGTTTGAGCAATTCGGACAGGGTGTCATCTTGCGCCAGCCAGTTGCGGTAGCGGCATAAGGTGCTGTAATCGGGGATGCTCAGTTCGTCAAAACGGCAAAACAGGTTGAAATCGATGCGGGTGATGAGGCTGTGTTCGAGTTCGGGATCGGAGAGGCTGTGCCATTGTCCGAGCAGGACGGCTTTGAACATGGACAACAGGGGATAGGCCGGACGGCCGCGGTGGTCTCTAAGGTAACGGGTTCTTTGACGGTTCAGGTATTGTTCGATAGGCTGCCAATCAATCACCTGATCCAACTTCAATAATGGGAAGCGGTCGATGTGTTTGGCAATCATGGCTTGTGCGGTTTGCTGGAAGAAGGTGCTCATGGAAAATCCCCTAAATGTCTTGATGGGAATTTAGGGGATTTTGGGGAATTTTGCAAAGGTCTCAATATAGTGGATTAACTTTAAACCAGGACGACGTTACCTCGCCTTGTCCTGATTTAAATTTAATCCACTATATAAGGAGAAAACGCGATGTCGTCCTAATGAATTTCATTTGCCAAAAAATAAAGCGGTCGTTCATGTAGCAAATACAGAACGACCGCTTGAGTCCAGCATCATTTTAGATTGTCTTCAGCAGTAAACGATTAAGGCTCTGCTGTCTTAATGATTCATTGCATGAATATATGGAAGACAAATCATGCGATACCGTTATTCAAGGGTTTATTTTTTCTCTTTCGGCATTTGAGATACCAAGGACAGGTTCACATCCAAGCCTTCGATTTGGAAGTGAGGACGGGCAAACAGACGGACTTTGAAGAAGCCGGGGTTGTCTTCGATATCTTCAACCAAGACTTTGGCTTCACGCAGAGGATGTGTTGCCTGCAACTCGTCGCTTGGGTCTGTCATTTCAGTAACCAATGTATTGATCCAAGTGTTCAATTCCAGTTCGAGCATACGGCGGTCTTTGGTTGTACCGATGTTTTCGCGTTGGATCAGCTTGAGATAGTGAGCCAGACGGGAAAGCAGGAAAACGTAAGGCAAACGGGCATTGATGCGGCTGTTTGCCGTTGCTTCTTTGGTTTCGTAGAGCGCAGGTTTTTGTGTTGAGTTGGCCGAGAAGAAGCAGGCGTAATCGCGGTTTTTATAGAAAGACAGCGGTACGAAGCCCAAATTGGCAAATTCAAATTCGCGGGTTTCGGGAATCAGGACTTCGGTAGGGATTTTTACTTGATTGCCGGTACCCAAATCATACATATGGATAGGCAAGTCTTCAATTAGACCGCCGGCTTGTGGTCCGCGGATTTGAACGCACCAGCCGTTGTTGATGAAGCTGCGAACCATGTTGGCAGCGAAGGCAAAGGATGCGTTTGCCCATAAGTAACGATCGTGTTCGGTGCCCTTAACTTGTTCTTCGTAATTGAAGCTGCGTACAGGAACTGTATCGCTACCGTAAGGCAGACGAGCAAGGAAGCGGGGCAGGGTCAGGCCGATATAGCGCGCATCATCGGTTTCTCGGAAGCTTTTCCATTTGATGTATTCGGCACGGTCCATATAGTTCGCCAAGTCCTGAATGCCGGCGACTTCTTCCATGCTTTCCTTACCGAAGAAAGATGGGCCGACAGAGCCGATGAATGGCATGTGTGCAGAGGCGGAGACGCGTGAAATATTGCGCAGTAAAGCCATGTCTTGCGGGCTGCGGTCAAATTCGTAGTTGGAGATGACTGCGCCGATAGGTTCGCCGCCCGGGGTGTCGTATTCGTTGCTATAGGTGTGGCGATACAGTCCGCTTTGGACAATTTCAGGGGCATCTTCAAAGTCTTGAATCAAGTCTTCTTTGGAGACGTCGAGGATTTCGATTTTAACATTGTGACGGAAGTCTGTACGGTCAACCAAGAATTTCAGACCGCGCCATGCAGATTCGATTTTTTGGAATTCTTCGTTATGGAGGATTTCATCTAATTGGCGGCTGAGCTGTTCGTCAATGCGTGCGATGTGGTAGTCCAACAGACTTTTGTCGAGGCGTTCTACTTTTTGAGATGAGTCCTGAATCATCTTTAAAAATACGCTGACCGCTGCTGCGATACGTTCATCCGCAGAGGCTTCGGACATTTTTTCGGCGCTTTGGAACTGTTCGATATCGATGACGGAGTCGACGGCGTTTAAGTTGATTTTTTGACACAGTGTTTCATAAACACTGGCTGTGTTTTCTTGTTCTATAACGGTTGTTTGGGCTTCTTGGCGTTTTTGCATATTTTAAATCCTTACGGGTGTTTTCAGACGACCTTGTGTTTTATTTGTTAACAGGTGCAATTTTTTCGAGGCGGTCGCGCAGTTCGGCAGACAGATTTTCGTCACGCAAGATGGTTTCCAGTTCGCGACGGAATGCAGAATCGTCTAACAGGTTGGATTTCAAGTCACGGAGCAGGTTACGCATAGCCAATAAAGCGCGCAGCTCGGGAACATTTTGTGCAATTTGTTCCGGATGGAAATCCCGCATAGATTTGAAATTCAAATTGATGTTCATCTCGCCGCCGGCAGGAGAGAGGGTGTTTTTCACAGTCAGGTTGGCTTTAGGATTGAAGTCGGACAATACGGAATCAAAGTTGTTTTTGTTGATATTGACTTTTTCTTTTTCGGCAAGGTCGCGTTTGTCTTGACCATTGCTGTAATCACCGGTGACTAAAAGTTTGAGCGGAAGCTCGACTTTTTTCTGTGCGCCTCCGGTATGGAGGTCTAGTTTGATATTGATACGTGAAGGTGGAACTTCGTTTTGGAAACTTTTGCTCACGGCTAATCCTATTCTCTGTTATGTGTTGAAGGGAAAATCTTTCGTTTCAAATGAAATATAAATACTAAATTTGGATATATTTCTATCTAAATAGTATAAATGTTAGGTATACTGTTGTCTATTGCATTCAAAATTTATCTGACAAAAGGTATTTAAAAGGTATAAACAGTGAAATTTCATAAACCATTATGGGAAGAGGGTGTCTTGCTCTCTCCTCAGCACTTCCAACAACAAAACGTTTTTAATAGTTACATTTATGCAACAGTAATAAAATTGATGGGTGAATTCAGGTGGGGATGTTTTCGTTGCGAGTTCGACCAGCAGACGCTTGAATTAGGAAAAATTAAATTGAATGAGCTTCAGGCCTGCCTGCCGGACGGAACTCTAATCGACTTGCAGTCGGGCAGTGGCTCTGTTGAAGTTCGTGATATTAATAGCCTGCCTATGAGAGCGCGAAATACAGTGTTGCTGGCTCTCCCGGTTTATCAAGCGCATGTACCGAATTTGGTGGATGAAAACGGGGCTGGAAATACCCCCAGACGGTTTGTGAAAAAGTTCGAGCAAGTTGAGGATTTATTTTCCGCTGAGGAGGCAGAACTTGCCGTTGAGCAATTAAATTTACAAATTCGTTTTGATTTCGAGGATAATGACGATTACATTACATGCCCCATCGGCGTAGTGGAAAAAAACGAGAATGGAGCATTGATTTGGTCTAAAGACTACATCCCTCCATTATTGTCGATTACAGGTTCGGAAGTTTTACTTTCATGTCTGAATAGAATCACTTTGCTGGTGTTGTCCCGTATAGATAACTTATCTGCCCGCCGCCGGGCGCGTAGTGAAAATACGGTCGATTTTTCTGTGTCTGACTCGACCTTGTTCTGGTTCTTGCACGGATTAAATACGATTTATCCTGAATTGAAACATTTGAATGATTACCCGCAGCAACATCCAGAGGAGCTTTATAAGCTCTTGGTTCGTTTACTTGGTATGTTGTACACATTCAGGGTGAGTGAATCTGTGAATGAGATGGAACCATACGATCATTTTGATCTGTTTGGAACCTTCAACCGTTTGGAGTTGAAAATCCGCAGTCTGTTAGATGAAGTCATTCCATCGCCTGTCATCGAATTGTCGTTAGAACATACAAAATCCACACATTGGCGAGCGCAGATATTTGACAGCAGAATTGATGATAATGCGGAGTTTTATATCTCGGCACATTCTGATTCCGTTGTTTTTGCTGAATTGCAGAAGCAATTGCCATTGGTTAGCAAAATTGGTGCACCTGAAGACGTGGAACGCGTTATCAATACGGCAGTAATGGGAGTGCCTTTGCAGTTGTTGAATCAAACCCCTCCTGGTTTGCCGTTCCGAATGGATAATGTTTACTTCAGATTAGACAAACGGCATGTGGCATTTTCAAGAATGATGCAATCGCAGGTATGTAGTATTTACGTTCCAACATCTATACCCAATTTACATTTAAGCTTGTTTGCAGTAGTGAGTATTTAATATGAACCATAATCCATTGATTCGAAGTGAATTAAGAGATACTGCTTTGACCGTATCCGCATTATCGGCAGGTTTTAGTCCCGAGCATGCCTCAACATGGTATGAGTATGGCAAAACTTTGGTAGAGAATTTAAGAAAGAATTTAGCAAGCTCTGGTCGTAGTGCAGAGGAGATTGAAGAGATTTCTTATGCGCAGTGTGCGCTTTTGGATGAGGTTGCATTGCAGAATTTGCAAGGAAGTGATCGAGAAGTGTGGGAAATGAATCCCATGCAAGTACATTTCTTCCAATCATACAATGCAGGCGATGTATTGTGCGACAAAATTGAAAAGCTGTGCAAAACAGGCAGTGCCAATTCTTTGATCGCTGAGGCATATTTGAGTGTAATCAATTTGGGCTTCAAGGGACGTTATATTTTAGATGAAATGGCTCTTCAAAATTCACAAAATAGCTTGAAAAAAATGGTTGCTGGGTTGTCTAGCAATGCGGTAACTCAAGATGGGCAAATATTCTATGTTGATCGTAAAAGCATGCCTCTTAAGAGTTTGCTGACGATTAGTCCGATATGGGTATTTATCTGTTGTTCTGTTATTGTAGT